>JBHBMT010000153.1:0-4005 GCA_041773075.1 Moraxella sp.
AGCTTATCCTGTTCAAGTCCTGTCAAGCGATGTAATTGCATATCCAAAATCGCCCCCACCTGTTCAGGGGATAGGCGATAGCGAGTATTATTCTCAATCAACCCAAACGCCTTTGGAATCTAGCTTTAGTATTAATATGGTGGCGCTTGATAATTGGCAGCCACGTTTGATGACTTTGCGTGATTTGATTGCGGCGTTTATTCGTCATCGTCAAGAGGTGGTGACGCGCCGCACCATATTTGAGCTAAACAAAGCCAAAGCGCGTGGACATTTGTTGGAAGGATTGACGGTAGCACTTGCCAATATTGATGAAGTAATTGCAACCATCAAAGCCTCTGCCAATCGCAGTGACGCTCGTGAAAACTTGCTATCAAAGACATGGCAGGCAGGTGGCGTGGTGGCAATGCTACAGGCGGCAGGCGCGGATTCTATCCGTCCTGAAGTGATTGAAGGTGAGGATTTAAATAATCCGTTTGGGTTGATTGAGAATAATACTCGCTATCGCCTATCCCCTGAACAGGTGGGGGCGATTTTGGATATGCAATTACATCGCTTGACAGGACTTGAACAGGATAAGCTGTCAGCAGAATATCAAGAGATTTTGGCAGAAATTGCACGTCTGATGATGATTTTGGCAGATTTTGACAAATTGATGCACTTGATTCGCACAGAGTTGATTGAAATTAAAGAAAATTTTGGTGATGAGCGCAAAACAGACATTGTGGATGCTCGTCATGACTTTAATCGTGAGGACTTGATTCCTGAACAAACAGTGGTTATGACTGTATCGCGTACAGGATATGCCAAAACCCAGCCCATTAGTGATTATCAAGCCCAAAAACGTGGCGGTAAGGGTAAATCAGCCACTGCTATGAAAGAAGATGATGTGATTGAGCATTTGCTAGTTACCAGTACGCACGCACATATTTTGTGCTTTACTAATACAGGGCGAGTGTTTGGGCTGCGTGGTTTTGAAGTGCCCATCGCTAGCCGTGGCAGTCGTGGCAGACCTTTGGTTAATTTGATTGGCTTATTGCCTGATGAGGCAGTAACTGCTATTTTGCCAGCAGAAACTCTAAAAGATGATGATAAGTTTGTCTTTTTTGCCACAGCATCAGGCACGGTTAAGCGCGTGGCATTGTCACAATTTGCCAATATTCGCGCCAATGGCTTGCGTGCGATTGACCTAGCAGAGGGTGATACCTTGATTGGGGTGGCAATCACTGATGGAACAACAGAAATCATGCTCTTTAGTAATGAGGGTAAAGCCATTCGCTTTAAAGAAGATGTGATTCGCCCAATGAGCCGTACTGCCAAAGGCGTGCGAGGCATGAGAGTTAATTTGTTGGCACTGGCAGATGAAGAAGAGGTTGGCGATGACGATGGCGATGACGAAGAAGGGTTTGCAGTCAGTCGTGTGGTATCGCTGGTGGTAGCACCACAAATGGGCGAAATTTTGTGTGCTTGCGAAAATGGCTTTGGTAAGCGCACACCGATTGATGATTATCCCACCAAAGGTCGTGGTGGCAAAGGGGTGATTGCCATCAAAACATCAGAGCGCAATGGTCAGTTGGTAAAAGCGGTTTGTGTAACTGATGAAGATGATATTATTTTAATCAGTGATAAGGGCACCATGGTGCGCACTCCTGTGGCGCAAATTACCACCGCAGGACGAAATACCCAAGGCGTGACTTTGATTCGTTTGGCAAAAGATGAAACCGTAGTGGGATTGGCGCGTGTTGAACATGAAGAGCCTGCCGAGGAGGTGGAGGTGTTAGACGAGGGGGCTACCCAAGAGACGGCTTTGGTGCAGGAGTAATCAATTTATGCCAAAAATTCATTTGCATCATTTGACACATTCGCGCTCTTTTCGCATTGTATGGTTGCTAGAAGCCCTTAAAGAGACTTATGGTGTTGAGTATGAGATAATGTGTTATCAACGCAATAAAACTCATCTAGCACCCAAGGCATTAAGTGACATTCATCCTATGGGTAAGGCACCTATTGTGGTGATTGAGCGTCCAAATCAAGAAAAGCTGGTACTTGCTGAGTCGGCGCTGATTATTGAGTACTTGCTTAAGCATTATGATAAAGACAAACGCTTTTATCCTAGCGATGATAAAGCATGGCAGGAATATACGTTTTGGCTGCATTTTGCTGAAGGGAGTTTGATGCCGCCTTTGGTGATGACCTTGATTTTGGGCAAATCTGTGGAGCGCTCGCCTTTTTTTGTTCGTCCTATTATTAAGGGGCTAAAGCGTAAGATTGGTGCGCTGATTTTGGATGGTAATATTTCAAAAAGCTTAACATTGTTAGAGTCTTCTTTAAAAGATAGGCACTGGCTAACTGGCGATAAGCTAACAGGTGCAGACATACAATTGTATTTTGCGGTGGCGGCAGCGCGCCAAAGAGTAGGATTGTTAGAAGAGCAGCATAGCAACATCATCAATTGGCTGACCCGCTGCGAAAGTCAAAATAGCTTTAAAACAGCGGTGGCAGTTGGGGGTACGCCTTTTTAATTGGGATGCATGAAAGATTAATTAGGGTATATGAAACATTAATAGATTCTATAAATGTGATATAAAAAACCCAAAAACAAACCACACCCCAAAGCTTGGCATCAATCTTTGGGGTGTTTTTTTGGTTATTGTTCGGTTGGCATAGGCTCTTCTTCGGAGGTGGGTTTTTGGGTAGGAGGTGTATCAGCTGTAGGTTCGGTGCTATTGTCTGCTGTTTCATCAAGACTAACTGCTTCATCACCATGGAGTGCTAGTAATTCAGCTTGGCGCGCTTGTTCAGCAAGCATTTGTGAACACAGACTAGGGGCATCCGATACTGATTTGGGCAAGATAGGTGCATAAATTGCTCCATCGCACCCCTCTTCACTGTAGCGTCCTGTACCTAGTTCAATCCATATCCATTCTACTTTTTCTGGCTTGGGCAGACTAACAGGAGTTAGTCTAAGGCGGCGCATATAGTCCACCCACAAAGGTAGAGCGCCTGTACCACCTGTAAGACCGATTGGCTTATTATCATCACGTCCTACCCACACCACGCTGACATAGTTGCCACTATAGCCTGCAAACCAAGCATCACGCGCCTCATTGGTTGTACCTGTTTTGCCTGCAATGTTGTTACCTAAGCTTTGAGCGGCTTTGGCGGTGCCATCTTTAATGACTTGTTGCATGGCAAAGTTGGTTAGATAAGCAGCGTCATCAGGCAGGCGACGCTCTTCTCGTATTTGACTTTGCTGCAAAATGCGCCCCTTTTCATCAACCACGCTATAAATACTATGCAAGGGGTGGTACATTCCTCCTGTGGCAAAAACTTGATAAATACCAAGCATCTGCATGGGTGATAAATCTACCGCTCCAAGCAATACGGAGGGGTATTCAGGGATATCGCCTTCAACCCCCAACTGCTTAAGATAGCGATTAAAGGCAGGGACGCCAAACTGCATTCCTGTATTGACAGCGGCAATGTTATAAGAGTTGGCAAGGGCGGTGACAAGCGCAGGGTTGCCATAGGATTGTCCGTTGTAATTTTTTGGCGTCCATGATTGCCCTCCTGCTTTGTAGGATATGGGTGTATCATTGACACTGCTAGCAAGATTGTATTCACCACTTTGTAATGCCATTAAATAAATGACAGGCTTAAGCAGCGAACCTACTTGACGTTTGGCATCTATAGCGCGGTTAAAACCTGTAAATTCATCACCACTACCCACCAAGGCAACCACCGCTCCTGTTTGGGGATTGGCGCTAATTAAGGCGGCTTGTAAGTCACGTGTATTGCGATTGCTTTTTTGTAGGGCGGGTAATTTATTTTCCATCGCCTTGTCTGCTGCCATTTGTGCGATGGGGTCTAAGGTGGTGATGATGCGCAAGCCTGCTGTTTTTAAGTCATCTGCCTTGTAGCGCTGATTAAGTTCACGTTTGACGTAGTCCAAAAAATCAGGGAATCGGCTTTTTGCAATATTGGGTGTTTCTACAACACCAAGTGGTG
>JBHBMT010000154.1:0-17299 GCA_041773075.1 Moraxella sp.
ACAAATTCGTGTGGAGCGTGGGGATTTGGTGGAAGTGGGGTGTTAGGGGATAGGTTTGATTGCGCTATCGAAGAGTTCTTTGGGGAAATTTGGGTTTTTATGGTTGGTGTGTTTGTGCTGTGCTTGTTGTTTGATGTTTGTTGGAGGAGTGTGTGGGGTGGATGTGGCGATGTAAGGGGGTTTGTCTACTTAACGCTTTTAAAGCCTTGCACACCCCTTGTTTAGCGGCACAGACTGTGGTATTTTTATGATATTTTTTTCAAAAAGACATAAATTGCTATGCTAACAGCCAAAAACCCCCTTATTGCCAATCTACCCCTGACCGCCTTAGCGGGGGTAGGTAGCGGTGTGGCGGATAAATTTGCACAATTGGGTGTTACTCGTTTATTTGAGCTGGTGCTACATTTGCCCAGAGAGTATGAAGACCGTAGCCGTGTGATTCCTATTGATATGGTGACGGATGGGATGTCATGCCTTGTGGTGGGTGTGGTGACGGCAGTAGATAGTAGCCGTGGTTTGAGCGTAACTTTGACTGATAAGACAGGTAGTCTGACGCTCAAATTTTTTAAGACCTATAGTGCCTTACTGGAGACTATGAGTATTGGCGCAACGATTAGTGCCTTTGGTGAGGTCAAGGTGAATCGTTTTGGGGTGCAAATGGCTCACCCTGATTATTATGTGACAGGCACCAAGCCTTTGGAGGCGGCATTATTGCCTGTTTACCCTGCGGTCAAAGGGCTGCATCAAAATAAAATTCGCCAAGTGATTCGCTTGGCGCTACACACACTTGCCCAGCAAGGTATGTTTTGCGTACCTGATGAGTTGTTAAGGCAGCTAGGTGCAGGCGCTTTGATTGATGGTGGTACAATAACACAAAACAGCCTGCTTTCTGCGTTGTATGCCTTGCATATGCCTGATGTCAACAGCGATATTTTTGTGCAGACAGCGCTATTAACTGAGCTTAAAGAGCGGACGCACCCTGCTTGTCAGCGCCTAATTTTAGAAGAATTGGTGGCGCATCAGTTGAGCTTTATGTTTCGGCGCAACAACCTATATCGTCACAAAGCGCCACGCTGTCAGGCACATAGCCCATTGGCAGAGCGACTTATTGACAGCTTACCCTTTATGCTGACAGGGGCGCAGACTCGGGTGGTGTCAGAGATTGTAGCAGATTTGGTGCAATCTCGCCCCATGCTGCGCTTGGTACAAGGAGATGTTGGTGCAGGAAAAACACTGGTAGCAGCGCTTGCGTCCTGTCATGCCCTAGATGGGGGTTGGCAGGTGGCAGTCATGGCACCGACCGAAATTTTAGCAGAGCAGCATTTTATCAATTTTAAAAAATGGTTTGAGCCTCTGGGTGTGGATGTGGGCTGGTTGGTGGGTAAGCAGAGTGCCAAGGAGCGCAATCAACAATTGGCACGCATCTTAAATAATCAGGTGCAGATTGTGGTAGGGACGCACGCATTGTTTCAAGAGGGGGTGGGATTTGCCAAATTAGGGTTGGCAATTATTGATGAACAGCACCGTTTTGGGGTGGAGCAGCGCCTGCGCCTTGCCAATAAAGGTGTTCAAGGCAGTACTCCACACCAGCTTGCCATGACTGCCACCCCAATTCCTAGAACGCTGGCGATGAGTATGTATGGCGATATGGACATATCCGTGATTGATGAATTGCCCCCAAAACGCACCCCTATTACCACGGTGTTGGTGAGTCGTGAGCGCCGTGATGAGGTGCTAGAGCGTGTGGCAGTCAATTGTCAAGAGGGCAAACAAGCCTATTGGGTATGCCCGCTGGTAGAAGAATCTACCGCGCTTGACGCGCAATCAGCTGAATTGATGTACGAGGAGATTTGCGCGCATCTTGACATCCCTGCAGGATTGGTGCATGGCAAAATGAAAGCGGCTGACAAACAGGCTGTAATGCAGTCTTTTAAAGAAGGTAAAATTGCACTATTGGTGGCGACCACGGTAATTGAAGTGGGTGTTGATGTGCCGAATGCGTCTTTGATGGTGATTGAAAATGCTGAGCGCTTGGGTTTGTCACAACTACATCAGCTGCGTGGACGTGTAGGGCGAGGCAGTGAAAAAAGTTATTGTGTACTGTTGTATCAAACGCCACTATCTTTGACGGGCAGTGAGCGCTTGACGGTATTAAAAAACAGTACTGATGGCTTTGTGATTGCCCAAAAAGATCTTGAATTGCGAGGGGCGGGCGAGTTGCTAGGCAAGCGTCAGACAGGCGATATGGGGTATTATATTTCTGATATTGTGCGTGATGAGGCACTACTTGTCTGTGCCAAAAAAATTGCAACCACTTTGATTGAGGTGGGCGAAACGCAGCTAAGTGAACGCATCATGAATTTGTGGATAGCCAATGCTCAAGACTATGTCAATGCTTAATGATGTTCTAAGAACCTGTTCACAATTAATTGAGCTTTTATATTTTTGTAGAATATTGCATTAAAAGTGCTTGCTTTTTTTATCAAAAATGGCTAACTCTGACAACTTGATGTCAAAAACTTGCTTGATAAAATCGCTATCAATCTGCATTTTTTCCTTGAAAGCTTGTGATTTGTCTTATTTTTGCTTAAAAAATTAATCGTGAACAGATTCTAAGCGGTGTTTGCTATCTTATCCAAAAAAGTAGGTTGATGATATTTAAAGCAACAACACATGTCCCCATATAAAAAAATTACCATATTTGAATAAGGAGCTCTGATGAGCCAACGACTCCAGCGTCTTGCTGACCAAATTCAACGCACACTTGCTGTACTGATTCGTGACGAAATTAATGACCCAAGATTGACAGGGTTTGTCACCATCTCTGGGGTTAAGGTGAGCCCTGATTTGGGCTATGCGGATGTGTATGTGACCATTTTAGAACCCCACCAAGATACAGGTATGAACAAAGAAGCGCATCTTGAAAGCCTACAAGTACTAAGCCGTGCGTCAGGATTTTTGCGTACACAATTATCTGCCACCCTAAAGACGCGTACCACACCTCGTTTGCGTTTTCATTATGATGAAGTGACCGCTCATGGCAATCACATGATGGCATTGGTCAATGAAGCCATGCAAAAAACTGCCCAAAGTCACGTTGATGATGAAGATACCACAACATGATAAGCTCAAAAAAGTGTGTTTTATCGGGAGTGCTTTTGCTGGATAAGCCTGAAGGGTTGAGCTCTCATGAAGCGCTGTTTGCTGCCAAAAAAGCCATGATGAGTGCAAGCCTTGATACCAAAAAAGCAGGGCATACAGGTACGCTTGACCCAATGGCAACAGGGCTTTTGCCACTTTGTTTTGGTGAGGCAACCAAATTTGCGCAGTTTGGGCTTGATGCAGATAAACGCTATCATGCCATTGTGCGTCTAGGCAGCGCAACTGATACGGGGGATAGGCTTGGGCAAGTGGTGACGACAATGGCAGTGCCAACCATTACCAAACAAACACTTGACGAGGTGGCAAGTCAATTTTTGGGTGAGCAGTGGCAAACACCACCAATGTATTCAGCACTCAAAAAAGACGGCAAAAAACTGTATGAGTATGCCCGAGCAGGAATAGAGATTGAGCGTCAGCCACGTAAGATTTGTATTTATAAGCTTGACTTAACCTATATAGATGAGCATACCCTCGCCATGGAGGTAGCGTGTAGCAAAGGTGTATATGTGCGTGTATTGGGCGAAGATATTGCCAAAGCTTTGGGGACGGTGGGACATTTGCAGTCATTGCGCCGTTTGGCAACAGGAGGGTTTGTGGTGACGGATGCCTTGAGTTTGGAGGCGCTGACTGCCACGCCCAGTGACAAACGACAAGCACATATGTTGCCGATTGAATGTCTTTTGATGCATCTGCCTGCGTTTGAGGTTGGTGATGACGAATGCATACGCCTTCAGATGGGACAAAGACTAAACGTTAAAGAGCGTTTGCATACTTTGCCAAGTTTTGAGAATGCCTGTCTTGTGCGTTTGTATCACAAACAAGTATTTATTGGGCTAGGAGAGGTGGCAGTCACAGGGCGGCTGCAACCAAAAAAATTAGTGGCGCAAAGTTAGTGGCGCAAAGGTTGGCTAAATAAGGTGCTTGCAGTCAGAGGATTTTGGTAAAAAACATTGGTTTTACCTATTTTTTGTGATAGAATTAGCGTTTGTGTTTTTAATTTTTTTTAGGCAAGCTCTGGCAGTGCAGGGATTGCCCTTATCGTAACGCACTGCATGATTAGGAAAATGTTATGCTAACCAATCAACAACGTGAAGAAATCATTGCTCAATATAAGCGTGGCGAAAATGACACAGGTAGCCCAGAGGTACAAGTGGCTCTATTGACTGCTCGTATCAATGACCTACAACCACACTTTACTGAACACAAAGCCGACCATCATAGTCGCCGTGGTCTTATCCGCATGGTTAACCAACGCCGTAAGCTGCTAGACTACCTAAAAGGTAAAGACTTAGACCGCTATACTGCTTTGATTAGCTCATTGGGCTTACGCCGCTAATTGGTTGTAGAGTGTTGGGTGAGTGTTGTGATGACCATGATAGCTTGTCTTGGACGCATACAATGCTGACCCTCTATAAAACGGTGTTTTATGGTAAACGCCGTTTTTGTTTTTTTAATTTTTAGACTCTATGGTCATCATGTATTTTTTAAAGATGTGATGATATAAGATTTAAGTATAGAGTTATTATGCATTGCCTTTTAGAACGCTAAGGAGTGCTTTTATGATCAATAAAAACAGCCCTTAGAGTTTTAAACGGCAATATCATTGCTGTTAATTCCAGCTAAGTAAAGGATAGTTTCAATGTTTCAAACAATCAAACAAGAATTTCAATATGGTGACCAACAAGTCGTTTTAGAAACAGGGCGTATTGCCCGTCAAGCCAATTCCGTGCTTGTACATATGGGTGGGGTGTCGGTGCTGGTTGCTGTGGTTGTGCGCCCTGAAGCGGTGGCAGGACAAAACTTTTTTCCATTAACTGTCAATTATCAAGAAAAAATGTATGCATCAGGTAAAATTCCTGGTGGGTATGGCAAGCGTGAAGGGCGTGCCAGTGAACTAGAAACGCTGACATCGCGCCTGATTGACCGTCCTATTCGCCCACTTTTTCCTGAAGGCTATTATAATGAGATTCAAATTACTGCCACAGTGATTTCATCAGACAAAACACATGAGGCAGACATTGCTTCAATGATTGGTGCATCAGCAGCACTTGCCATCTCACCTGCGCCTTTTAATGGTCCTATTGGTGCAGCGCGTGTTGGGTTTGTTGATGGGGAATATGTACTAAACCCAAGTTTGGATGTTCTAAAAAATAGCGACCTTGATTTGGTGGTGGCAGGGACAGAATCAGCGGTGCTCATGGTAGAGTCAGAAGCGCGCGAATTGTCAGAAGATCAGATGCTTGGTGCAGTACTGTATGGTCATGCCCAGCAACAAGTAGTCATTGAGAATATTCGCCGCTTTGCTCAAGCGGTTGGCGTACAAAAACAAGCCTTTGTTGCTCCTGCAATTGATGAGACGTTGAATGCAGCACTAAAAGCGCAATTTACCCAAAAAGTGAGTGAGGCATATACCATTACGGTTAAACAAGAGCGCTATACTCGCTTAGATGAGATTAAAAATGAAGCGGTTGAGGTGCTGGCAGGTAGTCCTGAAAGCGAAGAATACGCAGACAAAGTAGAGACTATTAAGACACTGTTTGAAGAGCTGAAATACCGTACAGTGCGTGACAATATCTTGTCAGGTAAGCCGCGCATTGATGGGCGTGACTTGGATACGGTGCGTGCGCTTGATATTCAAGTGGGGGTATTGCCTTATACACATGGTTCGGCGCTATTTACACGCGGAGAGACCCAAGCATTGGTGGTAACTACATTGGGAACCAGTCGTGATGTTAATTTGGTGGATACGTTGGCAGGCACCAAACAAGACCACTTTATGCTACATTATAATTTCCCACATTATTCTGTGGGGGAAACAGGACGTGAGGGTGCACCCAAGCGTCGCGAGATTGGTCATGGTAGATTGGCGCGCCGTGGCGTACAGGCGGTTTTGCCAAGTCCTGAACGCTTCCCTTATACCATTCGTGTTGTATCAGAAATCACCGAATCAAATGGCTCATCTTCAATGGCATCTGTCTGTGGCGCATCTTTGTCTTTGATGGATGCTGGTGTGCCTTTAAGAGCGCCTGTTGCTGGTATTGCTATGGGTCTGGTCAAAGAAGGCGAGCGTTTTGCGGTTTTGTCTGATATTTTGGGTGATGAAGACCATTTGGGTGATATGGATTTTAAAGTTGCAGGCACCGCCAAGGGCGTGACAGCACTTCAAATGGACATCAAGATTGAGGGTATCACTGCAGATATCATGGAGCAAGCGCTTAAACAAGCCTATGCAGGGCGCATTCATATTTTGAATGCCATGAATGAGGTGATTGCGACCAGTCGCACCGAAATCAATGCGCATGCACCAAACTATGCTACCATTAATGTGAATCCCGAAAAAATCCGTGACATCATTGGTAAGGGTGGTGCAACCATTCGTCAATTAACTGAAGATACAGGCGCTACGATTGATATTGAAGACAGTGGTTTGGTACGTATTTTTGGTGCAAACAAAGCCTCAACGCGTGCTGCCATTGCTCAAATTGAAGCATTGACAGCTGAAGTGGAAGTGGGTGCTGTTTATACAGGTACGGTGGCGCGCATTGTAGATTTTGGTGCGTTTGTAACCATTTTGCCAAATACGGATGGGTTGGTGCATATTAGCCAGATTTCTGATGAGCGCGTGGAGACGGTTACTGACTACCTTAAAGAAGGTCAAGTGGTCAAAGTTCAGGTGCAAGACATTGATAACCGCGGACGCATCAAACTGACCATGAAAGGTATTGAGCAGGCTTAAGCTATATTGCCCCAGTTGCTTGACTGGGGTGATTTTTTTGTAAAAAATAAAAAAATGCTTGACCTTTAAATTTTTTGTGTTAGAATATGCGCCATCAAGCGGGAATAGCTCAGTTGGTAGAGCACAACCTTGCCAAGGTTGGGGTCGCGAGTTCGAATCTCGTTTCCCGCTCCAAATTTAAAAAAGCTCAAATCAGATGATTTGGGCTTTTTTGTTGTGTGAGATTGGGTATTGGTGGGATGTGGTATGCTTATATTCTTTACTCTTGGCGTTGTCAATCAATCAACTTCAATCAAGATGTGACCAAGATAAAAATGCAGGTCTTTAACATAGGTTGTTTTGATTGCAATCTGACTTTTGTTTTTTTATTGAGTTGTTTTTAAAAAACACACACCTTCTTTTGTATGCTGTAATATTTTTTCAAATTTCAAAAGCCAATCCACCCGCCCTGCTAGCAAAGCATAATTTTGTCTGCCTATAAATAAAATTGACATAAAAGATAAGTGTAATTTGGGGCATTCTGATGCCTCAAACACTGCCTACGATTTAGAACGTGTTTAGGGGAAAACTAAACGTTTTTGCCTTACCTGTTTGTTAAAAAGCGGGGCTAACTCTGCGTTTTTATCGTCAAATCACTTGTTGATATATTCATATCAACAGCGTACTTTGTACTTTTTTGCCAAAACTTTTGTGCTTTTTTTTGAGTTTAATGGCAAATACGAAAGGTTGGGATGTCCTAGTAAATGCGCCTGTTTTGGGTATCACAATAAAAAGTGCGCCAAAAAGGATGGTGGGTACATTTGGCTGTTTATAGAGTTTTTAGCATTATTGCCAGCTCATGAGCAAGCAGTTGTGCGGCGGGTGACAAAATTGCACCACGCCGAGAAATAATCTGTGATTCAGGGGTGAGAAATATGGGTTCAGTAAGGGGCTTGGTAATCAGGGTTTCCATCTCATTTGTTTGCAACATAAACAAAGGCAATAACGTCACACCACCAAACAAGACATAGTCTTTTAGTAAGCTCATGTCATTGCAAAGCAAGGTGGTGGTCAAAGAAATGCCATAGTGGTACTCTGCCTGCTCAATTAATTGGCGAATGCCATGTGTGGTATCGGTGAGTGCTAGACGCTCTTGAGCAAGTTGCGATAAAGAGACGTGGCTTAGTTTGGCAAAAGGATGGGTTTTTGCCAAAAAGACGTGAAGGGGGTGTTGCACCCTATAATGCGACTTTAGTTTTGGGTGCTTGACAGCATTATATAAAATGCCAAAATTCGCCTCGCTGTCTAGTACTTTTCGGATGATTTCATTGCTGCTATTGATGCTAATGCGTAAGGTGATGTGAGGATGGGTGGCAGAAAACTGAGCTACCAGTGAAGAGAGTGCCTTGACATAGCCTGCGCCTGTGCTGATGGTTAATGTGCCTGCCTTCATGCCTTTTAGGGCATTGATTTGTTCTTGAAGCAATTCTGCTTGTGTGGCGGCGTGCTTATAGTATTCAAGCACATAGTAGCCTGCCTCGGTGGGTTTGGCACCACGAAGATTGCGTTCAAACAAGGCAATGCCCAGTTCTTTTTCAAGGCTTGAAATTTGTCTGCTAATGGCTGAAGGTGCAATATTGAGTGCATCAGCAGCAAGGCGTATGCCACCCATTTGTACAGCTTGATAAAAATAGTAAATTCGTTTGTCAATTAAGGTTGTCATGTTTGCCTTGAATGTTAATTGTTGCCAAAAAAGCAACAATTTTTTTATTTTGTGCGCTTGTTGTTTATATTAACCGTTTTTATACTAGTTATCAAGAATAGCAGCAAAGGAGTGTGGCATGATAGGTGTGATTGGTCTGGGAAATATGGGCTTGTCCATGGCGATAAATCTAAAAACCAAAGGAGAGAAAATACAAGGCTATGATATTTCTGCTGCAAGCCAAGATAGGGCAAGAGCGCAGGGGATTGATGTATGTGCGGATGTCAAAAGCTTAATAGAGCAGGTTGATATAGTCATTTTGTCTTTGCCAAAAGCTGATAGCGTGCTGGATATTTGCCTTGGAGAGCAGGGCATTATTGCCTTTGGTCAAGCAGGTCTTGTGGTGATTGATACCAGCACTTCTATAGCTAAGGCAAGCCAAACCATCGCACACGCTTTTAAAGAAAAAAATATGGTCTTTATGGATGCGCCTGTTTCTGGTGGACCGCAAGGAGCATTGGCTGGCACCATGAGTATGGTGATTGGCGCAACCAAAGCGGATTATCAACGAATGTTGCCACTGTTTGACAAGATGAGTGCTAAGCATTGTCGCATTGGAGAGGTTGGTGCAGGCAACATCACCAAAATTGGCAATAATTTGCTGGTTGCTGCCAATCTATTGCTTGTGGCGGAAGTTGTATCTATGGCAGCGCAGGCAGGTGTGGAGGTGCAACCTTTTTTGCAGGGAATTAATCAGGGTTCTGGGCGCAGTGCAGTGAGTGAGGTTAATTTTACAAAATGGATTTTGCCACAAGCCTATGATTCGGGATTTACTATGGCGCTGATGCGTAAAGATGTTGCGCTTGCCAACGAGTTGCTTCAAGACAAAGATGGATTGATTGCCCAAGTGATTGAGCGTTGGGCGACAAGCCAAACGTTGTCTGATGAAGAGGATTTTAATGCTATTGTTAAGCTTGTGGATGACAAACTTTTTTAATGGATATAAATATGAATACAAGGAGGAATTATGATTCATCATCATATATTGGCATTGATGCGCAGTCTTTGTCCAGAATTTTCAGAGGTTGCAAGCTATGTTGATGGGCAGTGGGTCGTGGGCAATGGGGAGGCGATTTGGGTGTATTTTGCTCATGATGGCAGTCCTATGCTTAGGTATGCCGATGCTGACGCAACACTGATTGAGAAGCTTAATAAGTGTACCATAAAGGCGCAACAAACGTGGGTACAAATGGGCGCTGCCAAGCGTGGACGTATTATACATCAGGTGGGCGAAAAAATTGCCGAGCATCAAGAGCTGATTGCACAAATTGAATCTTGGTCAGCCAATAAGCCCATTCGTGATGCGCGTGGTGAGGTGGCAAAGGTTGCAGAGATGTTTTGTTATTATGCAGGATGGGCAGACAAACTTCATGGTGAAGTCATTCCTGTGCCCACCAGCCATCTAAATTATGTGGTTTATGAGCCATTGGGTGTTGTGCTACAAATCACACCGTGGAATGCGCCAGTTTTTACTTGTGGTTGGCAAATTGCGCCAGCGATTACAGCGGGTAATGCAGTCATTTTAAAGCCGTCTGAACTCACACCGCTCACCTCTTTACTCATTGCTTATTTGGCAGAGCAAGTGGGGATACCAACTGGCTTGATTAACGTGATTGCAGGCTATGGACATACCATTGGGCAGCAACTGATTGATAGCGCTCATATACAAAAAGTGGTCTTTGTTGGGTCGGTACCTACAGGCAAAAAAATTGCCATCAGTGCTGCCAATAGAGCCATACCGTGTGTGCTAGAGCTTGGGGGGAAGTCTGCCAACATCGTTTTTGCTGATGCAGATTACGAAAAGGCATTGCGAGGGGCGCAAAATGCCATTTTTGCCAATGCAGGTCAAAGCTGTGTGGCAGGCTCAAGGCTTTTGATTCAGGCTGAAATTTTTGACCGTTTTGTAGGTGATCTTGCCAAGAGTACACACAAGTATCATGTAGGTAATCCAACGCAGGAGACTACCCAAATCTCCCCTGTTAATAACCAAAAACAATATCAGCAAATTTGCAAGATGATAGCGGATGCCCAAAAGCAAGGCGCAGTGATTGCCACAGGCAATATTGAGTCGGTGCCAGCAAGTCAAGGGTACTATATCAATCCAACAGTACTGATTGGTGATAATCGCATGGACTGCGCACAACAAGAAATATTTGGACCTGTGGTGATTGCTATCCCATTTCAAGATGAGGCGCAAGCCATCGCCATCGCCAATGACAGTCATTTTGGATTGGCAGGTGCGGTATGGACGTGCGATGTTGCCAAAGCGCATCGTGTCGCTCAATCAATCAAGGCAGGAACGGTCTGGATTAATGGCTATAAAACCATTCACGTCAGCTCTCCTTTTGGTGGCTATAAAGACAGTGGTTATGGCAGGTCATCGGGTTTGGCAGCGCTACATGCCTACAGTCAGATTAAAAGTGTGTGGGTAGAAACGGCAGTAGAGCCGCTAGTGAATTTTGGCTATGGTACTCAAGAAAAATAAGGAGGTGGTTATGAATACAGAGGGGCTGCCCAAGTCTTTATTGGAAGAAGCAAAAGCATGGCGTCATCAGTTTCATGCGAATCCTGAACTTGGATTTGAAGAGGTTCAGACGGCAGGCATGGTGGCAAGTATTCTTGCAGGCTTGGGTATTGAAGTGCACGAAGGTATTGCTGGCACAGGCGTGGTGGGTGTTCTAAAAAAAGGAAGTGGCAACAAAAGCCTTGCCATTCGGGCAGATATGGATGCACTACCCATGCAAGAGCTGAATCAGAGTGCTCATTGCTCAACCAAAGCAGGAAAAATGCACGCCTGTGGTCATGATGGACACACCGCCATACTGCTTGGCGCTGCCAAATATTTGGCGCAACAAGGTAGGTTTGATGGCACGGTGTATTTTGTGTTTCAGCCAGCAGAGGAGAATAAAGGGGGTGGGCGAGCTATGGTTGAGGCAGGATTGTTTGAACGCTTTGCTATTGATGAAATTTATGGACTGCATAATTGGCCGGGTAGAGCGCTTGGAGAGGTGTGTATCAATGATGGTGCTATGATGGCGTCTTTTGATATTTTTGATATTTATCTCAAGGGCGTGGGTGCGCATGCAGCTATGCCAGAATTGGGCGCAGATCCTATCGTGGCTGGCGCTCAACTTGTCACAGGATTGCAGTCTATTGTTTCTCGCTCAATTTCTCCTTTGCAGTCAGTGGTATTGAGTATTACCCAGTTTCAAAGTGGCGACACTTACAATATTATCCCAGAAGGTGCGCACCTTAAGGGGACGGTCAGGGCATTTAGCGAGGAGGTTCGTCAAACCGTCAAGAGCAACCTGATTCATGCTGTACAGTCGTTGCCAAGTTTGCAAGGGGTTCAAGGGGTGATTGACTACCAAGAATGCTATCCTGCAACCATCAATGATGCTTCATGTGCCCAAAAATTACGCGCTATTGCCATGCAAGTTTTTGGTGAGGATAAAGTGTTTGGCGATGTATTGCCAACCATGGCATCAGAGGATTTTTCTTTTATGCTCAACCACAAAAAAGGGGCGTATGCTTGGCTAGGTGCTGACGAACCAAACAGACCCTCAACATCTTTGCACAATCCATATTATGATTTTAATGACAATCTTTTGCCCATTGGTATCAAGCTTTGGGTTTCTTTGGTGGAAAGTTCACTGGCTGTGTAGTTTGTTAATAAAAGGATGTATGTATGAACAACTCAACTTCACTCTTGTTTAACTGGCGTCTGCATTTGTTGGCGTTAATTTTGGCGTGTATTGCTGAATGGATTGGTATTGCCAAGTTTGATATCGGTATTGGCACTATGATTTTGTTGCCATTATTGTATGCTTTTGTATTTTCAGTATTTTTTAATCCAAACATTGTCCCAAGTACAGGTAAATTTATTGGACATGAAGGTAATCGGGTGGCAGAGCAATGGATTTTAATTTGTTTGATGCCATTTATTGCCAAATTTGCGGTTGGTATTGGTCCTAAAATCAATGAAATTATTGCGGCAGGACCTGCACTGATTTTGCAGGAAATCGGTAATGTTGCCACCGTCTTATTTGCCTTGCCAATTGCGGTGCTGGTTTTTGGTATGGGGCGTGAATCTATTGGTGCTACTCATTCTATTGCTCGAGAGCCAAATATTGCCCTAATTGCAGATCGGTTTGGACTGAAAACCCCAGAGGGCATCGGTGTTATGGGTGTCTATGTGATGGGTACCTTGTTTGGAGCGATTTATTTTTCTATCATGGCTGGCGTGGTGGCATCGTGGGGGGTATTTGATGTCAAGGCATTGGCAATGGCTTGTGGTGTGGGGTCTGGTAGCATGATGGGGGCGTGTTCAGCGGCATTATCAGAGATTTTGCCTGAACACAAAGAAGATATTGTCGTTTTTGCCGCCTCAAGCAATCTATTGACCTATGCTACAGGGTTATTTGTTTCCATCTTTGTGGCATTGCCATTTGCAGAATGGCTATTTAAGGTGTTATCCAAAGTGCGCAAAACCAATTCAAGCTTTGATAGCGCTTCTGTAGAAATGGTTGGCACAGAAGATGGTGAGGAAATTCGGCTTTCTGTTGGGCAGGTGCTGGCAGGGTTGGTGTTTATTTGTGGGCTGCTGCTGCTTGTAAACTGGGTAGGCACAAAAACCAATCCGCTAGAGGCGCTCCCTGGCATGGCAATTTTGTTTATATGTTGTGTGATTGGAATTTTTGTCAAAAAAATCATTCCAGTGGGTGTGCCAAATATTGCGTGGATTTCTATTGCAGCAATTTTTATGGCACTGCCCTTTATGCCGATGGCGGGGTATGTCATTGAAGCAACAGATAAACTAGGATTGTTGCCGTTAATCACCCCTGCTTTGGCATACGCAGGTATGGCAATTTCAAAGGCAGAGGTAGCTTTGTTTAAAAAATCTGGTTTTAAATTGATGATTGTTGCGTTACTGACATTTACAGGTACTTATTTGGGGTCTGTGGTGATTGCAGATATGCTGCTATAATTGGTGCGTCATTTTGAGCCCATCTATAGCCTAAGGCTTGGATGGGCTTTTTTGTGCATAGAGTGTCAGGATGTTCTAATATTCATCAATCATAAACAGCCAATCAATACTCCACAAAAAAAGCACCACTAAGGTGCTTTGGTTGTAAGCTGCTTTTCTAGGGGGAGGGCGTTAATTAGTTCGCTTAAGGCTTTTTGATAGACGCTACGCTTAAAAGGGACAACGTAACGCAAGGGGTACCAGTAGCTCACCCATTCCCAGCGGTCAAATTCAGGTTTGGCGGTGTCAAAGCGGATATGTTTGGCATCAGCTTCATCTAAGCGCAGCAAAAACCATTTTTGTTTTTGCCCAATACACAATGGCTCTTGCCCAGCGCGCACATAGCGCTTGGGTAAGCGATAGCGTAGCCAGTCTTGAGTGACTGCCAACACCTCTACATGTTCAGGATATAGCCCCACTTCTTCGTAAAGCTCCCGATACATTGCATCTAAGGGAGTTTCGCCAGCATCAATCCCCCCTTGTGGAAATTGCCATGAATCATGCCCAATGCGCCTTGCCCATAGGACTTGCCCTTGTGTATTTGCCAAGATGATACCAACGTTGGCGCGAAAGCCATCTGTATCAATCATGGTGTTTCTCTTAAAAAATTATTAATAATCAACCCTAATGATTGGGTTATATACTTGCTGACTATTAAACCAAAAAGCCTTGTTCTATGCAACTTTATTTTTGCTATTTATTGTTGCATAATCCTTTTTGCCATCAAAAAAAGAAGCCATCTTAACAAATGACTTTTCATTCTGCCAAAAGCGCTTTACAATAGGAGGTTTAATGGTTGTTATAGGTGATTATTATGGCAAATCAGATGAGTGCTAAGGTGCATTGGCTAAAAAATGATGAGATTAATTTTGAAGCGGTGAGTGGGTCAAATCATCGTGTGACCATAGATTCGGTGCAGCAGCTTGGTGCAAAACCTATGGAGTTGATTTTGATGGGGCTTGGAGGATGTGCCAGCTATGATGTGGTGAGCATCCTAAAAAAAAGCCGTCAAGCCATCAGTGATGTGCGCTGTGAGATTACTGCCGAACGTGCTGATACCATTCCTGCGGTCTTTACTCATATTCATCTGCATTTTGTGGTTACAGGAGAGAATATTAAAGAGGCGCAAGTTGCCAAGGCGGTGGAATTATCAGCAACCAAATATTGTTCGGCAACCGCCATGCTAGAAGCAGGTGGGGTAAAAATTACACACGATTATGTGATTGATGACATTAAGCAGCCATAAATAAGGAGCTGTCATGAATGCGGTTTATTATTTGGGTATGTGGCTAGGGGATGAGTTGGCGGTAACTATCTACGCCTTGATGGTGGCGTGTTTGATGCCATTTATATGGACAGTGGTGGCAAAAATAACAGGAGGCTTTAAACCTAGAGATAACCAAAATCCCAGAGCATTTCTTGCTAACACCACAAAAATGGCAGCGCGTGCCAATGCTGCCCAAGCCAATAGCTTTGAGAGCTTGCCAATGTTTTTGGCGGCGACACTGATGGCGATGTATTGCTTTGTGCCACAAGTCGTTGTCAATGGTTTGGTGTGGTTGTATGTAGGCATTCGCTTGATGTATGGGTTGGCTTATGTGTTTAATTTGGCAACGCTACGTTCGATGTTATGGTTTTTGTCTATGGCGTGTATTATGATGCTATTTGGTCTATCCATTAAAATGATATGACAAAAAAAGAGCCAATAAAGGCTCTTTTTTTGTGACCAAAAACTTATTTTTTGGTTGCATCAGCAGCAGCTTCAGCAGTGTCAGCAGCAGCTTTTGCGGTGTCAGCAGCAGCTTCAGCAGTAGTAGCGGCAGCGTCAGCTACAGCTTCAGTGGTAGCAGTGGCAGCTTGTGCAGCAGCATCAGTTGCAGTAGCGGCAGCGTCAGTTGCAGTTTGTGCAGCAGCGTCAGCAGTTGCAGCAGCAGCATCAGTGGCAGTTTGTGCAGCGTCAGCAGTTGCAGCAGCAGCATCAGTAGCGGCAGTTGCAGCAGCGTCAGTTGCTTTAGTAGCAGCTTCAGTAGCAGTTGCAGCAGCGTCAGCAGCTTTTTCTTCAGCTGGCTTAGAACAAGCGGTTAAAGCTAGGGTGGCAACTAAGGCTGATACAAGTAGTTTGGTGTTCATCATGTTTCTCCGATGATAATAAAAAATAGCTGGCAACAGGAAAGCTCATGATTGAAAAAGCAACCATGAGCCAAAATCTTCCTGACTTTGTTAGTGTGTTATATTCTACAGAAAAAATATAAAATGCCAAGTGTTTTTTGACCATTATTTGACAGTGGTTCACTATTTTTGTAACAAAATGTGTCAAATTTATGACAAAAATGGTCACTATCCTTGGGCTTTGCGCTTCATTTGCTCAAAAAATTCATCATTAGTTTTGGATTCTTTAAGGCGTTCAAGCAAAAACTCTGTGGCTTGACAGTCGTCCATGGGTTGTAAAAGTTTGCGCAAAATCCATACACGGCGCAACATTTCTTCATCTAGTAAGCGTTCTTCACGGCGGGTGCTGGATTTTTTTAGATTGATGGCAGGGAAAATGCGCCGTTCTGCCAGTTCGCGTTCAAGCGTGATTTCTTGGTTGCCTGTACCTTTGAACTCTTCAAAAATCACACTGTCCATTTTGGAGCCTGTGTCAATTAAAGCCGTTGAGATGATGGTCAGACTACCTCCCTCTTCTACATTGCGCGCCGCCCCAAAAAAGCGCTTAGGTCGCTCTAGGGCGTTGGCATCTACACCCCCTGTCAAGACCTTGCCGCTTGAGGGAATGACTGTATTGTAGGCGCGTGCAAGACGAGTGATGGAATCTAACAAAATCACTACATCTTGTTTGTGTTCAACCAAGCGTTTGGCTTTTTCAATGACCATTTCTGCCACTTGAATATGGCGAGTAGGTGGCTCATCAAAGGTGGAGGCAACCACCTCGCCTCGCACAGTGCGCTGCATTTCAGTCACTTCTTCGGGGCGTTCATCAATAAGCAAGACAATCAAATAGCATTCAGGATGATTTTTTGTGATGGCTTGGGCAATGGTTTGCAATAAAACAGTTTTACCTGCTTTGGGCGGTGCCACAATAATAGAGCGCTGACCTTTGCCAATGGGTGCGATTAAATCAATGACTCGCCCTGTCAAATCTTCAGTAGCGCCATTACCCACTTCCAGCTTAAGCTGTTTGGTAGGAAATAGGGGGGTTAGATTTTCAAAGATGAGTTTGTGACGAGAGCGGTCAGGGGTGTCAAAGTTGATTTCGCTCACCTTAAGCAAGGCAAAATAGCGCTCTTGGTCTTTGGGTGGGCGAATGGTACCAGCAATAGAATCGCCTGTTTGTAGATTGAATCGGCGAATCTGACTGGGGCTGACATAAATGTCATCAGGACCTGCCAAATAGGAGCCTTCTGAAGAGCGTAAAAATCCAAAACCATCGGGCAAAATTTCAAGCACGCCATCGCCATAGATGGACTCGCCGTTTCTAGCGTGGGTTTTTAAGATGGCAAAGATGATGTCTTGTTTTCGGCTGCGCGCCATATTGTCAAGACCCATTTGGGTGGCGATGGTTAGAAGTTCACCAACAGATTTTCTTTTGAGTTCAGTAAGATTCATAGGATGGCTGATGCGTCCAAATTGACAA
>JBHBMT010000155.1:0-12378 GCA_041773075.1 Moraxella sp.
ATCAAAACCGATTGAACCATCATCAACTTGGGTATGACCATCACGACCGCCAGTTGCTGTTGCTGATGTATGATAGAAAATTTTCATAAATTCACCTTTTTATTTAGGGCGTGTTGATGTTTCAATTTGCGTGAAAAATTTAGATAAATCGCCAGCCTTTTTAGGCAATAAACGTAGGCAATATGATAATATTGGCAAGTTTATTAACGACAAAAGGCAAGATTTAGCTTATTTTTCACCAAAAGCACGTCAGCCTAATTTTCAATATTTTTTTCTTAAAGCGTGTGAAATGTCAACACGCCCTAAGCAACTTTGTTAAAGCATATTATAATAAAACTTGGTTAAATTGACTTGCCTAATCTTTATCAATACTTGCCTATTTTTCCAAAAATTTTATAATAAACAAAAATTATCCAAGTGAATATTATGAAAAATACTCAAACGGTGATTGATGCGGTGATTAGCTGTTGTCCTAAAAATCAACTTTGGCAAACGCCCATTACAGGGCTATATTTACATCATGCTGATAGCAAACAGCAATTTACAGGCTTTATGCAAAAACCTAGCCTGTGCGTAGTGCTACAAGGTGAACGGCTAATCCGCTGGGGGCAAGAAAACCACCGTTTCGGCTGTCATGATATGATGTTTTGTCCAGTTAATGTCCCCTTGATTGGACAAATTACGGACGTTCCCAAAAACGAGCCGTATTTGGCATTATCACTACAATTAGATTTGCTTAAACTTGCCAATATTAACAGACAATTAGCCCTATCGCCACAAAACAAGCTCATACCACAAGTGAAATGGTCGCTAGATGAGCCGATATTTAATGGGTTAATTCGTTTGATTAACTTGCTTAATTTTCCAGATGATATTGAATTTTTGGCACCGTTAGTTATTCAAGAAATTTATTATCATTTGCTTAAATCCAAACAAGGGGCGTATTTGTCATCATTATTTGAACAAAATAGCCCAACCGCCAAAATCGCTCAAGCAACCGCCATTTTAGAACAGCAATTTGATAAACCGTTGTCTATGCAAAGCCTTGCGATGAGTGTCGGTATGAGCGTGTCAGGCTTTTATCAGCATTTTAAGGATATTACCCAGTTATCACCATTGCAATATCAAAAACGCTTAAGGCTGAATCATGCCAAAAAACAGCTTGCACAAGGTAATATCAGCATTAGCCAAATCGCCTATCAAGTCGGTTATGAAAGTCCAAATCAGTTTAGCCGTGAATATAAGCGGTATTTTGGGGTGTGTCCAAAAAGTGAGTGGCAATGATTCAAAAATGCCGTTTGAAATGATATTTAGACAGCATTTTAAATATTGCCCCCCTCCGCAAAACCCCTTTCATGCTAAAATACCCCAATGAACCATGAAGCATCCACACACTTATCTGATGGAAAGTTTAAATCCGATAAAAAGTTTAAACGCTGAATTGGCGTTGAGAAAGAAGTCTTTAACAACATACTTTTGTTTAGAACAGGCACAAAGAGCTGTACATCAAAGGGCGTGGTAGAAAACTTAAAGTGGGTATGCCTAATCTATTAATAGTAACCTTACAGTATTTTAAGGAATATCGCATCTATGAGCAAATAGCCGCTGACTTTGGTATACATGAAAGTGCTCTTATTCGTAAAAGCCATTGGATTGAAGATACGCTAAGAAGCATGACTTTGTCATGACTGCGCAAATAACCACAAAAGATGACATTGCCATTGTGGATATGAGTGAAGTACGTGTTAATCGTCCCAAAAACCAACAATTAAGCTACTCTAGTAAGAAATGGTGCTATACAGCCAAAGTGCAGTGCATTATCAATCATCACAAGGTGATCTTACAAGTAGACACCAGCACCATTCAAATACATGATGTTAAGCTGTCTAAGCTAACAAGTCCAAATCTAACAAAAGCTAAGTTTATCCTAGCAGATAGTGGCTATCAAGGCATACAGTATTTATATAAGCAAGCCTGTACCCTACCAAAACAAACCAAGAAACACCTACTTACACAAGAAACCAAAGACTATAATGCATGATTGTCTAAAACACGGGTGAGAGTAGAACACATCTTTGCTAAGTTTAAAGCCTTTAAGATATTCTCAACTATCGTAAGTCATTGGCAAGATTTGAACTTAGGGTGAAGCTTGTGTTTGGATGGATTGGGTGGTTTTGTAAGCTCCTTCTTCGTCAGTATAAGCATCTGGCGGTGAAGCTTGTGTTTGGATGGATTGGGTGGTTTTGTAGGGGGTCTAGTGCTAATAACAGTTCCTACAACAATAGTTTTAACGATAACATCTAACATAATAAACTCCTAATTAATTAAAAATATCATCTAATATATCAATAATAATATCCGAAGCAGCATCAACAATAACATCAATCACAATAGGGGTTAAATCATCAATAATATCATCTAAATTATTCATAACAGTATCCTTAAAATTTAGTACCTTAAATCACTTCATAAAAAAATATTTAATAAAAACATCATTTAAATCATTATCAATAACATTCTTCATAAAATATTCCGTTAATTTAAACAACTAATTTACAGCTTGTAAGATTTATTATATACAAATATTATCTAAATTCATGAATTGTAAGCTTACATTTTTTTCTTAAATCATGCTTAACTTTTTCTTCTGGTTGTAAAATGTATTAATTTAGAAAATATTAAAAGTTGACAATTATGATAAATATAAAAACTAGATATGAGGTAATTTTATAGGCTAATTAACTAAAAATCGATAAAAATAGATTGCGATGTCTCTAAAATGGTATTTTTTATTTAAAATCAACAGTATGCTGTATAGATATATAAGAAATAATTATAATTTAAATATAGGTTTTCAGAAGAGTTTACTGTATGATGCCTAAAAAAAGAGTGATTGCGATACAAACTTTAATTTATTAATATTTTTTTATTTATAAATTATATTAATAATCCTAGTTGGTTGTGTAATACGATTACTCTTATATTGTGACCGATAGCATATCCTTTAATAGCGAGAAGAAAGCCAGTATGCCTCTTCAATTTTTCGCATGGCAGGTAATTGATCCCAAATTAAGTCTTCTTGTCGCAATTGATTGCGTACATTGTATGCAAAATTACTTAATTGTTGAATCATTGCTTGTTGCCATTGTTTTTCACTAACAAACAATAATTGTTCATTTAACCATACTCCTTCTCGATTTGCTTTAATACTGCCTTGATTGGTATTTAATAAGATCATTTCAGATTTTTTATATCCACCTTTATTATCTGATAGACCTTTGACCCAAGTATCAATTGTAATCCAAGTGGATGGCGTGCAGGCAAATACCCAAGATCTATCTTCAATATCTTCACCATTATCCGCCTTGGATTCATTCCACATTGTTGCTGAAATGATTTCAAAGTCTCCAATAAGATATTGTAATAAATCAACTAAATGATAACCTGCATCTAATAAAGCGCCACCTCCTGATTGCTGTCTATTTTGTCTCCAGCCAAGATTTTTTGTGTCGCTACCTTTTCCAAGATGTAAATGTGCATGGACTTCATCGATTTTAGGATGATTTTCTCTTATATAATCAAAAAGATATTTATAACTGGGATGCTGTCGTCTTTGGATGGCAGTTTGTAGATAACATCCTGATTCTTCTGCAGATTGCATAAATAATTTAGCCTCTTGATAGTCGCGACCAAGCGGTTTTTCTTTAAGTAAAGGTCTTTTGAAAGCAATAATATCTTGCCAAACCAATTGATAAACATTATGTGGTAGAGCTAAAATAAACGCATCAAAATCTAAATATGAGTTCTTTAAATCCATTAAGTTTTTAAAACAGATTATATCTTCAATAAGTTGTTGGGCTTTTTTATGGCGCTCAAAATTACTATCAACTCCTGCAACAACACAAACGTCTGCATGATTGACGATTGCTTCAAGATGTTCAAAAGCTTGATTGCCAAGTCCTACAATAACGCATCGCAATTTTTTAATTGTCATTTTAATGCCCCCACATACTGCCACATGTCATGTCCAATATACTACCAGACATATAACGACTATGGTCGCTTAATAGGAATGCAATACTTTCGGCAATTTCTTGAGGCGTGCATAGCCTACCTAATAAGCTCTCTTTAGCAATTGCTAATTGACGTTCTTGACCCCAATCTTTTGTCATTTCTGTAATAGTTGTACCTGGCAGAAGTAAATTAACACGAATATTAAATTCCCCTAAATTTCTTGCACAACTCATGGTTAAGCCGTGTAATGCTGCTTTACTTGCAGCGTAACTTGGTTTTCTTGCCCCAATATAGCCTACTGGAGAACTTACATTGATAATACTACCTTCACCATTTTTTTTTCATTATTGGAACGACAAACTGAATAAGTTTTAAAGCTGCTGTAACGTTAGTATCAAATGAAGCTTGCCAATCAGACAAACTTGGCTTATCAATACTGTCTCCTTGAGAGATACCTGCTAGGTTTACAAGACCCCATACTGTTGGTAGCTTATCCAGTTTAATTTTGACTTGTTCCAATAAAGACTCATCAACTAAATCAATACATAAGGTTTCTATATTCTCTTGTTTGATAAGCTCTAATCGTGTTTGGTTACGGTCTATGGCTAGTACATGCCAGCCTAATGATGCAAAATAACTGCAGGCAGTACGTCCCATGCCACCACCCGCACCAGTTACAATGACTGTTTTAAATTTACTTGATTCATTATTCATTTTATCTACCTCTTACAACTTACAGTTAATATGATTATTTAAACAAAAAATTTTGTCCAAAATTGACTTGGTGAATCAATTGAGATTTTGTCAGTAAGCAAATCTGCAAACCCTTCATTATTTAAATTAGGATATGTCCAAAGTAGATCATTTATCCATGTTGTTTTAGGTACTGAGTAACATTGTAAATTGATAATGGCGTGTTTATCTATTGATTGATTAATAGCATGATCAACACCAAAGTTTTGACATAATTTAACTGCCCATAAATATTCTATGGGTGCATTATTATATAATAGCTCTGCTGCCTTTTTAAAATATTCACCAGCTTCTTGTTTATTTTGAGACAAAATTAATCCTTTGGCTATATAGTATAATGCACTTGGAATAATTTGCAATCCAGATGGTTCTAGTGTCTCAATGATAGGGTTAATTGATTGAGGTAAAGATTTATTTTGAGCAACTGCCAAGAATGCAAGTCTGACATCACTGTGCAACAAGCTTAGTAAGGCTTCTGAATTATTTGGATTTTGTTGTAATTGATTTTCACTTAATTGTTTGCTTGTCATAAGCAAGGCTTCAGCACGTAGCCACTCTTGATTACGAATTAATGCTGAAGCCATAAAGTTATACTGACGGGATTTTTGACTATGACGTAAAGGCATAAGATGGTACGCTATTTGGAAACAAGCTAATGCTTCTTTTGCATGGTTGGCACGAAGAAAAATCTCAGCTAAAGCGCCATAACCTTTTGCTATAGCAAAATGATATGAGTGTTTACGTGCCAATTTTAGATAATATAAACACCATTCTCTTGCATACTGCCAATGTCCTGTTCTAGTATATACTTTTGCAAAACCTAAAGCAATGTCTGAGGCGTATTTTTGCCAATTATTAATATGGTTTGCTTGTTCAAATAATTGATGAGCTTTTACATAATTATGTCGATAAAATTGTTGTCAAGCTTGTAAACTAAATAAACATTCAGTAGGTATCATTATGTCTACGGGTTGATTAAAATCTGGTGATAAATAAAAACACCAAGGTTCTAATTTGTTTGCGATATCCTCAGGAAGTTTTTTTGTATAAGATTGTATGGTGGATAAATCACCAGACTGAGATAATTGAGCAAGACGATCAATATGAAAGGCTACTTCAAAAAAATGAGAAGGGCATGATTGATAACCTTATAGTTTGATAACTTCAAATGCTTCAAGCATTTCTTTACAATGATTTAGTTGTTCAACATTAAGTTTTATATCACGTAATTTAGGTGGGACTTCTAGAGATAAATGAATATATTTTACCCTTATTTGATTGATTTGATAAACAATATTAATTGGTAATGTACCAATAATAACATCACCTTTATGTAAAAAAAAGATAACGTATCTAAATGTAAAAGATGTTGGTCAGATTCTATTTGATGTTCTCTTGCCCAATTGATTGCACTGGGATGCCTTGTAAAAAAATAAGTTGTCATATCTAATCCTTAAGTCCAAAAAAATGTTTTAGAAATATTATATAAATAATGTTCATTTTTAACAAGCATTATAAGCTTACATTTTACCAAGAATTGTATTTACTAGTAGTTTTGATAAAAAGGAAGAATCTATAAAAAAACTGCCTTAAGTGGTATTCTTTGTTTTTATAAGATATTAATTTAAAACACTATTTTTCATGTTAGTACAAATTATCAAAAAAACAAGCAATAAGTCATTTTATGCAAAAAACACCCCATCATACACCACCACACCTTCTACTGCTTTGGGAGTATCTTGCAGGGCATACGCCATATAATAACTATCAGGCATATCAAACGGTGCGACAATGCCAAACTGATGGGCAGGTACATAGCCAAACCGCTGATAATATTCAGGCTCGCCAAGCAAAACGCTATAATGATAGCCAAGCTGTTTGGCAATACGATGAGCGGTTTTAATCAGTTGTCCGCCAATGCCTTGCCCTTGATGGCTAGGCGATACCGCAAGTGGTGCTAAAGCAAGTTCGGTGCTATTGCCAATCTTGATTTTGGTTAAAAGCACATAGCCGACAATTTGCTCATCATCTTCGGTAACGAGCGATAACTTTGGAATAAATGCTGGACTTTGGCGTAGGCGTACGACCAACTCTTGCTCTGTGCCTCACGGTGCTTGGCAAGTTCAAAGGCATTAACAATCAGAGAATAAACCGCATCATGGTCGGCTTTTGTTTCTTGGCGAATGGTTGGCATAAAAAAGTGTCATAAAAAAAAGAATGCATCATTGTACCGCATTTTATGCTGTGATTGGCGTGTTGGTGGTTTTTTATCGGGATGATTGGCAAAATCACAAGAAATGGGTCGTTTTTTCATACGCTAGACCTTATACTGATGATAATTTTATCAAAAATTAGAGATAGTCAATCATGTCAAATAACGAAATTTCCTTGCAATATCAACGAATGCGTACAGCAATAGAATATTTATACGACAACGCCCAAAGCCAGCCAAAGCTTGAAACCTTAGCAAGTCTTGTACATCTTAGTCCTGAACATTTTCAAAAAGTATTTAGCCAATATACAGGGTTAAGTCCTAAACAAATGCTGTCTTATTTGAATGTGCAAACCGCCAAAACCCATTTATTAAACCATCAAAATCTCATGCAATCAGCTTTTGCCACAGGATTAAGTGGTACAGGCAGGCTGCATGATTTATTCATCAAAATAGAAGGTGTGACCCCATTTGAATATCAAAATGGCGGAATAAATTTAATGATTTTTTATGAATTTTATTTAAGTCCGCTGGGTGATGTATTACTTGCCAATACTGAAAAGGGCGTGTGCTTTATGGCGTTTGTTGATGATGAAGACGTAAGTTTAAATGAATTGATGGCACAATATCCCAATGCCAAATACATTCATCAATCACACCCATTGCAAACAAAAGCCATGAGCTTTTTTGGTCAAAATCCACAAGGCATTTGTTTGCGCTTAAAAGGTACACCTTTCCAACTGAAAGTTTGGCAAGCATTGCTTCACATTCCATCAGGAAAATTAAGCAGTTATGGTGAAATTGCTGAATATATCGGACATACCAATGCCTATCGTGCTGTGGGGAGTGCTGTGGGTAAAAACCCAGTAGCCTTGCTGATTCCATGTCATCGCGTGATTAAAGAAAGTGGCATGATTGGACAATATCGCTGGGGGCGTGGGCGAAAAATTGCTTTATTAGCAAAAGAATTATCTGAGCAGGTAAGGGTGGGCAAATATGGTGATGTTAAGTAATACATCAAGTCAGAACCATCCAAAATGCCATCAAACCCAAATGCTCTCATTCATGGAAAACTCATGCATACGTTAACTTTATTTGATACACCGACTTTGCCTAATGTCAATGTATTGCCCTATGATGGCATTGTGAATGATTATGGCGTGATTTTTGATGTACCGCTTGCCGATGGGTATTATCAGTATTTGCAAGATAAGATTGCGTGGCGACACGATACCGCCAAAATATACGGCAACCTGATTACAACTGCTCGGCAAGTGGCTTGGTATGGCGATGACTCATTTGACTATCATTATTCAGGTACTGCTCGTACCGCCCTGCTGTGGACAGATGAATTACTTGTCATAAAACAACAGGTAGAACAGCAGTTAGCCACCATTAGCCCTGTGGTATTTAATTCGTGCTTACTGAATTTGTATCAAGATGGCAATCAAGGCATGGCGTGGCATAGTGATGATGAAACCTGTCTTGGCAAAGACACCATTATTGCATCACTTAGTTTTGGGGCGACACGCAAATTTGCTTTTCGCCATAAAACCACCAAAGAAAAGCTGGACATGATGCTGACACATGGTCAGCTTATTGTCATGCGTGGAGCCACTCAACGTCATTGGCAACACGCCATCATGAAAACCACCAAAGTACATGAGCCACGCATTAACTTAACATTTAGGACGATGCTGTCATAGCAGGTGGGCAAGGAGGATTGAGGTTACTTGCCTAAAATGCTTGTTGATTTTATTAAAAGGTTTCTTTGACAAGCTTTGCCAATCCAATCACATTGCCAAACCCTTTGGGTAGCGCGCCACCACGACTGGCACGTTTGCCTTGATAATTGGCGATATCAGCAGGTTTTAGGGTTAAGGTGCGCTTGCCTGCGCTAATCACAAGACTGTCATCACGCCCCAAAGTCGTGATGGCGCTGATGGTTTCGTTATCTTTTAGGGCGATAAGTTTGTTGCCCTTACCTTTGGCAAGCGTGGGAAGTTCCTCCAAGGCAACAATCAATAGTTGCCCTGTGGCAGTAGCAACCGCCAAAAAGACATCATCAGAAGACAGCGTGCTTAAAGGTAATAGAGTGCCTTCACCAAGATTGATGCTGACTTTGCCTGCTTTTTGGGTGGTGTCAAGTGTGGATAAGGTATTGATAAATCCATAACCTGTTGTGCTTGCCATGACCACTTTTGCTTCACTGGCAAAGGCGATTTGTTCAATTTTGATGCCATTGGCAAGTGTTAATAGACTGGTCACGGGGTCGCCTTGACCGCGTGCAGAAGGCAAACTAAGTGCATCCAAGCCATAGCTGCGCCCTGTGTTGTCCAATAAAATCAAGCGCTCATTAGATTTGCCTAGGGCGTGTGCCAAATAGCCATCGCCAGCTCGGTAATTCATGTCACTTGGATTGGCGCTATGTCCTTTGGCAAGTCGTATCCAGCCTGCTTGAGACAATATCACCGTCACAGGTTCGCTAGGAGATAGGTCGGTCATTTTGAGGCTTAATGCTTCGGTGCGCTCTACCAAGGGAGATTGGCGCTTATCGCCATGTGTTTTCATATCGGCAGTCAGCTCGTCAATCATTAATTCAGTCAGTGCCTCATTGTTGGTGAGCTGATGATAAATCAAGGTGCGTTCAGCGGTTAAGGCGGCTTGTTCGGCATTAAGTTCAATTTCTTCTAATTTGGCAAGTTGGCGCAGCTTAATGTCCAAAATCGCATCGGCTTGAACATCGGTTAGATTAAAGCTTTCCATTAGGACGGCTTTGGGATTGTCTTCTTCACGAATGATACGGATGACCTCATCAATATGCAGATACGCAATCAACAGTCCTGCCAAAATATGTAAGCGTTTGTCAATTTTGGCAAGGCGATGTTCAAGACGGCGAATGATAACTTGGCGGCGCACAGACAGCCATTCTGTCAAAATGTCTTTTAGGTTTTTGACTTGAGGTTTGCCATTGACACCAATGACGTTCATATTGACACGAAAGCTGGTTTCAAGATCGGTATTGGCAAATAAATGCCCCATGATTTTATCAATATCTAGCTTACCTTTTTTGAGCTCAATAACGATTCGGCAGGCATTTTCATGGTCTGATTCATCATTGACATCAACCACCCATGGTAATTTTTTGTCATTCATCAGTTTGGCGATTTGCTCAATGATTTTGTTGCCCGATACCTGATAGGGTAGGGCATCAATCACCACCAATTGTTTATCTTTGGGGTCAATATGATATGTGGCGCGCATTTTATAGCTGCCTTTGCCTGTTTCATACATGGCAATCAGGTCGTGTTTGGGTGTGATGATTTCAGCGCGGGTAGGTAAATCAGGTGCCAAGATGGTTTGGGTGAGCTGCTTTGTGGATAAGGTGGGGTCTTTGAGCAAACGAATGCACGCCTTGACCACTTCGGTGAGATTGTGTGGAGGGATATCGGTTGCCATCCCCACCGCAATGCCTGTGGTGCCGTTTAATAAGATGTTAGGTAGGCGCGCTGGTAGAGTCACAGGCTCTTTAAGTGAGCCATCAAAGTTATCTTGCCAATCGGTTGTACCTTGCTCTAATTCATTTAATAATGTATTGGCATATAGCGACATTTTGGCTTCGGTGTAGCGCATGGCAGCAAAAGACTTTGGGTCATCAGGACTGCCCCAATTGCCTTGACCTTCAATCAAGGGGTAGCGATAACTAAAGGGTTGCGCCATTAGTACCATTGCCTCATAACACGCAATATCGCCATGAGGGTGGTATTTGCCCAAGACATCACCTACAGTGCGCGCACTTTTTTTGGGTTTGGCGGTGTGCTTAAGTCCAAGCTCGCTCATGGCATAAACAATGCGCCGCTGCACTGGTTTTAAGCCATCAGCAATATGAGGCAATGCCCTATCCATAATGACATACATGGCATAGTTAAGATAGGCGTGTTCAGTAAAGTCGCTGATGGCGCGGGTCTCAGTGGTGGTCATGGTGTTTTTAAGATATAAAAAAATAAGCGGCTATGATAACAAGAGTGATAGCAAAAAAGCAATGATAAGTGTACCATTGCTTTTTTGTGGTGTTATGTGTGTTATGCCAAAGCGTGCAAGGAGCTTTCCATGCGTTTGGCAAGTTGAACATCGCGACTTTGCACAGCAGATTGAGCAACATCGCCAATGCGGACGCTGACAACATTATAATTGTGATGCCAAGCAGGATAATGCTCAAGGCTTTGGGCAAAATAAGAGACGCGCACCATAAAGCTCATGGCGGTAGCAAAGTCGTCAAAAGTATAGGTTTTGACCAAACTGTTGCCATCTCGTGACCAACCTGACAAAGTGTCAAGCTGCAAGGCGACTTGGTCAGAAGTTAAGCTGCTCATAAATTATCCTAATTGAATGATGATTGGTGCGCTAATAATGACTGATAATTAGGGTGTTTGTCAATATAGTTGGCAACAAAAGAGCAACTAGGAACAATCTTTTTGTGGTGAGCTTGGGCGGTATCTAAGGCAAATTTGACCAAAGCAGAGCCAATGCCACGACCCCCAAGCGCACTTGGGACAATGGTGTGCTGATACTCAAGGGTATTATCATCAATGGTCTGATAGCTAAGATAAGCGGTGATACCATCAATGGTAGTTTCAAAGCGTTGGGTTGCGGCGTTGTGGGTGATATTCATGATGTGTCTCAAATTTAATTTAGGGTGTATGCTAGCATAAAATTTGGTCTTTGGTAAGTTAGCTTAAGCAAAATACCCTTGCGATACTCAAATACCATGTAATAGCACAAGCCGTCAAAAATACCAACTTGACAGCCATATTCATACTCTTGTCAAGCACCAATAATAGTGCTACAGTAGTCACTGTTTTTTTGCCCAAGGAGCTACCATGAAACTAAAAGTTGTCGCTGTTGTTGTAGCAATTTTAATGCTAACAGGTTGTCGTAGTATGATGGATGGTTATGGGCAAGAGGGCGGTGCTGGAAAAGGTTGCCACACCTTTATTTGCCTATAACTGACCAACTACTCCAAAATCCACCTACAAGGTGGATTTTTATTGCCCCATATCCCAAACCATGCGATAATGTTAGGTTAAACTTTGCTCTTTTATTTATTTTTATCACATAGGACATATATGGCTCAATATATTTACACCATGAACAAGGTGTCAAAAATTGTTCCCCCAAAACGTGAAATTTTAAAAGATATCAGTCTGTCTTTTTTCCCTGGTGCAAAAATTGGTGTACTTGGCTTAAATGGTGCAGGTAAATCCACCCTACTTCGTATCATGGCAGGCGTGGATACCGAATTTAATGGAGAAGCTCGCCCCCAAGCAGGTATCAAAGTCGGCTACCTTCCCCAAGAACCCCAACTAGACCCCAACAAAGACGTGCGTGCCAACGTCGAA
>JBHBMT010000156.1:0-18922 GCA_041773075.1 Moraxella sp.
CACATCACCCAGCTTATCAATCACTATGGCGCAACTGCCCTTGGTTTGACAGGTAAAGATGGTAAATTACTTTGCGCAAAAAAACTCACCCTTGAGCAGCCCAGCGAGGATGGCAGTAGCCGTCACATTGATTTAGGTTTTGTTGGGGAAGTCACCAAGGTTAACACATCTTTGCTTGAGCTATTATTAGCTGCCAATATCACCCCTGTCATCGCTCCTATCGGTGTTGATGAAGATGGCAATGGATATAACATCAATGCTGACTTAGTCGCAAGCTCTGTTGCCGAAGCCATGCACGCTGATAGCTTACTGTTATTAACTAATATCGCAGGCGTTTTGGATGGTTCTGGCGCACTTATCCCAACCCTTAATCGCGATGAGATTATGCGCTTGATTGACGATGGGACGATTTCTGGGGGTATGATACCCAAAATCACAGGCGCGCTTGATGCCATTGATAACGGTGTTGGCAGTGTGCGCATTGTTGATGGGCGCGTACCAAATGCGTGTTTATATAATTTAACAGGCGAAAAAACCGTTGGTACACAGATAGTTGCGCAGTAATCTTTTGATATTTAATAAATATCTCAATCCATGCAAAGACTATTAACTGTAAAACATAAAAAAATGTCGCTGTTATCACAACAGTGGCATTTTTTTGGCACACACGTCTAATTAAAGTGATGACACACTAAACACCTTATCAAACGCCACCACATCAAAACCAATCAGCGCCACCTGTTTCTCTTGATGCGCCCCTGTGACAATGGGACGCTTTATCATACTTTGATGGGCACGAATCATATCAGCTATTGCCAGTACTTGTTTATTTTCAATGGCTTGATTGATGATTGCTTTGTCTTCATCGGTAAGTTTTTTGTAGGTAGTACCTTGTTTGTTGATTAACTTATCAAGCCCAAAATCCCCCGCCCACACTTGGAGAGTCTCATCACCTACTTGTGCTTTTTTGTAATCCACAAACGCATAATCAATGCCGTGTTGCTCTAAATACTCAAAGCATTTTTTCATGGTATTGCAATTTTTTATGCCATACACCGTTATCATTGTTCACTCCTAATAAAAATTTGGCAAAATTATAACAAATTTATCCAAACTTTGGGTATAATGTTATGTTTTCTTTTTATTGTTATGTCAAATGAGTTCTTCCATGTCAAAGCCAGTTTTAGCCGAAAATTACGATTTTAAAGCCATTGAAAGCGCACGACAAGCCTTATGGGAAGCGGACAAACGCTATCATACCAACAATACCCCAAGTGACAAACCAACACGCTATATGCTCTCTATGTTCCCGTATCCTAGTGGCAAATTACATATGGGACATGTGCGCAACTATGCCATTACAGATGTACTTAGTCGTTATTATCGCCTAAAAGGCTATGATGTCATGCAGCCAATGGGTTGGGATGCGTTTGGCTTGCCTGCTGAAAATGCCGCCATTGATAATCATGTTGCCCCTGCCAAATGGACATATCAAAACATTGACAATATGCGTGCGCAACTAAAATCTTTGGGATTATCTATTGATTGGTCGCGTGAATTTGCTACCTGCTCTCCTGATTATTATCGCTGGGAACAATGGCTATTTATCCAACTTTACAAAAAAGGCTTGGTTTACAAAAAGCTTGCGACAGTCAATTGGGATCCTGTGGACAACACTGTCCTTGCCAATGAGCAAGTGGTTGATGGTCGTGGATGGCGCTCGGGAGCACTCGTTGAAAAGCGTGACATTCCCATGTATTATTTTAAGATTACCGACTATGCCGATGAGCTACTTGATGACCTTGATGCCTTGGAAGGAAAATGGCCAAAACAAGTCATCGCCATGCAAAAAAATTGGATTGGGCGCTCTTATGGTCTTGAGCTTAGCTTTGCCTCTGCCAATGCAGATAGCTATAGTGATGCGCTGACCGTATTTACCACCCGCCCTGATACCTTGATGGGGGTAACTTTTATGGCGGTCGCTGCCGAACACCCATTGGCACTCAAAGCCGCCGAACACAACCCAGCGCTGCAAGCCTTTATTACCGAATGTCGCCAAGGCTCGGTAGCGGAGGCAGACATCGCCACCGCCCCAAAAAAAGGCATGGACACAGGCTTTGCTGTCATTCATCCTATAACAGGTGAGCCAATCCCTGTATGGGTTGCCAACTATGTCTTGATGAATTATGGCTCAGGTGCGTTAATGGCAGTCCCTGCACACGATGCGCGTGATTTTGAGTTTGCCACTCAATACGCTCTGCCCATTCGCCAAGTCATTGATGCCAAAGGCGATGGTGATGATGACTTTAATGCCTTGCGTTGGCAAGAATGGTACGCCTCCAAAGACGGGGTCTTGGTTAATTCAGAGCAGTTTACTGGATTAAGTTCTGATGCTGCCTTTGATGCCATCAGTGATTATCTAAGCAGCAAACACATTGCCAACAGCAAAAAAATTCAGTATCGCCTACGTGATTGGGGGGTTAGTCGTCAGCGTTATTGGGGCTGCCCTATTCCTATGGTAAACTGTGAGTTTTGTGGTACTGTGCCTGTAGATGAAGCAGATTTACCCGTGGTCCTACCTACTGATGTCATTCCTGATGGGCGTGGCAACCCTTTAAAGCACATGCCCGAATTTACACAGACCACCTGCCCCAAATGTGGACAACCTGCTGAACGCGAAACAGATACCTTTGATACCTTTATGGAATCTAGCTGGTACGCTCAGCGCTTTGTGAGCCCACACGACACCACCACCATGATTGATAAGGCAGCTGCCGAAAAATGGCTGCCTATTGACCAATATGTCGGTGGCATTGAACACGCTGTCATGCACTTATTGTATGCCAGATTTTTTCATAAAGTCATGCGTGATGAAGGCTTGGTCACAGGCAATGAGCCATTTGCCAACCTATTGGCTCAAGGCATGGTGCTGGCTGGTACATTTTATCGCAGTCATGACGATGGCTCAAAAACCTACTATTTTCCTCATGAAGTAGCATTGTCAAGTGATGGTAAATCCGCCACACTGCTTGCTGATGGTCAGCCTGTTACGGTTGGCAAAATTGAAAAAATGAGTAAATCAAAAAATAACGGCGTTGACCCTCAAGCCATCATTGATGCGTATGGCGCCGACACCGCCCGTCTTTATATGCTCTTTACGGCACCTGCCGATCAGACTTTGGAATGGTCAGATTCTGCACTCAAAGGTCCTTATAACTTTATCAAAAAAGTCTGGCGTCTAAGCTATGATCACCTTGCTGCCATCAACGCTTTAGGTATCAATCTTGACAGCAACATGCTTGACATCACCACCTTAGACAAAGCTACTTTAAGTAAAGATGCCAAAAATTTGCGCAAAAAAGTACATGAAACCCTTGCCAAAATTGATGTTAGTTTGGGCGAACATTTGGCACTCAACACGCCTGTTTCTGCTTTGATGGAGCTAACCAATGAATTAAGCAGTTTTCATGGCGACACCCCAACAGACTTGGCTGTACGTCACGAGTGCTTATTGGTATTACTGACATTGCTTGCAATTTTTGCGCCTCACGTTGGTGAAATTTTGCTTGAAGCTTTTGGGGTGGACACACGCACCCTAAGCTATCCCACTATAGATGCCAGCGCCTTGGTCAGTGACAGCATCACCATGGCAGTCCAAGTCAATGGCAAGGTGCGTGGACAAATGGAAGTGCCTGTAGGTACCGATGTTGACACCATCAAAAAAATGGCGTTAGACTTAGAAGCAGTACAAAAATTCATCACAGGCGACATCAAAAAACAAATTGTTGTACCCAACAAACTTGTCAGTATTGTCGTTTAAATACCAGAACAACCAACTTGGGAACTTATGAAACTACCTCTTCTCATCAGTCTATTTGCTCTTGGTGCGATGACAGGGTGCGGTTATCAGTTGCGAGGACTTGACACACCCTCTGTTTCTGCCAAAGCTCCCAAGTCATTGGTTGCGCTCAATATCAGCGATGACAAAGATAGCATCATGCTATTTAAACGCCCTCTAACCCAAAAATTAACATTGCTGGGATTTGAGGTAGCTGATCATTCAGTTGGCACACCCAATAGCATCAGCATTACCAATTTGCACTTTCGTGACTATAAATTACGAGGCGTATTGACAGAAACACGTGTCGTTATCAGTGCAGATGTGCGTTATCAGCTTGCCAATGGTGTACACACTTACACACTACAAGCAACGCGTAGCTATCAGTACAATGAGGGCAGTGTTTCTACTGGTGATGCTCAAGGGACACAAGTGCGTCACTGGCTTTACGATGAGCTTGCCACACGCATCAGCGAGCAGTATTACGCCTTGACCACCCTGCCCTAATATAGGCACCAACAAAGCATCTTGATGTCACATTGTTATCGTTTTTTGTCTAAAGGTTGATTGTGCAAACCACTTTTACTCGTGTGTACCAAGACATTCAGGCTGCCAAGCTTGTACACATGACAGGCTTATGGCTGATTCATGGTGATGACCCATTGGTTTTAAATTGGGTGATTGATGCCTGCCGTCCACTGTTTTTGTCAAATCAGCAGATGATTAAGCGCATCACCTTGGATTCACCCAAACGCTGGAATGATGTTTTAGCTGAGATTGACAGCCTATCCTTATTTGGTGATAACAGCGCTTTGATTGTCAGCCAAAAACAAAAATGCGATGATGCCATTTTGTCCGCTCTTGATGCCTTTGCTGAAGATGCCAGTGTGGGCAATAGTCAGCATTGCTTAATTTATCAGTTGCCCAAACAAGACAAAAAAGAGCAAAATACCAAGCTATTTAAGTTATTTGCCCAAAAAGGTGTAGTAGTAGATTGTCATATTTATGACGAAAAAGGTCGTGCCGCCATCCTTGCGCTCAAAGCTCAAGAATTAAACCTGAGCCTAGATTCTGCAGCATGGCAATGCCTACTAGAACATACCGAGCACAATCTACTTGCTGCTCATCAAGCGCTTTGGCGGGCATCAGATTTATACCCAAACATCCAAACACCCCTTGATACAGAAGCACTTATGCCTGCTTTGGTCAGCGATTATCACTATAGCGTCTTTAACCTATGTGATAGCATCTTAGCAGGTGATGTCAAAAAAGTGATGCAAATTCTCACACATTTATATCAAACCGACACCGCTCCTAGCGTCATTTTATGGGGCATTGCCAAAGAGCTGCGCTTATTGCTTCAGCTTCAAGAAGGCAAAAGCGCCACCGAGCTTGGCATTTGGCAAAGCAAAAGTTATCTATACCACACTGCCCTAGAACGCCAACGCTTTTCCCCTGCACAACTATTGGCAGTGTACGACATTGATAAAGCCATCAAAGGAGTTAATAATACAGACGCTTGGCATTTATTAAAAAAATTAATTTTACAGCTTAGTCACCCTGCATTAGGCGATAATTAAGCAACAATCTACCACAACATCACAACAAATTCTCCATCTGTTTTGCACATTTAATCAAAAAAACCACCAAACTTTATGTTACAATTGAGAGATTTTCTCATGTTGTATGTTTGACAAGGCTTTTTATGACTGCCACTTCTTTATCCAAAAAAAACAACGCCCCAAAATACTTCAAATGGGGCGTGATTGTTGTTGCACTAGTCGCCTTAGCTGGACTAGCATATTACTTTTTAAAACCCAAAGAAGCTGCCCCTCAATACCTCACCGCCACTGTGGAAACAGGCGATATTGAAAACAGTGTCATGGCAACTGGCAAAATAGAAGCCATCTCTAGTGTGGATGTTGGCTCTGAAGCCTCAGGTAAGGTGCAAAAACTGTTTGTTGATGTGGGTAGTGTGGTCAAGGCAGGTGACATTATTGCCCAAATTGAGCAAATTGACCAAAAAAATGCCGTCAGCAACGCCCAAGCAACCTTAGTACAAAGTCAATCCAGCCTCCAAAGCGCCTATGGCGACCTTGCCAGTCGTGAAGCTGAATTGGTCAGCGCCCAAGCCACGCTTGCTACTCGCCAGGCAGAATTTATCAAAGCACAAAAAAACTTTGAGCGCTTGGCTGGACTGATTGAAATTGATGCCATTTCTCGCCAAGAATATGACGATGCCAAAGCCGCTTTAGAGGTTGCCAAATCCGCTGTTGATGGTGCTTATGCCAGTATCAATACCGCCAAAGCAGCCATTGCCAATGCACACGCCAGCATCAACACCCAAAAGGCAAGCGTCCAAAAATCACAAACAGATGTCAATACCGCCCAAACCACCTTGGCACGAACCACCATTACCGCACCTATGTCAGGCACGGTCGTTTCGGTAACCACCAAACAAGGACAAACTGTTAATGCCAATCAATCCACGCCTACCATTGTCACCCTTGCAGACTTAAGCAAAGTGCGTATCAAAGCCCAAATCAGTGAAGCAGATGTCATTAATATCAAAGCAGGATTACCTGCCAAATTTAATATCATTGGCGCTCCTGACCAAAAATTTGATGCCACCCTTGACGGTATTGAACCTGCTTCAGAAAGCAGCTCATCTAGTTCTTCTAGCTCTTCTAGCTCGGCTGTGTATTATATTGGCTATCTTGACGTGGATAATGCCGATGGACATTTTCGCCTTGATATGACCACACAAGTCAACATCATCATTGAACAAGCCAAAAATGTACTGATTATTCCTTCTGCCGCCATTACTCAAAAACAAGGCAAAAGCTTCGTTAAGATACTTGATGAGACCAATCAAGCCAAAGAAGTTGAGGTGCAAATTGGCATTAATAACCGCGCCAATGCCGAAGTCAAACAAGGCTTAAAACAAGGTGACAAAATCATCTTGAGTGAAGGGGAAGCCACTAACAATGCCCGTGGTCCTAGAATCATGTAAGGATATGTCATGAGCAATAAAGCGGTTTTGATAGACATCAAAGGCATTACCCGAGAGTTTCCTGCTGGCGACAGTAGCATTCAGGTCTTGCATGGCATTGATTTAACCTTGTATCAAGGTGAGATGGTTGCCATCATCGGACAATCTGGTTCTGGCAAATCCACCTTAATGAACATCTTAGGCTGTCTTGATAAAGCCAGCAGCGGTGAGTATTATGTTTTTGGCAAGTCTGTTAATGACATGGATACTGAAGAATTGGCACGCCTGCGCCGAGAACATTTTGGGTTTATTTTTCAGCGCTATCACTTGCTAGGAGACATCAATGCCTTGGACAATGTGACCGTCCCTGCCGTCTATGCAGGCATGGACACCAAAGAGCGCAAGCAGCGAGCTGATGAATTATTGACCATGCTTGGTCTGGGCGACAAAACCCAAAATCGCCCCAACCAACTTTCAGGCGGACAGCAGCAGCGAGTATCTATTGCGCGCGCACTGATGAATGGGGGTGATATTATTCTGGCAGATGAGCCAACAGGGGCGCTAGATAGTCATTCAGGCAAAGAAGTGATGGGTATTTTGCATCGTCTAAAGGATGAAGGACACACCATCATCATGGTCACACACGACCCCAATTTGGCAGCGCAAGCCCAACGTGTCATCGAACTTAAAGACGGACGCGTGGTCAGTGATTATTACACCGACAATCAGCCCTCTGCATCACACTCAAACACACCACCCACCCAGTCACAAGCACAAAAAATGCATCAAGCCAAGTCCAAGGGTGCGTTTTTTGGTATGATAGACCGTCTTAATGAAGCATTTAAGATGTCCTTGTATGCCATGAAAGCACACAAAATGCGCACACTTTTGACCATGTTAGGTATTATCATTGGTATTGCTTCTGTGGTGTCTATTGTGGGTTTGGGACAGGGCACTCAAGAAAAAATTCTCTCTGACATCAATTCTTTGGGCACCAATACCATCACTGTACGCGATGGTTATCGTTGGGGCGACCCTAGGCGGCGTTTCCACCAAGACAACCTGACCATTGAAGATAGTGAAGCCATTGCCTCACAACCTTACGCCAAGTCTGTTAGTCCACAAGTAGATACCAGTGTGACAGCACGCTACAAAAACATAGAAGCCACCGCTGAAATCAATGGTGTAGGCAAGGACTATCTGCAAGTCACAGGTGAAAAAATCAGCATGGGGCAAATGTTTGATGAAAATAGTGTCAAAACCATCAGTCAAGACATCATCATTGACAACAATGCCTACAAAAGCTTCTTTGATGGGCAAGGTAATCCTGTGGGTGAAATCATCATGGCAGGCAATGTCCCTGGCAAAGTGGTTGGTGTCCTAAAAGAAAATACCACCAATTTTGGTCCTAGCGATGAAACCCCGCAAATCTATATGCCTTATACCACAGTAATGTATCGCATGCTTGGTACCAGTTATCTTGACCAATTTGTGGTGTTGGTCGATGATGGTATCAAAGCCAGCGTTGCCGAAAACGCCATCATCTCCTTGCTCAAGTCTCGTCATGGTAAGGAAGATTTTACCACCATGAACACCGACTCTATTCGCCAAACAGTAGAATCCACCACCAATGCCATGACCCTACTTATTTCATCCATCGCCATCATTTCTTTGGTTGTGGGGGGTATTGGCGTAATGAATATTATGTTAGTGTCTGTCACAGAGCGCACCAGTGAAATTGGGGTGCGTATGGCGGTGGGGGCGCGCCAAAGTGATATTATGCAGCAGTTTTTGATAGAGGCAATTTTGGTGTGTTTGCTTGGTGGACTACTTGGCATTGTGTTTGCTTTTGGGGTGGGCGAAACCATTAACAGTATGGGCAGCGAGGATTTTAAAGTGGTTTACTCCCCCCTATCCATTGGTGTGGCATTGATTTGCTCTACCATGATTGGGGTGATTTTTGGATTTTTACCCGCCAGAAGCGCCGCTCGTCTTGACCCTGTAGAGGCACTTAGCCGCAATTAATCTTTGCAAGTCTATTTGCTCTAAACTTGCAACCACCCTCACAAAAACAACACCCCAAAGACAGCTTTCTTTAGGGGTGTTGTTTTTGATTTATTGGTGTGGATATTGATTAATAATAACCTAAAAGCTTCCACCATACCAAGCCAACCGTTATCCAAACCACCAAATTTACCACACTCATAATAGCACCAACTTTCCACCACTCCGCCAAGGTGGTATAGCCCGAACCAAAAATAACAGGTGCCGTACCTGTGGCATAATGCGTCAAGGTCATCATAAGACTACTGCACGCTGCCAAAATTAATGCATACAACATTGGTGGCGCACCCAAATTTAATCCAACCGCATAAAAGGCAGCAAACATAGCAGTAATATGCGCGGTCGTACTAGCAAAGAAATAATGTGTATAAACATATACCAAGCTCAATACCGCCACTGCACCTACCCAGCCCATGCCCATATTACCAATACTAGCTTCAATACTTGATGAAAACCATGCAACCAATCCCAGTTTGTTCAAAAAGGTTGCCATCATAATCAGCGCACCAAACCAAACAATCGTATCCCACGCTGATTTTTCTTTTAGAATATCTTCCCAAGTTAATACACCTGTCAATAATAATGCTGACAGCCCCATAAATGCCACAGCGGTTGCGTCAAATTCTGATGTCTGAAAGAGCATGGCTGGCACATTTGCCCACAAAAGCAACATACCTGCAAATACCGCCAACATAATTTTTTCATCGCGACTAACTTTACCTAACTCCTGCAGACGCGCCTGCGCAAAGGCTTTGACATCAGGTGTATGTGTGATGGTTGGCTTAGTCAGCACATAAATCACCAATGGCATCAACAAAATACACGCAAGCCCTGGCAAAAACATCGCCAATGCCCATGTTGTCCACGAGATAGAAATGTCACTGCCTGTTGCTTTGGCAATTAAATCCACCACCATAGGATTGGGTGCTGTGGCAGTAATAAACATCGCTGAAGTAATGGGGTTGGCTTGATAATTGACCAAGGCTAGATATTTGCCGATGCGATGCCGACTGTCATCATTGGGTTTAGACTCAAAGCTCTCTGCAATAGAGCGTGTAATTGGATAAATAATCGCACCACCACGCGCTGTATTAGAAGGTGTCACAGGAGCAATTACCAATTCTGCCAACGCCAATGAATAGCCAATCCCCAAAGTCTTTTTACCAAACAAGGCAATCACATTATAAGCAATGCGCGCACCAAGCCCTGTCTTAACAAGACCACGCGAAATCATAATGGCAATCCCAATCAGCCAAATCAAAGAATTAGAAAAACTAGACAGTGCATCATTCATCGCTTGCTTGGGTGTGTCCGCTGTCACTCCTGTGATTGCCACCAAACATACAGCAATGATTGCAATCGCCCCAATAGGCAATACCTTGCCGATGATAGCAACAATCGTTCCCACAAATAGCGCCAGCAGATGCCATGCATTAGGCTCAACCCCTGTTGGCACAGGAATTACAAACCAAATTAACAATGTTACTGCCACTGCAATCAGTGCAGGTATGGGTCTAAAAGGCATTTTTCACCCCCCGTAAAAGCCATAAAAAAAGTGTGTATTTCATTATACGCCTTTGCACCAAAGCGCACAAGTTTTTTGCCTGATGGCATATAGATTTATCCAAAAGCATCTTTTGACTTAGCAATTCAATAGCATAAAAAATGAAGGGCACAAAAAACGCCCACCAAAGCGTGAGCGTGTATTTTTGCATGGTTATTTGGCAAAACTCTACAGTCTATTTACCAAGCTGTTTTAATAGCTCGCTAATTTCCTGATTGGCTTGACTTTCATCTGCTTCCACGCTGCCATGTGGTGTCAAATCATTAACCACTTGCGGTAATAATTCAGCAATCCCTTGGCACACATCCTCTTGACTTGCGCCTGTTTGTTGGCAAATAGTATCAATCTCATCATTGCCAAACAAACGCTGCACATCTGCTGCATCAATGCCATCATTGTTAGCATCCACACTCATCCATGACTGCGCCTGATTGCCAAGTCCATTGCTGTTAAATTTTGCTAATACGCCTGACAAACCACCATTTTTTTGGATATAACCAAGGACGATGGGCAATAGTGCTATCAGCAAGGTACTTTTGTTAAATCCACCACCTTGCTTTTGGTTGAGCAGTGAGCCTAGTACATTGCCCAAATCTGTTGCGCCCATGCCTTGATTGCCACCAGACTGACCACCAAGTAACCCGCCAAGCACGCTACCCAATCCTGATGTTTGTGCCGATGAGCCACCTAGCTGTCCTGCCACCTGCCCAAGCAACCCTCCTAAGCCACCTTGGCTTTGCGATTGATTGCTCTGGTTAGCGCCACTTAGCACCGAGCCTAGCAAATCCCCCAAGCCACCAGCACCACCTGCTTGTGATTGTGATTGAGACTGATTGCCCAAGCTATTTTTGACCACTTGTGTCACCAAATTTTCTAACAAACTCATACCATTTTCCTATACAGAATAAGTAACAAATCAAAAAAAACAGCACCATCTTAGCAGAAATTACCCAAACAATCCTAAGGCTTTTTGTAACCAGCCTCCAAAGATGGCGTGTTAATAAACAAAAACCGCCTTTAGAAAAAGACGGTTTTTTGCCAAAAACAAGATTAATTAGATGGCTTATTCACCTTGTTCTTTTTTGTTACGCTCTTCCCAGAAAGTTGCATTTCTAATGCCAAGCTTCACAGGGTCAAAGGTGTATTTTGTAACACCTGCTTTTTGCTGTGCCTCATAGTCTTTTAGGGCAAGAATCGCAGGTTTTGCCATAAAGAAAATCACCAAAATACCAACAATGTTAAGCCATGCTGTTAAGCCTACGCCCACATCACCCATATTCCAGATATAGCCTGCGCTATTAACCGCACCGTATGCTACTGCGAAAATGATGACCATTTTGATGACAAACAAAGCACCTGTGGTCTTAAATGAGCGTGTCAAATACGCCACGTTGACTTCAGCAATGTAGTAATATGCCATGATGGTGGTAAAGGAGAAGAAGAACACCGCCACTGCCACAAAGATATTACCAAAGTTACCAAAAATACTAGACACCGCCATTTGGGTAAAGGCAGGACCATTGATGATGGTTTCAGCAGCCACATTTTGTACCAAGAATTGACCCTCTGGCAATGTACCTTGGATATTGTACATGCCTGTCATCAAAATCATAAAGGCAGTTGCTGAGCATACAAACAAGGTATCTACATATACAGAGAACGCTTGTACAATCCCTTGTTGCGCTGGGTGCTGTACTTCAGCAGCGGCAGCATGGTGTGGACCTGTACCTTGACCTGCTTCGTTAGAATAAACACCGCGCTTCACACCCCAGCCAATTGCCGCGCCTAGACCTGCTTGAGCAGTAAAGGCATCACCAATGATTAAGCCAATAACAGAAGGCAATTTTTCAATGTTAAACAAAATAATAAGCACAGCCATCAAGATATAGCCAAGTGCCATAAACGGAACCACAAACTCCGCCACACGCGCAATACGCTTGATACCACCAAAGATAATCAAACCAAGTAGTACCACCACAATTAAGGTGACAATCAAGGTATTCATACCAACATCACCAAAGCTTGTGGCAACCATCGCCCCTTCGCCCGTGATGCCTGTAATGGCTTTAACCACCCCGTTAGCTTGCACCCCTGGTAGGAACAATCCACAAGAGATGATAAATGAGATGGCAACTAAGATGCCGTATGCTTTACCAAATCCACCGCCAAAGAATTTTTCAAAATAGTACGCAGGACCACCACGATACTGTCTGGTCACTGCATCATTTTCTTTATAGATTTGACCCAAAGTAGATTCTATGTACGCGGTAGCAGCACCCAAGAATGCCACCACCCACATCCAAAATACCGCACCAGGACCACCAAAACCAATTGCCGCTGCTACCCCTGCGATGTTACCCATCCCTACACGCCCTGATAATGCAACCACCAGTGCTTGGAATGAACTAATCCCTTCAGGAGATTCGTTGCGTGCAAACAAAAGACGCATCATTTCTTTAAAATGACGCACCTGCATAAATCGTGTCAATATTGAATAAAATAGACCAGCCGCCAAACATAAATAAATTAATGCTGGTGACCAAATAATGCCATTTAACCAATTAATTGCTTGTTCCAAATTCATGAGAAAATCCTCATCTCATTTTGGCATACTGCCACTGTTACGCAATTTTGGGCAATTTATTATCACCCTTCCGTTTTTCCTACTAAGTGCTTGATTTTTATATAATACATGATGCTATTTGGTGAATATTGCATCAAAATTAACCAAATTTAGCAACAAAAGCGCTTAGATGTGTAGCAATTTGCCACAAAATGGATACAAAATCCAGTAAAAAAATAATTTTTTTGTAAAAATAATGCTTTTTAATCATTTTCTATACATATTGTTTGTTATAATTAGGGTAAATATCTTTGGAGATGGTTATGATTTTGACAAAAAAATTACCCTTTATCATCTTAATTGCCAGTACATTAAGCTTATCAGGCTGTGGTTACAATACTTTGCAGGTTCAAGATGAGCAAACCCAAGCCTCTTGGTCAGAGGTGTTAAACCAATATCAGCGCCGAGCCGACCTTGTGCCAAACCTAGTTGCTGTTGTGCAACGTTATGCTGAACACGAACAAGCTGTATTTACCGAAGTTGCCGAAGCACGCTCGCGCGTAGGTAGCATTCAAATCACGCCAGAAACTCTAAATAATCCTGATACACTCAAACAATATCAAGAAGCCCAAGGGCAAATGACCTCTGCCTTATCTCGCTTAATGGCAGTATCAGAGCGTTATCCTGAACTAAAGGCTGATGCCATGTTTCAGGATTTGCAAGCACAACTAGAAGGTACCGAAAACCGTATTACAGTTGCGCGCAAAAGCTACATTGATAGCGTACAAGCTTACAATAGCACCGTACGCAAATTCCCCACCAACCTGACCGCCAAAGTGTTTGGTATGGAAGTGAAGCCTAATTTTAGTGTTGAAAATGAGGCTGCCATCTCTACAGCGCCCAAAGTAGATTTTGGCAATACCATCAGTACTTCATCGCAATAACTTTGTCATAAAACAAAGGTCGTGCCTTGCCTAAACACTGATTAATACAGCATTTTAGTATCTTAAGGCACGACGTATCAGTCAAATCATATCATAAGCAAATAGGTCATTTTGGGGCGTGTTATGCAATACTATCAGCAACATCAAAAGCCATGGCAAACTTTTTTTGCCATCTGTCTGGTGGTGGCAAGTAGTTTTTGGTCGGTGTGTTTTGCCAGCCAAAGCGCTACCATTCAGCACTCTGAGCATGACGAGAATGCCACCTTGCTAACCCAGCAAGCACTTGCTCCTTTTGATGAACATATTAATGAGTTTGTTGCAGAGGACACCCCTTCCGCGCAATCTAGCGCCACCCCTGCCACCAGTAGCGCCCCTGCTGTCAGTAGCGACAAACTCATTTTAAATCACCCTGTCATAGATGCTGCCAATATCTTAAGCGACACCGAAAAAGCAACCTTAAGCAGCCAACTTAAAGCCATCTATGATGCTCGCCTTGCTCAAGCCGCCCTCGTCATTGTTCCCACGACCAATGGAGTGCCTATTTTTGATTATGCCCTTGAAATAGCAAAACGTTGGCAATTAGGGCGTGCTGATACTGATGATGGCTTATTGATTGTGGTAGCAATTAATGACCGCGACCTTTATATTTTAACAGGCTATGGACTAGAAGGTGTTCTACCTGATGCTGCCTTAAAACGCATCATTCGCGAAGACATCACCCCAGCATTCAAGCAAGGTGAGTACGCCAAAGGGCTTTCCACAGCCATTGCGCATATTGACGAGCGCTTGCGTGCCGACCCTGAAGTCTTGGCGCGTGCTGATGCAGCCAAAGAAGCTCAAACTGACAGAAATATGTCCCTGTTTTATTTGTTTATATCTATGATTGTTGTTGGCAAGGTATTGACTTGCTTTACTACTCATCTGCGCGCTGCTAATATTAGCACTGCTATTTTTACAATCATAGGCAGCTTTTTGTATGGCTTTGGCGCCATCTTATTATTTATCTTTATGGTATGGATTGCGGTGATGTTGCGCCTTGGCACAGGCTCTTCTGGTGGCAGTCGTCGCAGCAGCACAAGAGATAGTGGTGGATTCAAGAGTGGTGGCTCATTTGGTGGTGGATTTGGCGGTGGTGGTTTTCGTGGGGGCGGTGGCTCATTTGGTGGCGGTGGCGCAGGAGGATCATGGTAATGGAAAACATCACATCTACCCCTAGTTTTTCTCGTTGGCTAAGACAGCTTTGTTTTTTGCCTTTTCATCGGCGCACACGCTGGCTCACTAGCTCCGCCAAGCAAGCGCTAAGCCAACGCATTTTTGAGGCTGAACAAGGACATCTTGGCGAGATTTATCTGATTATAGAAAACAAACTCCCCTTAGATAGCGCTTATCGTCAAGGCTGTCGTGAGCGTGCTTTGGCACTGTTTGCCAGTCACCATGTGTGGGATACACAAGAAAACACAGGCATTTTGATTTATATCAACCTATGCGAAAAAGATCTTGAAATTATCGCTGACCGTGGCATCAATCAAAAAGCCCAACAAGATTATTGGCAAGCACTCTGCCAACACACTCTAACAACCTTTCAAGCAGGTGATATGCAGCTTGGGATTGAAGCACTCATTGATGAGCTTGGGGCACTTTTACACACCCACTACCCCAACCATGATTGTCATGGCAATGAGCTACCCAACACCCCAAAACATCTAAAATAAAACTGGTACAAGGACACATTTTATGAGTGCATGGCATTATTTTATCTCATTGCTTGTCATTACAGTGGGGCTGTTTATTGTGGCATTGATGTTACCCAAAAAAAGACGTACGCAAACAGCTCTTAAGCTCCATGCACTCAACAATCATTCAGCCAACAGCCCAGTAAATACCCACTTAATTACACTTGCTAGTGATATCAAGGCTTACTTTAAGATGCACAACCTAGCATATCAGCTTCATCAATCAGACAGATATCTTACCATTAGCCACATGAATCAACGAAAATTGCTCATCACTTTGGATACTACCCTACCTAACCATCAGCGCAAACTTGATGGAGTGACGATTGTTAATTTTCAAACCCTGCCTAGTAGCGAGGATATCATCAAAATACTAAACAACTCATTATGATAAGATAAATACAGTTTTAAAAAAATTTAGGCATGTTAATATCTCAATTTGAGTAAAAAAATTGAGCTAAGCCACTAGCCTTGTTAGGCAACAATCTTGTCAGCATGATACTGTTGGTGAAGTTATAACAACAAAAGACGAGGGTTTGTTTGTTATAAAAGCACGCTCAAAGCCTTATGATTAACTGTTTTAAGGCATGTGAAATGTCAATACATCTTTGTTTTGACAACGTGTATGGTTTGTAGTAAATTTGATACATGGTGGCAAAGAAGGATGTTTTATGCGTATTTTTTTCTCCAAGCCCTCTTTGATAGTGTATATCGTCTTGATAGCATTTGTAATTATACAAAAATATAATGGCATGGTGACAGACATCACAACAACCACTATCCACACCTCCGACCGTTGCCAACGCAGTCACTATGCTACCCTTGCGCTTCGTTATGGGGCAACTTACCAAATAGCACAAGATTTTGACCTTCCTGCCCTAAAAATCATAGGCACTCCAACAGCATTAGACAACCTAAACTCACACCAAGAACACAGCTTTCAAACCCATACAAATGACTGCCACATTTCCAATCTGCGCTATCATGCACCTAATGTAAATGACAAACTGGCACCCTATATTCCAAATGATGTGGATTATGTCAGCTATTCACCTTATGATGACAAAGCAGTGTATTGTTATTATCCCAACAATCAACAAACAGGCGGTCATAGTACCTGTCATTTTGTACATTTGTATCGCCAAAATCACGTCCTGCGCCTACAAAAAGACGATATTAGCGCCATGCAAGCTATCAATCTTGAGCTTGCCAAATATAACAGTCGCGGCAAAAGCACTCAAGCGCATTACACATTTTCAGAGGTTTCAAAATGGCACAAACAACATCACCTACCCTATGGATTTGAATTGCACACCATTTATGATGGGCAGCGTTGGCTTGCATGGGGACAATATTGAACAACAAACAAGCTCCTCTTTTTTGTCAAAAGTTGCCAATATATACCTAAAGGTGCTAAGATAGTTATTTTTAGCCTGCCTTCACACCATGCTCCTACCCTATTCTTTTGCCAAACGTCATGGGCTTGTGCTAATTCATGAAGCGCAAGACAATCACCTAAAATATACCGCCGCCACTCCTTTAAGTGCCATCAATGAAACCATGCGCCTTGCTCAGCAATCGCAGTTAGCAATCACAAAGCTTGTCTTATGCCATGATGATGAGTTTGAACGCGTGCTTGCTAGCACTTATGCGGGCAATACGGGTGAAAGTCAAGATATCGCTGCAAATTTAGAAGATCATCCTGATTTAACCGAACTTGCCATGAGCGTCCCTGAAACGCTAGACTTGATGGACGAAGCAGATGATGCACCCATTATTCGCCTGATTAATGCGCTTTTGTCAGAAGCAATTCGAGTGGGGGCAAGTGATGTGCATATTGAAACTTTTGAAAAACGGCTATCGGTACGCTTTAGAATTGATGGGGTATTATCCGAAATAGTCACCCCCAAGCGTTCGTTAGCACCTTTGTTGGTGTCGCGTATTAAGGTCATGGCACGTCTTGATATTGCCGAAAAGCGCATCCCTCAAGATGGGCGTATTTCTTTAAAACTTGCTGGGCGCGAAGTGGATGTACGCGTCTCTACATTGCCTGCTAATTTTGGTGAACGTGTGGTTATGCGTTTGCTTGATAAGCAGGCAGGTCGCTTAAATATGAGCTATTTGGGCTTAACAAAGACGGATTATCAGCGTTTACAAACACTCGTGCATCTACCTCATGGAATTATTTTGGTGACAGGTCCAACAGGATCGGGCAAAACTACCACCTTATATGCGGCGCTAAGCGAGTTAAATGATGGCAGCCGCAATATTTTGACCGCTGAAGACCCTATTGAATTTCAGTTGGATGGCATTGGACAAACCCAAATTAATACCAAAGTAGATATGACATTTGCGCGCTCTTTACGAGCGATGTTGCGCCAAGACCCTGATGTGGTTATGGTGGGTGAGATTCGTGATAGTGAAACAGCGCAAATTGCCGTACAAGCAAGCTTAACAGGGCATTTGGTGTTTTCTACTTTGCATACCAATACATCCATTGGTGCTGTAGCGCGCTTGATGGATATGGGGATTGAGCCATTTTTACTGGCATCAAGTTTGGCAGGTGTGGTGGCGCAGAGATTGGTGCGCACCCTATGCCCTGATTGTGTGACATGGCAAGACTGCGACAAAACGATGGCGGACATATTTGAGACATTGCCAATTCCTGATAAACTGCCCAAAGCAGTGGGGTGTGAAACGTGCCATCACACAGGATTCAAGGGAAGGACAGCGATTTATGAAGTTGTCCCTATTGATGAAGCGATGCGTCAATTAATTTACAACAAAGCCAGCGAGCAACAGCTAGAAAGTTATGCACGCACCATTTCTTCCGCCATTCGTCAAGACGGCTTAAAAAAAGTACTGGCAGGCAAAACAACATTAGAAGAGGTTTTGAGGGTTACTACAGAAAGTAGCCACTGACAAAAAGTCACAAATTAGTCCTTGATTTTGTGGATATTTGCCATTACAATGCTTATACATTTGGGGATGTTCTGGCTTCGACGCTGGTAATGAAACTCAATGACGCATGTCAAGAGTGTATGCCTCTTGTAAATCAACATACCATTAAAATAGTCGCAAACGACGAAACTTACGCTCTAGCAGCCTAAGGGCTACTTGGGACGGTGCAGATTGCCTTTGGTCTGGTCACTCTCCCCGAAGCGAACGCACAAAGGATAGTGTCTGTTAGCGTTGCGATGGCAGGTGCGAATTCTTAGCAAATC
>JBHBMT010000157.1:0-28553 GCA_041773075.1 Moraxella sp.
GGCTTGGGTCGCCTGCCATGATATAGGGGATTAGGGCTTTTTTGTTATTTGCTTTTAAATTGGCAAATACGGTTTCAATTCGGGTCATAAAACTTCTCTTATTCATCTTTAATTGTGATTTTAAGTGGACAATCTATCTCTGACGTTCATTAATGCAAAGCCTAATAAATTTAAACCTTGCCAAGTTAAGGGATTATGTATTCTGTCATCATCTTGTGCCAAACCTACGCCCCATATTTTATCCACAGGACTGGCTTCTACCAAAATGCGCTTACCTGTATTTAATAAAAAGGTTTTTAAATCATTGTGCTGTGAAAATTTTGCCAAATTACCTGTCATGACAATATCCACTCGTTTTTTATTCCAAGTTTTTTCATCAAAATTTGATACCTGTCGCCCTAAATCTTTGGCTTGTTTTGGGTGTTTGGCATGAATAATTTGATGAAATATCCCATTATCGCCAAATAATAAGGCTTTTTGAGCCATCATATAATGTTCAGCGGTTGGATAAATCATATCATCAATCACAAAAGGGGCAAAATACCATTGGCTAAAACATATACCATCAATTTGCCCAGCGACTTTTGGCGTATGACCCCAAAAGTATAAATATTTTAATTTTGACTTGGACTGATATTGTTGAATTAGCCAATCCAAATCATAGCGTGTGTCATTCATAATCGCTCTTGATAAAGATTAAAATTTTCATCATCAAAACAAACAAAACGAATCTCGCTCAAGCTACCTGTATCCTGATTTTGGATAAAATCACGCACCGTCATCAGGGCAACTTCACACGCCAGTTTCTTGGGGAAGCGATACACGCCTGTGGCAATATTGGGAAAGGCGATGGTGGTTGCGCCATGTGCCGCCGCCAGTTTTAGGCTTTCCTGATAACAGCCAGCAAGCAGCTTTACTTCATCGTGCGCACCGTCTTGCCATACTGGACCTACCGTATGAATGACGTAGTTGGCGGACAGGTTGCCTGCGCTGGTAATGACTGCTTGACCTGTGGGGCAGGTGCCTTGTCTTGCCCTGATTTGTTGGCATTCAGCTAAGATTTGCCCACCGCCTTTGCGGTGTATCGCACCGTCCACACCGCCCCCACCCAATAATGATGAGTTGGCGGCATTGACAATCACATCAACCACTTGCTCGGTAATATCGCCTTTGATGGCGGTTAGCATAATCATAAGTTTGCCTTGTGTTTTTTAAAAAGCATTTGGGGTTTGTGCTGATATGTTTAGTGTTTTTGCCAAATTTTGAGCTTTTTTATCAAGAGTCAATAAAGTGGCATTATCAAATTGCGTTGCTTGATAGGCAATAATCCCATCAGCAAAATCACCATTTAATTCCAAAAACTTTAATGCAAATTTTACTGCAGGTAAATTTGTCAAAGTAATATTTGGTAAATTTATCAATGTCAGCATGATAGATAAAATCACAACATTATCCACTTTCATGGTCTTTTTTAAAACCCATGCCAATTCACATAATGTTTCTGATGTAATGATTAAATCAAATGCCGTATTTTCAAAATAAGGCGTTACCAAGTCAGTTTGTTTTTTATCATCGGTATGAAAATAACGAATTAGCACATTGGTATCTATTACAAATGTCTTTTTCATTAAAGCATTGTCCTATCCATCATGCCTTGATGAATGCCATTATCAATTTCTTCATCGCTTAAAGGTTTGGGATAATATGAATTTAAAATCCCCTTTAATTGACGAATGTCATCAAATACCACAGGTGTTGTCATTTTTGTTTCAACCGTAATAGACTTTGTATCACCATCTTGATACTGGGCGATAAACCCTTCTACAACGATTTTTAGCTCTTCAATGACACCATTTTCGGCAGTAACAATCAGCTGTGTTGGCATAATCCACCCCAATTAATCCAAACTAATCCCATCAACCGTCATCACCGTGTGCAAGTCCTTATCGCCACGTCCTGATAAATTGATGATGATGGATTGCTCACGGGTCATGGTTTTGGCAAGTTTAAGCCCATACGCCACCGCATGAGAACTTTCTAGCGCAGGAATGATGCCTTCCACACGGGTTAGGGTACGAAAAGCGTCTAGCGCTTCATCATCATTGATGACCACATAATTGACACGTCCTTTATCCTTTAAAAAGCTGTGTTCAGGTCCTACCCCTGGGTAATCAAGTCCTGCTGAAATGCTATGTGTTTCAATGACTTGCCCATCATCATCTGCCATCAAATAGGTGCGGTTGCCGTGGAGTACACCGACACGACCTGCGTTGAGCGGAGCAGAGTGCTTGCCTGTGTCAATGCCAAAACCGCCCGCTTCCACACCGTACATTGCCACGCTGCTATCATTTAAAAATTCATAAAACAGCCCAATGGCATTAGAGCCACCGCCCACACACGCCACCAAGGCGTCTGGTAATTTGTCTTCTTTTTCAAGGTGTTGCAGACGTGCTTCTCGCCCAATGATGGCTTGAAAATCACGCACCAACTGCGGATAAGGGTGCGGACCTGCCACTGTGCCAATCACATAATAGGTGCTGTCCACGTTCGTTACCCAATCACGCATGGCTTCGTTCATGGCATCTTTGAGTGTGCGAGAGCCAGATGTAACAGGCACGACCGTTGCCCCAAGCAGTTTCATGCGATAGACGTTCATTTTTTGGCGTTCTACATCGTCTGCGCCCATATACACCACGCATTCTAGCCCCAAACGTGCGGCAATGGTAGCTGTTGCCACGCCGTGCTGTCCTGCGCCTGTTTCGGCAATGATACGTTTTTTGCCCACCAATTTGGCAAGTAGCGCCTGACCGATGGTGTTATTGACTTTGTGTGCGCCTGTGTGGTTCAAATCTTCTCGTTTAAGATAAATTTTAGCACCGCCAACTTCTTGGCTTAGGCGTTTGGCGTGATACAGTGGCGTGGGTCGTCCGACATAATTGACAAGGTCGTCATGGTATTCTTGCCAAAAGGCGGGGTCAGCTTTGACTGTATGATAAATGTTTTCCAATTCTTCAATGGCTGCCATCAAAGTTTCGGACACAAAACGTCCGCCATGAATGTCAAAATGTCCTGTGCTGTCGGGGTATTGGGTGTAATCGGTCATAAATATTCCTATCATTTCATAATGCAGTACACTTAACGTCAAATTTTTGACAAAGGTGCTGTAGTTTTTTATCAAAAGTTAATAAAGTTTTTGATGGTAATGTTGCATGATAGGTAATAACGCCATCAGCAAAATCGCCATTTTCTTTTAAAAATGGCAAGGCAAAATCTACCACTTCTTTGTCAAATACAATATTGGGTTGAGACAAAAGACCTTCTATAACTTGTGCGATGTGTTTATTTGGTAATTTGATTACTTTTTTCATAATCCAAACAGTTTCGCACAACGTTTGAATGGGTAAATATAATTGATGTTCTGCATTGATAAAATAAGGTTCAACACTATCAAATTGATGAATGTCGTCTTTTAATAAATATCTCATCAAAACATTGGTATCAACCACATAAATCGCGGCACTCATTTTATCATCACCCTATCACACATACCTTGCGTAATAGCTTCATGCATTTTTGCATCAGAAATATAACCATCCGTATAAGATGATAAAATCCCCCCCAAATCTTTCATGGATTTGATGGGCGGTATTGGTGGCATTTCATCTTGTGTTGTTATAGAAGTAATGTCTTCCTTTGAAAACTCATTGATGATTTGTAAAATTTTATCAATCACATGATTCTCAGCCGTTAAAGTCAAGGTTTTCATTGATACCCCTTAATGAGTTTTTGCCACCGTCAATCCTGCAAACGTTTGGGCGGTGGGCATAACTTCTAAGCGATTGATATTAATGTGTTTGGGCTGCTCAATAAGCCATAATATCATATTTGCGATGTCTTGTGGACGAATATACTCAACATTTTCATAAACTTTACTCGCCTTGTCGTTATCGCCATGAAAACGCACGTTGCTAAATTCAGTATCGCCACATAGCCCTGGTTCTAGGTTGGTTACTCGGACATTTTTACCCACCAAATCGGCACGCAAATTTAGGCTAAATTGCTTAACAAAGGCTTTGCTTGCACCATAGACATTCGCCCCATAATACGGGTGATTGCCTGCGGTTGAGCCCACATTGATAATCAGCCCATCATCACGAGCCACCATATAAGGCAAAATGGCACGAGTCATTTGCACCAGTCCTATGATGTTGGTGTTTATCATGGTTTGCCAATCATCAAGGCTAGCTTTGTCAGCCGTATCAAGTCCCAGTGCTAGCCCTGCATTATTAATCAGTACATCAATATTGGCTAAGATGTTGGCAGGCACTGTGGCTAGGGCGTTTTGTAAGTCGGCTTGGTTTGTGATATCAAAACACAAAGGCAAAAAGCCATCGCCCAATGTCGCTTTTAGGTCATCAAGCCTATCTTTACGTCTGCCTGTGCCAATGATGGTATGCCCTTTGCTGTGTAATAGTTTGGCACTTGCCAGTCCAAATCCTGAAGTTACGCCTGTGATGAGAATGTTCATAACACCCCTTGTTTTTTGTTAATCAACCGTATTGCCCATTCACCAAAACTGACAAGGCAATTTTCCACCAGTGCATTTTGATGATCACTTAATTTTTCAGAAAGATACAATTCTCTTAAAGCAGAACCCGCCATTACATCGTCTATGTCTTGACTAACCAAAATAATAAATTGCTCAATTTGTAAATCAGTAAATTTTTGATGGGCATTAATAAATTCAATAAAACTATTATAACGAAAATGCTCAGTATTTTTATCATAGCCTTGATGAAATTTGTTAGCTTGATTAATTAAATTATCAACAGTTAAAAACCCAAAATTGAGCCAATTTTTATGGTAATTTAGAGTTTTTAAATAAATAGTAATCTGCTCTGTCATTACTCAAGCACCATCATAAGCCATTGCCTATTCATGCAATGTCATGTCATCATGGGGATTTTTAACCACGTGCGCAATGATTTTGCCATTATTAACAAAGTCAATGTGTTCGCCTTGTATGATGGCTTGTTGCATGATGGTTGGTAGTGTGCTAATTTCTATAATCATGATTGCCCTTTTATTTTGATATCAGTCATGTTTTTTATAAACGCTTTCATTTTAATTTCGCACTTTATCCCCTTTTCTTTTTCAATTCCACCGCTGACATCCACTCCGCAAATGCATGATAACAGCGCTTGGTTCTTGGTAATGTCGCCAATATTGTCAGGATTGAGCCCCCCTGCCAAAATAATGGGCAAAGGTGAATTTTCAGGAATTTTTGACCAATCAAACTGCTCACCTGTACCACCAAATTTATCAGGGTGATAAGCGTCTAATAAAACTGCACTTGCTCCTAGGGATTTGAGCTTTTGTATGGTTGTCATAATATCGTCCACACTATGTTCATCACTTATCCGTAGTGCCTTATACCAACGCTTGTGAGTGATTTTGGCGACATAACTACAAAACTCCGCTGACTCATCGCCATGAAATTGCAATACATCAAAAGGCACTTTTTCTGCCAGTGTCACAATTTCGCTCTCGCCCATATTCACCACCAACGCCACTACGGTGGTAAAGGGCGGAATATGCGTGACAAGCTCTTTTGCCTGCACTGGTGTCACAGCGCGTGGACTGGGCGCATAAAACACCAATCCAATCGCATTCACCCCTAGACTTACCGCTGTCTTTACATCCTCTATGGTGGTTAGTCCACAAAATTTTACAAGTACAGTCATACAATTCACACTGGCATTAAGTAAACTTATGGTAGCATATTTTTGGAATTTTGACTTAATACAACACAAAAAAACCCATTTTCACCAAAAAGCCTCAACATCCAACATTTTTTAAGGCACTTGCATTGTCAAGGCACCCTAATTTGACATGGGCACTTTGAGGTGGTTTGCCTCAATTTCCCTTATAAAAAATAACAATACTCATTCTCAAATAAAGCTTGAACACTAACAAAATTTGATATATTATAACAAAAATTGGTCAGCTTTTTAGCTCACTTCACTATCCATCCTGATACCTTAATACACCAATAGGCAATTGATAAGAAATGGCTTAAGTGGCTAAGACCAACATTTCATCATTTTTTTTAACCAATAAGGCAAAAATATGCAAGTACTTAGCTCCCTAAAAAGCGCCAAACGTCGCCATGCAGACTGTCAAGTGGTACGTCGTCGTGGGCGCATCTTTGTGATTTGTAAGTCCAATCCTCGCTTTAAGGCAGTACAAGGCTACAAAAAACGCCGTTAATATTGTCACCATCTTGTCATAAACCTTTGTTAAGATAGCGTCCTAACATCTATCATGTACAAAGGAATTTTTATGCCTGAACATACCTCCAGTCATTTTAATCAAGAGCTTGAGACTGTGCGCACCGAGGTGATGCGCATGGGTGGCTTGGTAGAAAAACAGCTGCAACTGGTGCTAAGCGCCCTACAGCAGGCAGATACCAATCAGCTTACCTACATTGTCAATGATGATGACATTATCAATCGCTTGGAAATTGATATTGACGATGCCTGCCAAACCATCATTGCTAGACGTCAGCCCGCTGCCTCTGATTTACGCTTTGTGCTTGCTGTATCGCGTATGATTGTGGATTTGGAGCGCATTGGTGATGAACTCAAAAAAATCGCCCTGATTATGCAGACCATCGCCACCAAATACGAACTCTCCGCTCAAACCTTACATGACACTTATCGTCTAGCCTTGATGACTCAGCCTATGCTTCGCCGTGCGCTAGATGCTTTTGCGCGCCTTGATATTTCAGCACTAGAGGATGTGCAACAGGCGGATAAATTGATTGATAGAGATTATCGCAGTCAATCCCGCGTGTTGATTACTTATATGATGCAAGACCCTACCAGCATTGAGCTGTTTGTAGAAATGATGATGGCAAACAAATCCATCGAGCGTGTTGGCGACCATGCCAAAAACATTGCCGAACACGTTGTGTATTTAGTACAAGGCATTGATGTGCGCCACACCAAAAAAGATGGTTGATTTTCAATACTACCTATTTACTATAAAAACCGTTTGTGAAAACACTCACAAATGGTTTTTATAGTAATAGACATTTATAGACATTTTGATTGCCACAGACAATTAGGCATCAGGTGGTATTTGACAAAACTCCGCCTTAAAGGTGCTGCCCGCCCCCAGCATACTTTCAATTTGCAGTGTTGCACCATGAGTTGCCAAGGCGTGTTTGGCGATGGCAAGCCCCAAGCCACTTCCGCCTGTTTTGCGACTTCTGCCCTTATCCACCCGATAAAAACGCTCTGTCAAATGCCCCAAATGTTCAGGCGCGATACCATCGCCCGTATCCGCCACAAAAAATAGCGCCTTATCCTCTGTGGCAGTCAAACCAACCGTCACTGTCGTACCCTGTGGGGTATGATGAATGGCATTAAAAATTAAATTACTTAGCGCGCTATACAAATCTTTATACACACCCATCACCCAAATAGATTCATCAATATTAGCAATCAAGGTATGCGCGTGCGCCAATGGTTTGGCATTCTCCACAATGCTTTGCACAAGCTCGCTAAGTGCCACAGGCTCAAAATCCACGCCTTGATATGACTGATTTTCCAATCGCGACAACGTCAATAAATCCTCAATCAGGCTTAGCATACGCGCGCTTTCTTTTTGCATTAGATGAATAAATTCAAGGCGTGTTGGCTCATCAAGCTCTGGCATATCTTGTAAGGTTTCCAAAAACCCACTAATCACCGTCAAGGGGGTGCGTAATTCATGCGATACATTGGCAATAAAAGCGCTACGCGTAAGGTTGAGTTGCTCACTGGCACTGATGTCATGGGCAATCAAAATGGTGGCATTTGCCTCAAAAGGAACAGACGTGAGCCAAAGCGTGCGGTTAGGCTGGGTATGATGCATGGAGAGTTTGGCAGTGGTAGAGATGCTGCGCTCTTGTTCAGCATCGTCCAAAAACTGATGAAATTCTGGTGAGCGCACCAAGTTTTTTAAGATGCCTTTTTTGTCCCAAGTTAAACTAAGCCCCAAATACTCTTCTGCCAGTGTATTTTTCCACTCAATACGCCCCTGACTGCTCAAAATTAAAACACCACTAGGAATGGCAGCGATAATGCGATTTTGACGCTCCAAAGCTTGATGTAATTTTTGTTCACGCTTTTTTCGCCCCTTGGTCTGCGCCAAAAGCTCCTCAAAGACCGCTTGCCATACACCTGTACTGCTTGGAATGGTATGTACATCAGCTGTTTTCAACCAGCGTATCAAGCGATACAAATGCACACTATGGTAACAAAACGCCAGCCCCACCACCGTCAGCGCCAATGCCAACCCAAGTGCAGCACTGCCCACCCAAAAGCCAAACAACCCCACTACTACCGCCAACACCGCAACCAGTGCCAAAAAAATCAGTGCATTCATGAAGGCACGCCAAAGCTGTAGCCTGCGCCACGCACTGTTTCAATATATCCTGACAGCCCTTGCGCTTCTAGTTCGCGGCGCAAACGGCGAATATGTACATCTACGGTACGCTCCTCAATAAAGACATGGTCGCCCCACACCAAATCCAACAGCTCACGCCTGCTATAAATACGATTGGTATGTGTCATAAAAAAGTGCAACAATTTAAATTCTGTAGGCGCAAAATGCACCTTTTGTCCATCAGCACTGACACTGTGGTCTTGAGGATTAAGACTTAGACGACCTACATTGATGATGGCATCAGTTTTTTGTGGGGCGCGCCGCCTAAGTAGCGCCTTGATGCGTGCAATCAGCTCTCTTGGCGAAAAAGGCTTGGTCACATAATCATCCGCCCCAAGATTTAGCCCAAGCTCTTTATCAGATTCTTCTCCACGCGCAGTCAGCATGATGATGGGCAGCTCTTTGGTGCGCTCTGTTTGACGCAATTCTTTGGCAAAGTCCACCCCTGATAATTTTGGCAACATCCAATCTAATAGCACCACATCAGGCAATTTATCATAAATGACAGCGCGCGCCTCTTCTGCACTTTCTACCGCCACAATCTCAAAGCCTGCCTGCGCCAGATTAAAACAAATCAGCTTGCTGATGGCTTGTTCATCTTCTACCACCAAAATTGTTGCATTCATGGTTTTATCCAAATTTCCCTGTAATATAATCTTCAGTTTGCTTACTTGTTGGCTTGGTAAACATTTGTGTGGTTTCACCCATTTCAATAAGCTCACCCAAATACATATAAGCGGTATAATCTGACACCCGTGCCGCTTGTTGCATATTGTGCGTAACAATGGCAATAGTATAGTCGTTTTTAAGCTCGCCAATCAACTCTTCAATATAGGCTGTAGAGATTGGGTCAAGCGCTGATGTGGGTTCATCAAGCAGTAGCACTTCAGGACGACACGCCACCGCACGCGCAATGCACAAACGCTGCTGCTGCCCTCCTGACAGTGAATTGCCTGATTGCTTAAGCTTGTCTTTGACTTCTGTCCACAGTGCTGCTTTTTGCAGCGCCCACTCTATACGGTCGTCCATGTCGCTTTTGCTTAATTTTTCATACAACTTAACCCCAAAAGCAACATTGTCATAGATAGACATTGGAAATGGGGTTGGCTTTTGAAAGACCATACCAACCTTGGCACGCAATAAATTGACATCAACATTTTTTTCCAAAATATTGTTACCATCAAGCAAAATCTGCCCTTCGGCACGGCTGTCTGCGTACAAATCATACATCCGATTAAAGGTACGCAACAAGGTGGATTTGCCACAGCCAGAAGGTCCAATAAATGCAGTGACTTGATTGGGCATAATATCAAGATTGATATTTTTTAGGGCATGAAATTTGCCATAATAAAAATTAAAATTTTTAACGCATAATTTTGAGGTTGTCATACTCAATTTCTCTAAACCTAATACAGTGTCATCGATACAGTGTCATTAATGCAATGTCATGGATACAATGTTATTTACCTACTTGCTGACCGCCCAACACTTGGCGAGCAATGATATTGGTGATTAAAACCGACAGCGCAATCAATAACGCTGCTGCCCATGCCAATTTATGCCAATCATCATATGGACTCATGGCAAATTGATAGATAACATTGGGCAAGTTTGCCATGGGCGCGTTCATATCGGTGCTAAAAAATTGGTTGTTTAGCGCAGTAAATAAGAGTGGCGCTGTTTCACCTGAAATACGAGCAAAACTTAAAAGCACCCCTGTAATCACCCCTGTTTTGGCAGTACGCAACGTCACCATCGTTACCAGTTTATATTTAGGCGCACCAAGCGCAAAGGCTGCCTCCCTTAGGCTATTTGGTACAAGGCGCAACATATTTTCAGTCGTACGCACCACCACAGGAATCACAAGTAACGACAGCGCCACAGACCCTGCAAACCCCGAAAAATGCCCCTGCGGCAAGACAATGATGCCATAAACAAACAACCCAATCACAATAGATGGTGCTGATAGCAAGATGTCATTCATAAATCGTGTGGCTGCTGCCAGCTTGCTGTTTTGACCAAATTCTGCCAAAAAAATTCCACACAAAATCCCAATCGGCGTTCCAATAAGCAGACCTGACCCTGTAATCATAATACTGCCAATGATGGCATTTCTTAGTCCGCCCTCAACATTAGGAGGTGGGGTATCCATCGTAAAGATGGTTTGGCTTAGACCGCCAAATCCTTCATAAAACAGGGTATAAAAAATCCAACCCAACCAAAACAACCCAAAACCCATGGCAGCAACCGCCAAAGTCAGCCACAACTGATTCAAAAAACGGCGGCGATGATAAATTGGGTTGTTACGCTCTAGTGCTTCAAATTTCATCAGTGTGCCCGTCCTTCATTTTTCTTTAGTCTTAATAACATCAGTTTAGATAAACACAGTACAATAAAGGTAATCACAAACAAAATCAGCCCCAAAAACAGTAAGGAAGATAAATGTAATGGATCCACCGCTTCGGCAAACTCATTGGCAAGTGCTGACGTGATAGACACCCCAGAGCCAAACAAATCAGCACTGACATTAAAGGTATTACCAATAATAAAGGTCACTGCCATCGTCTCGCCAAGTGCCCGTCCTAGCCCTAGGATAATGCCACCTACAACCCCTGCTTTGGTATAGGGGAGCACCACATGGCGCACCACTTCCCAACGTGTGCTACCAAGTCCATAGGCAGATTCTTTTAAAAGGGTTGGTGTCACCTCAAATACATCTCGCATCACCGAAGCAATAAACGGAATAATCATAATCGCCAAGATAAGCCCTGCTGCAAATAGTCCAATGCCCATCGGCGTACCACTAAATAGCGCACCAATGATAGGCACTTGCCCTACTGTTTTTATCAAAGCAGGCTGAATGTATTTGGCAAAAATAGGCGCAAACACAAATAGCCCCCACATACCATAAATAATAGAAGGGATGCCTGCCAACAATTCAATGGCAGTGCCTAGTGGTTTTTTTAGGGCAGCAGGGCACAGTTCTGTCAAAAAAATCGCAATCCCAAAACTAATCGGTACAGCGATGCCTAGTGCAATCACAGAGGTTACCAGCGTCCCATAAATTGGTGCCAATGCCCCATACTCACCTGCCACCACATCCCATTCAGCAAATGTCAAAAATCCAAGCCCAAAGGCTTTCATGGCAGGGTACGCCCCAATAATAAGCGACACCAAAATGCCGCCTAAAATAAGTAATACGAGCAATGCAAATGCTCTGGTCGTCCCCACAAAGCATTTGTCCAAAAATAGCTGTCGTTTTAAAGAATTATTTTGCATAAATCATTGTGATGAGTTTTTGATAAGGGTGCGCCAATAGACACAACCCTTATAGCGATGATAGTAATTCAACCAGTAAATGAGCTATGCTTAAGGATAAACCGCCGCACCTGAAGCGTCTTTGATGGTTTTCCATTCTTCACGCACCAAGGTTTTTAGTGATTCTGGTAATGGTACATAATCTAGCTGTTTGGCAGCGTCATCGCCATTGGTATATGCCCAATCAAAGAATGTAAGTGCTGCTTTGGTTTTGGCGGCATCGGTTGGCGTTTTTTGTACCAAAACAAACGTTGCTGCTGCCAATGGCCACGCTTGCGCTGCTGGCTGATTGGTCAAAATCAAATTAAAGTTTGGCTGTGATGTCCAGTCCACATCAGCAGCGGCAGCAAACGTTTCTTGTGATGGCGAAACAAAGTTACCTGCTTGGTTTTTTAGCTGTACTGCTGCCATGTTATTTTGTTTGGCATAGGCATATTCTACATAGCCAATAGAGTTGGCAATGCGATTGACATACGTTGCAACACCTTCATTGCCCTTACCAGCAGTTCCTGACTGTGCGGTTGGCCATTTTACGGTGTTGGCAGCGCCTACATCTGCTTGCCATTTGGCAGACACTTGGCTAAGATAATTGGTAAAAATAAAGCTTGTACCCGACCCATCAGCGCGAAACACGGTGATGATTTTTTCGTTTGGCAAGCTAACATCTGGATTAAGCTCAACGATTTTTGGGTCGTTCCATTGGGTAATGGTTCCTAAATAAATCTCCGCCAATACCTCCCCTGTCAGCTTAAGTTGCCCTGATGCCACCCCTGCAATATTCACCACAGGCACAACACCGCCAATGACGGTTGGGAACTGCACCAAGCCTTGTGCTTGCAAATCTTCTGCTTTTAAGGGAGCATCTGATGCACCAAAATCTACTGTCTTGGCAGAAATTTGCTTAACACCACCTGATGAACCAATAGACTGATAATTCACCTTACCCCCTGTCGCTCCCAAAAAGCCTTGCGCCCATTGCACATAAATAGGCTGTGGGAATGACGCACCTGCCCCTGTGACATCCAAAGCCACTTTTTCGCCTGAAGTGGCAGGCGCATTACTGGCATTAGAGGGGGCTGCTCCTTGATTGGTGTCTGCGCTTTGGTTGGCAGGAGGAGGGTTTGAGCCACACGCTGTCAAAAATAACGCGGCTGCCACCATAATGGATAATTTTTTCATAACATACTCTCTTGTTTGACAAATTGATAGAGTGTCATCACTATGACGCTTTCTTTACTGTGCGCTAGTGTATCAATCAAAGATGACAACAATATGACAATCTGTCACAATACAAACCCATATGATAACAAAACTCACTCCGTTGTCTTGGTATTTTCATTGAATTTTGACAACCTATGTATTTTTTGTTTATTATTAAGGTGTGCCTCATCAAGATAGCACGCTCAATCCCATTTCATCATGGCTGAATACTTATGAAACCGTCTGTATGTTTTGTTATTTTACTCTCTTTATTGGCAAGCGCTTGTTCTGCACCCAATCAAAGCGCCTCTGACGCCTATGAGCGCGCCGCAAGCATAGAGCCTAGCGCCACTGCCAGCATGGAGAGTGATACCAGTTTTTTGAATAAGGCAGATCATACCATTGATAGCACTTTGGTAGATCAAGAGGGATTGCCCATCTTGGCAAACAAGCGCCTTGTGATTCATGCCAGTTTAAATTTTGATGTCAAAGATGTGCGCGCCAGCGTCAAAAGCATCAATAACTTAAGCGCCAAGCTGGGTGGATATATCGCCGAAGAGCAGATTAACAATAGCATTCTGTCTATTCGTGAAGTCCCCATCAGCAATGGAGAGAAAAAAATCTTGAGCAGTTACCAGCAGTTTGCCACGGTGACTGTGCGCATTCCCAAAGACAAGGTGGGTGAGTTTTTGGAAGTCTTGCAAAGCCAAATTGACTTTTTGCACACACAACAATTTAGCGCCAAAGATGTCAGCCTAGACATCCAAAAAGCACAAATCAGCGCGCAAATAGAAGCACTCAAAGCCCAACAAATTGACCAAGCACACACTGACAACGCCCTAGACACCGTCATCAGCGCCGACCAAACAGCACAAGCGCGCCTAGCCAAATTAGCCGCTGAACTTGATCAAAAATACCTAGAAGATCAGGTTGCGTTTGCCACCTTGATGCTAGAGTTTAGGGAAAATGAAAAGATACATACCACCACCAAACCCAATATTGACGCTCTAATTACCCAAGAGCAAAGTACCAACTTTGGTGCACGCCTTGGTGACAGTCTGCGTGTTGGTTGGTATGGGTTTTTGGAATTGGTTGTCTTTTTGACTAGACTTTGGGTGTTTGTATTGATATTGCCTGTGCTTTGGTTGGCATTTAAGGGTGTGCGCCGTTTTTTTAGAGCCAGACGCAGCGCGCCCAAAACACCAAAAGCGCCTACACCCAAAGAGCCTGACACAGACGCGCCATCATAATACTCATAATGCAAAGATACCTGAACTTTGATTAATGCCAATAAGCTTAGTGATGCCAACGCTCAACAAGCTCATTGGTCTGCCCAAGGGTCATAATAGTACTCACTTGCGTGCCATAGGGCTTGGCAAATAGTGATGTCATGCGCTCACTAGGAATAAAAATAGACGACAGCGCCTTTTCTACTTGATGTGGCACACCTGTGCTGGGCAACTGATGGTCGCTAGACATCACGCTGTCTTGTAGCACCTCAAAAGCGTGCTCGTGCCATGCGTGCTGTGTTGCCAGCAAGGGCAGTATTTCTTGACGTACTCGTGCGCGCAGACGCTCGCACTTATACCAAGCATCGTCAGGATTGCCATTGGAAAGTACATACAATCCTGCTGGTAGAGCGGTGGCGGCATAGCCTTTATTGTTGATCAGCACCGCCTGTGTGGTATCACCCATCACCAGATTAAAGCCATCATAAGCGTGCAAGGGCAAACGGCGAGCTGTTGCCATTGGTGACAGCGTCCCTCTCAAAAATTCTGTGACCAATCTGCCACGAGACGTACCAAAAACAGGCTTATTAGCGACAACTTCTCGATAATTCAACACCACCGCCCACCTGCCCGTCTGTAGGTGCATACCCAGCCAAGTACCCCCCGCCTGCTCATCTTGTCCAGCCCAAATGCCATTTTGCCAATGATGCGCCTTTTGGCTTGGGCGATGCAAAAATTCATCCCGATTAGACAAGACAACCACGGGCAACTCTTTAAACAGCTGCCAAGCGATTGCTACAATGCACATTACCCCTCCTTTGTACCATTCTAAAGATACCCATAAAGGACAAATGATAAGAGGTTTTTTGATACAAAGCAAGGCGGTAGCAGCATTGGCAATGCCTTAACACCCTCTTATATGCCCAACCCAAACCCTTAGGCAGGTTCTTAAGCTAAGACAGTCGGACAAGCGTGGTGATTTGATTGGGCAGATTACTCTTTTGGGGTGAGGGCTGAACTCTGTTGCTGCAATATATCAGCGCCCATAACCAAAACCCCATCAGTGTGGAGAGGGCTGATGGGGTTTTAAATGAATGGCTTGGGTGCTTTTAGAAATTATAACGCACACCGACATTAAAGCCTTTTTGACTATAGTCCATAGATACTACATCCTTAACATCATAAGAACCTAAATCATGATACTCCACATTGGCATCTATGGCAATATTAGGCATGAGTGCATACTGCACCCCACCGATGATGCCATAGCCTACATCGCTATCAGATCCACTGCCTGCTGCAACCGCACCATTGGCATAAACATAATTAAAATCACGATCGTAATCCACATAGCCAAGACGCGCACCCACATATGGGGTTAATTTGCCATTTAATAAGCGAAACTGCTCCACATCATAATAAGCAGAGATACCTATGCTTTGGATATCCGTATCATCTGAATAATTTGAAACTCCGAAGTTTGCATTGGAAGACCGATTCTCCCAAGTACCGAAATTGGTGTAATCCGCCGCTACACGCACTGCGCCCAAATCTTTACCTACAGCAACACGAAATGAGGTATCAGATTTTTCTAGTCTCAATGCCGAATTTTGCACGCCATTATTTGGATCGGTGAATGCATCTTGGTCCAATTTGAATTTAGATGAGCCTAGATTGCCCTGTACATACAGATTTGATTTCCAGTCAGCGTGTGCGACACCTGCAACACCCATAGTGGCGATTGTTAATGCGATTGCCAATGTTTTCATACCAAACTCCTAGCGTGGTCAAGTCAGTGTTTTTGTCAAAGATGTTTTGGGTACTACTCCGATTCTACAGCACCCGCACTTCTGTGATGCCAAGATGTATCATGTGACACATTTTATAATAACACAATCTATAATAGCACCATGCTTTATAATACTGTATCTAAGTATACCATCTGTGACACCTTTATAGTATCTTTCTTAATTTTTGTTTACAAGCATATTTTTATTATTTTACTTTTTTATATTATTAAATAACTACTGGTAATATTATTTACTTAATATTTACATTACAGTAAGATTTTTCTTTGATTCAAGGGTTTTATGTGAGTACAAGATCATTGCACTCATGACTGCTTATTTTGTAAATTTCTGTATTGACAGAAATAACAAAAATATATAAAATTAATGCCAGTCATATCTTTAGGAACAGACCAATGAAACTTAATCCTACCAGCGAAAAATTTGTCCTACATTGGGGCGAAATGGGTAGCAAATGGGGTGTCAATCGCACTGTCGCCCAGATTCATGCCCTGCTATTTATTGTAGGCACACCCATGAATGCCGAAGACATTATGGAAACGCTTGGGGTGGCACGCTCTAATGTTTCTAATAGTATCAAGGAGTTGCAGAATCTTAATTTGGTGCAGACCACCCACATTCTTGGTGATAGACGCGATTATTTTACCACCAGTACCGACGTGTGGGCACTTGCCAAAGTGATTGTAGAAGAGCGCTATCGCCGAGAGCTTGCACCGACTGTACAATTTTTGCAGGAGCTGACGCAAAGCCCTGAATTTGAGCAAGAATCTGCTGATGTACAAGCACGCATTCGTGAAACACATCAATTTGTGGACACACTCACCACTTGGGCAAATGAAATGATGAAGCTGTCCACCAGCACACTTAGTAAAATTTTAAAACTTGGTGCCAGTGTGCAACGGTTTTTAAAGTAAGCTTTTATCCGCTCCAAAAAAAAGGACATTGCCATGACTCAGCACCCCACCTTTGATAAGCACACCCTATTGCAACAGATTGATTGGCAAGATTTGCGCCATCTTAGTCTGTGGCAAAAAACCTACAACATCGCATTGCCCTTTATTTTTTTGGGACTGTCATGGGGATGTGTGCATCAAGGACATCTTTTTGTTGCGTGCGTGCTGTCTTATTTTTTTACAATCACTGCTTATCGCTTGGGACATGATTTATACCATCGCGCTTTGGGGGTGCATCATCATCTTGCTACCATGCTATTGCTTTTGATTAGCCTTGTGTCTTTTAGCAGCTTGCACAGTATGAGATACAGCCATCTTGAACACCACCGAAATCCTTTAGGTGAGCATGATGAAGAGGGGTATTTGGCACATGGCACATGGTGGCAAGCGCTGCTAGGAGGGTTGTGGTTTCGCTACCGTATTTACAAACATGGCTATCGCCTTGCGCCACGCCGCGAACAATACAAAATCCTTTTTGAAAGCCTATTGATTGTAGGGGTGGCAATGATGGCATGGTATGCTCAAGTGGAGGTACTTATCTATCAGTTTGTGGTGATGTTTGTGATCAATGCGTGTACTGGCGTGTTTGCTGTATGGGGTTTGCATCATGATTGTGATGATACCATCGCGCGCACTGAACGTAATCCCATCATCAATGCGCTCACCTTTGGTTTGTTTTATCATGTGGAGCACCATCTCTTTCCTGCTGTGCCCACCGAACACCTGCCAAAGCTTGCCAAACGCCTAGATGTACACTACCCCCATCTTAGCAACCATCGTGTCATGCCACGCCTCGCTGATCTCTTGCCATCAGGCAATCGGGATACATGTCCGTTTTGGCGACTGGTGGGCGCATAACTTTTTGGTAGGTTGTGTAATTGGCAGCCAAAATACTGCCTTAAACTTACAAACATTTTTGCCCAAAAAAGCGTGCGCCAAAATAAAGGCTGGCAAAAGAGATTATTCTGATGGATATATCATTCTCGCTATCAGAGTTTGACTTAAAAAAGAGCACCAATGAATGTGTTAATTGCAGGAGGTTCTGGTTTTTTGGGACGCGCTTTAACCGATGCCTTATTGACTTATCCCAATACCCATATCACTTGGGTGTCTCGTCACACTGCCACCCATCCCTCTGTTAATATTTTGACTTATCAAGAACTCAATGACAACTTAGCCTTTGATGTCATCATCAACTTGGCAGGCGCAGGCATTATTGACAAACGATGGAGCGTGGCACAAAAACAGTATCTAATGGACAGCCGCCTCATACCAACACAGGCACTGCTCAATTTTATCGCTACCGCCCATCACAAACCCAGCTTATTTATCAGCAGTTCAGCAATTGGGTGGTATGGCGCTCAATCTCTCAACGACAATCGCGTATTAGATGAGTCTAGCACCCCTGTCAAGACAGATTTTGCGCATCACTTATGCCATGCATGGGAGCTACTTGCCAATACCGCTCCCATACCCACTGCCATCATTCGCACAGGGGTTGTGATGGATAAGCGCGGTGGTATGCTAAACAAAGTATTGCCTAGCTTTCAATGGGGTCTAGGAGGTCAATTGGGCAGTGGCAAGCAACTTATCAGCTGGATTTCTTTGACCGATTGGGTGCGCGCTGTCATCTTTATCCTGCAAAACAGTTTGCAGGGCGCTTTGACTAGCACCCATCACTGCTACAATTTGTGTGCGCCCACACCTATTGATAATGCGACATTTACCAGCATACTTGGCAAACATTTACATCGCCCTACATTTTTTCATTTGCCCGCGATTGTGGTCAAATGGCTATTTCAAGAGCGCGCAACCTTATTATTGGACGGTCAGCGCGTTTACCCAAAAGCCCTATTAGACAATGGCTTTGTATTCCAACATCACACCTTGTTATCAGCGCTTGAGGGAGTATAAAATGCCTGTTTATTTGTATTATGCGCTTGCCTTTTTGTGGCTCTATAGTGCTACGGTACCAATATTATTCAATCAAACAGACTCCTTGGCATTATTAGCTAAAATGGGTCTTAACCCCCATCTAAGTTGGGTATTGCTGATTGCTGCTAGCCTTTTGGATTTGATATTTGCATTTTTAAGCCTCTTTTATAACAACGCCTCTCGTCTTTGGCTGGTACAATTTATCACGGTTGCGCTTTATAGTGTATTAATCATCTTATTTTTGCCCCAAACACTCCTACACCCGTTTGCCCCTGTGCTTAAGAATTTGCCGATTTTGGCGCTGCTTTGGTATCTTTATCGTTATCACCAACACCCAAATCCACATAACCCATAGGCGTATCTGAAAAATCATGATATAATTGCTTTTGCAATGAGCGATTGCTTAAACAATAATTTTTATTGTATTGTTTTTAATTTACTGTTTGCTTTTTTTACTCAATTTGGTAACAAACAACAATCTAGCAGGCGATATCATGACTCAACAACCCCCTTTATTGGCACATCCTGCCAATGCTGGCGATCCCACTCAAAAAATGGATGCCCGTATTGTCAAAACCCTAAGAAGCATTGAGGCGGCATTTTTTGCATTACTTGAACAAAAAAACTATGACGATATCACGGTACAGGACATTCTTGACCATGCTGTCATCAACCGCACCACGTTTTATAAATATTACACCAACAAAAACGATTTGGCTGAACATATGGTCAATGCCATCAAAGACAAGTTTTTGATTCCCTTGCTTGAGCTGTCTTTGAGTACTCCTTGGGAAGAGGTCGCATCGTATGCAGAAGACATCATCAATAACAACCGTGACACCCTGCGCCTACTGTGGCAAATTGAAACACCAAAAATCAATCTCAAACAAGACAGCTACGATACCATCAAAAGACGCTATATTGAAGTGGTCAAAGCAGATAATCCTGCACTGACCGATCTAGAATTAGAATTTCAAGCGCATATTTATGCCTCTTTTGGGCTGTCAATGCTCTGCTATGGCATGAATTGCAAGGAAGATTGGCTGTCACCTGATGTCAAGCACGCCAATCTAAAATCCGTTTTTGAGCGCATTTTGCACTAACTACCCACTGATTATTCAAACATCTGTACCATCAATTATGCCCGCCAGTGACGGGCATATTTTTAGCCAGTTAATTGTGTTGTGATTAATTTTTTGATGGGCATTAAGCGATTACTTAGGCGCAATCCCACATGGCGCATGACTTTGGCAGGGGTGCTTTCGTCTGTGTAGAGCTTAACAATGGCATTGGTGCCGTGATACATTGCCAGCGTTTTGGTGCTATGAAGACGATGATAATGACGCAATATCGCCTCATCACCAATATCCCTTCCTTGATTAACCGCTTGGCGAATGCCCTTACTTAACAGATGGACACTTTCCATGCCCAAATTGTATCCATGCGCTGTCACAGGGTGCATACCCACCGCCGCATCGCCAATCAAGGCGCTGCGCTTGGCATAAAATCGCTTGGCATGTACCCCAAGCAAAGGATAGCTATAAATAGGGCTAGTGACCGTCATCTCACCTAATTTACCCCCAAGCCACGCCATCATCTCGCCCGCCAATTGTGCAGGATTGAGCGCACTAATCTCGGCTACTTTGGCATTATCCACCGTAATCACCATCGATGATTGATACTCCCCAAGAGGTAGCACCGCCAAGGTTTTGCCATAATAAAAGCCCTCATGCGCTGTTTCGTGATTACTTAGGGTATGCGTGGTACGAAACACCATTACTGTGCGCCCAAAATCGTGCATATCGGCAGCAATGCCTAAGTGCTTACGCATAAAAGAGGTACGAGAATCCGCTGCAATCACCAGTTTTGCATTTAAGGTTATGCCATTGTCTAGCACCACTACGCTATGATTCTCGTAGCTGTCCACACTCGCAACCGAAACGCCAAAAAAAGGCGTAATAAAGCTTGGTGACTGCCACTCATCTGCCAATACTTCATAGGCAGCACGGCGCAAATGATGATTGCTAATCAAATAACCCAAGGTTTCAACAGGGCGTCCGTGCATGGTATCAGGCTTATCAAACTCAAGCAAAAATGGTGACTGTCCATTACAAACAGCAGCGCGGCGCAAAAAATGCACATCGCTTTCATTTAGATGCTGCCACTGATGCAGGTCTTGCAAAATACCGCGCGTGCGATGCGTAATGGCGATTTCACGTCCATCAGGCGCAGGATTGGCGATGTTTGTGATGGATTGCTTTTCTATCAATGCAACCTTTAGCCCCGTCCCTTTGAGCGCCTGACACATAGACAACCCAATAGGACCTGCACCAATAATCACCACATCTACTGTTTGATAAGTCATCTTAATCCTCTAACGCAGCTTTAAGGTCATCAAGCCAAGCACTACCAAAATAATACACGCAATCCAAAAGCGAATCACCACTTTGGTTTCTTTTAAGCCTTTTTCTTCAAAATGGTGGTGCAAAGGCGCCATCAAAAAGATGCGTTTTTTGCGTAATTTATAAGAACCAACTTGCAAAATCACCGACACCGCTTCTGCCACAAAGATGCCACCCATAATCGCAAATGCAAGCTCTTGGCGAGTCATCACCGCAATCGTCCCTAGCACACCACCCAAAGACAGCGCCCCCACATCGCCCATAAAGACATCCGCAGGCGAAGCGTTGTACCACAAAAATCCCAATCCAGCGCCAATAATGCTAGCGCACACCACAATCACTTCGCCATTGTAAGCAATAAAAGGAACGTGCATATAATTGGCATAAATGGCATTAACTGAAATATAAGCAAACACACCCAATCCTGCCGCCACAAGCACCACAGGCAAAATCACCAAGCCATCCAAGCCATCGGTTAAATTCACGGCATTTGACGACCCTGCCAATACAAAATAAGTGGCAATAATAAACCCAATGCCCAAAGGAATGGACGAAAAGGGAATGACCATATTTTTGAACAATGGAATGAGCATATCTTGCATGGCTATGGTTGTCGCAACATCGGCTTGTTGAGTGGCAATATAATACAAAGAAATCCCTGCAAACAACGACCCAACAGACAACCAAAAGTATTTTTTGCGCGCAATCAAGCCTTGGGGGTTTTTATGCTTAATTTTTAGCCAGTCATCTGCCCAGCCAACCGCCCCAAAAATCACCATCACCACCATCAAAATCCAAATATACGGATTGGCAAGGTTTGCCCAAAGCAAGGTGGAAATGCCAATTGCCGCCAAAATCAGCACACCCCCCATCGTGGGCGTTCCTTGTTTTTTTAGATGAGTTTTTGGACCATCGGTACGTACCGCCTGACCATATTTTAGTCTTAACAAATAATCAATCACAGGCTTACCTGCAAAAATAACAATCAGCAGTGATGTGATAACCGCCAATAACGCCCTCAAAATCAAGGAGTTTAGCGCAACCAACTCACCTAGCCACGCCACTTGATTAAACAACCAATAAAACATCTTTTTCTCTCTTTATTTTTTGCCCATCAAGGCGTGAATCACGGTTTCCATACTTGCACTGCGAGAGCCTTTAAATAAGACACACGATGGCTTATCAAGCAGAGCCTTTAGGCGTACAAGCAGCGCTTGTTTGTCGGCAAAATGCTCACTGATTAACGCACTGCCGCTGTCATTGATGGCTTTTGTGCAGTGGCTCATCAGCTCACCCACCGTCAAAACATAATCAATTTGAGCGCCCAAATTGGCTTTGTCTGATAGGGCTTGACCCAGTTTATGGTGTTCGCTGACCGCTTCATCGCCAAGCTCGGCAATGTCGCCAAGCACCAAAATTCTTTGGGCGTTTTCATAAGCCAGCACATTTGCTGCCACCAACATGGACGTTGGGTTGGCATTATAGGTATCATCAATGAGCAAATGCTTGCCAAACTCAATGCGAGTTAAGCGACCTTTGGGGGGCGTGGCAGTTTCTAGTCCTGATGTAATTAACGCCAAGGACACCCCAAGCGCCACCGCACAGCTTGCCGCCGCCAGTGCATTGGTAACGTTATGTTCGCCAACAAAGGGAAGTTTTAGCGTTTGGGTGGTAATTTCGTCCGCTTGTCCAACCGCCAACGTAAAGGTACTGTGGGTGTTTTCTACTTCTATGTCATCGGCAAACACATCGCCCATCAGCTGTACATTCTCAAGCTCTTTGACAGCTTCGGCTTCTTCAGCGGTTAGAGCCTGCCAGTCAATGCCTGCTTGCGCCAGTGGTACGGTTTTTTCGCCAAAGCTGATGATGTGTTGGGTGTGATTGCTTGCCATCTTCTCAAGCAGTTCGCCAAATTTATCACCAAAGGGTACAACAGCCACGCCCTGCTTAGTTAAGCCTTGATAAATTTCTGCCTTGGCACGGGCGATGTTTTCTTGACCGCCAAACTCACCCAAATGCGCCGTGCCGATATTTAGAACGCACGCCACATCAGGACGCACCAAAGCGGTGGTATAAGCAATCTCGCCCACATGGTTTGCCCCAAGCTCCATCACCGCAAAACGGTGCTCATCGGTCAGCTCAAGCAACATCATCGGCACACCCAAATCGTTGTTAAGATTGCCACGAGTGATGAGCGTGGGCGCAATTTGACCAAAAATCGCCCCAAGCATTTCTTTGGTGGTGGTCTTACCACTTGAGCCTGTCAAAGCAATCACCGTCAAATCAGGGTGCACATCACGGCGATATTTACCCAACAGCCCAAGCGCAAGGCGGGTGTCACTTACAACCATCTGCGCAAAATCACCCACTTGACGACTTGTGATGGCAAGGCTTGCCCCTTTGTCAAAGGCGGCGGCGACATAATCATGCCCATCAAAATTATCGCCCTTTAATGCCAAAAAAATATCGCCCTGCTCTATTTTACGGGTATCGGTGGTGATTTTTTGGCTTTGGCTAAAGGCATCGCCACGGTGCCAAATGGGGTTTAGACTTGTTAATGCCTGTGTTAAGTTGTCGGTTTGCCAAGTGTAGGGGGTCATGGAACTGCTCTTTATTTGCTTTGATTAAACTATTTAAAAATATTAATTAATGACACGAATTCATCTGACAGGCACTCCTGCCTGAACTTATCTTCCCTATCTGTTGGCTATGGCAAATGCTGTCATCATGGCGTTTTAACACTTAAGCAACTCTTCAATCACCGCCACATCATCAAACTCATGACGCACGCCTTGGATTTCTTGATAGGTTTCATGCCCTTTGCCTGCAATCACCACAATGTCATCGGCTTTGGCGTGGGTGATGGCATAAGCAATCGCCTGTTTGCGGTCAGGCTCTATCACGAGCTTGTAATGCTCTTCACAGCTCAAGCCCACTTGCATGTCCTTTAAAATAGCCAAAGGGTCTTCGCTTCTGGGGTTATCGGCGGTCAAAATCACCTTGTCTGCCAGCTCTACCCCTGCTTTTGCCATCAAAGGTCGCTTGCCTTTATCTCTATCGCCACCACAGCCAAACACCGCCCAAAGCTTACCTGTGCAATGTGCTTTTAGGCTTGTCAAAACTTGTATCAACGCATCAGGGGTGTGGGCATAGTCCACAATAAAACAGCCCTTATCGGTGGCGACTTTTTGCATACGCCCCCTTGCCCCTTGCAACTTAGTCACCGCCTGCGCCAACGTTTCAAGTGATTGATTGTCATCAAGCGCCAATACCGCTGCCAGTGCTGCAATCACATTGGCAACATTAAAACGCCCAAGCAACGGACTATCAAGCCATACTATACCTTTGGGTGTTTGTAGCTCAATTTTTACTCCTGTTAAGCTTGGATTTAACTGTTTGGCAAAAAAATCCGCGCAAGTATTGTTGAGTGCATATGTCCATACTGTCACACCCGCTGCTTTGGCTTTTTCAATCATCAAAGGGGCGTATTCATCATCTAAATTGACAATTGCATACCTTAGCTGCTCAAAGTATGATTTGTCAAATAACATCGCCTTACTATTGGCATAGTCATCCATATCGGTATGATAATCCAAATGGTCACGCGACAAATTGCTAAAAATCGCCACTTCTACAGGCACACCCTGCAAGCGATGTTGGTGCAGCCCATGAGAGCTAGCTTCCAATGCCACCACCTCTACACCTTTTTGTGCCCACTCATAAAGCGTCTGCTGCATCACCAACGCATCGGGTGTGGTATGGGTACTAGGGGTTAATACTGGCAAAATCCCATTTCCTGCTGTTCCCATGACAGCAGTTGTTTTGCCTGTTTGGTTGACAAGTTGGGCGGTTAATTGACTAATGGTAGTCTTGCCATTGGTACCTGTGACAGCTACCACCTGTGGCAAAGACACGGAGTTTGATAGCTGCAAGCTGGCTTGCACCAGTGTACCCAAAAACGTACGAATCTTGGGCAGTTCCACCACCACAAGTCCCCATGTTTCAAGCTTATCTTGAAGGGGTGCTAGACTCATTTCAGACAATACAAACACCGCTTTGCCTGCCACCTGCTCAAGATACCCTGCTATCTTGGCATAATCCACTGGCTGGTGAGTGTGGCTTTGGCTTTTTAATAGCACAAAGACATCGCAAGGTTGTACTTGCCGAGAGTCTGTCAATAAGCGTTTAAAATCAAGTGAGGATACCTGTGTCAATTGAGATAGCTCATCTGCCATCAATGCTTGCAACTTAGGGTGATAAGTCAATAACTGGTGCAATGTCATACCATCTTCCTTAATTATACAGCCTACATGCTAGATGTTATGGCTGGGTTGGCTCATCAATCAGCGCCTTGTCAAACGGCACATTATAAAGACGCAAGGTTTCTTGCATTACCCGACTAAACACAGGACCTGCCACAGGACCTGCATACGATTGACTTCTTGGATCCTCCACCAAAATGGCTACTGCAAACCGTGGATTGGAGGCAGGCGCTACCCCTGCAAAAATCGTACGATGCTGGTCAGTATAATACCCTCCTTCAGGGCGCGTGCGACGCGAGGTACCTGTCTTGCCTGCCACGCGATAGCCTTCGATAGCTGCTTGACGTGCCGTGCCCCCTTGCTGTGTGACCAACTCCATCATCGCCACAATCTCATTAGCATGCTCTTTGCTAATGATTTGGGTAGCAGGCAGATTGGGCTCATTTTTGACCAAACGCAAAGGGTGCATGACCCCGCCTGCACCTAGTGTTGCATAGGCTTGAGTAATCTGTGCCAAAGTCACTTGCTGACCGTAGCCATAGCTTAAAGTAGCGCGCCGAGTCAGCTCATTTTCTTTGGGTATGTCTACACGCCCTGCCGCTTCAGCAGGGAAATTAAGTGCCGTTTTTTGTCCAAATCCAAACTTACGCTGCATATTAGCAATGCTATCTGTAGGCAAGCTTAGCGCAATCTTTGTGCTTGCCACGTTGGAGGATTTTTGGATTAATTTAGCAAGCGTGATACTACCATAATTACCACCGTCTTTAATCAAACTTTTACCCACTTGGATACTTCCAGGACTGGTATTGATAAGACTATTAGGTGTGTACTTACCCGACTCCAAAGCCGCTGCCACCGTAAAGGGCTTAATGACCGACCCTGGTTCAAAGACATCTAGTACCGCACGATTACGCTCATTATTACCATTGCGTGCCGCCAAATTATTACTATTAAAAGACGGCCATGAACTCATCGCCAAAACATCACCCGTATGCACATCCACCACCATGCCTGATGCCCAACGCGCACTTTGCTCTTGTCCAACTTGCGCCAATTCTTTGTACAAGACATATTGCAAGCGTGAATCAATGGTTAAGGCAATGTCTTCACCAGCCACCACTGGCTTGATTTCTTCTAATTGATTAATGGTGGTTTTTTTGGCACTTCTTAGTACCAAAACCTCACCCTTGGAGCCTGCCAAACGCTCTTCATAAAGTCGCTCTATGCCAGAACGTCCCTTATACCCTTTGTCCACATCATGATTTGCCATGAACCCTATCAACTGCGCATTGGGCTCTGCTTGCATATAAAAGCGCTTAGGAATGGTTTGCTTGCTAACACCCACAAACTCAAGTTGTGTGACCGTTTCTGCTATTTCAGGTGTCACCTGTCTTAATAACTCAAGATGTTGTGAACCCGCTCCTGTTGGTAGTGCCGCCTTGACAGCAGCAGCATCTGCTAGGTCAATACTGGTATCAATGGCGGTGATGGCGGTTAATTTTTCTAGTGGGTAATTAGCACTCGCTGCCAGTATCTTCAAATCCATCTGTGCCAAGCGCTCTTGTGCCTTTTGCATTTCTTGTGCATTGCCTTGGGCATCTTTTATTTCTTTTAGGCGCTTATAATACTCTTCAGCATACAATTTGGGATTAAATACCACCGTCACCAAAGGGGCATTTGCCGCTAAAGGTACGCCAAAGGTATCTGTAATCAGCCCACGATTTACCTCAATGACTTGTCTTGACAATGTGGACTGTGTGCCTTGTTTTACATGATAATCTTGATTTACCACTTGCAAAAAAAATGCACGCACCAATACCACACCAAACACGATGAGCATCAAGACCCACACTGCCCAATATCGCCCCACATCATGCGCACCCCCCATCCATGACGCACCCTTGTGCTTGCTTTTAACAGACATGGACGACTTGGTGATTGGAGTGTTAGCAGGGGTTTTGTTGCGCTTTTTTAAAGGCTTGACCAATTCACCGCTAGGACTGTCTTTAGGCTGTTTCATAAAGCACAACTACCAAATTAACTAAACTATAGAGCCGATGCCAAGAGGCGATTAACGCGGCTCTTGTGTACTGGGGCTGGGTGTGGGTGGCGCTATGACGATGCGCTGCTTATCATTAGGAAAAAACATCCCCAATTCTGTCACGGCACGTTGAGCAACGATAGGGGTTGCGCTAGAGGTTTGCTGCTCTATCATCAGGCGCTGCTCTTCTGCTTTCATAACTTGGTAAGCAGAACGCAATTTTCCTAGCTGATGATAGGTTAGATGGCACTCATACGTCTGACGCACAATCAGCACCGCTGTCACCAAAATCAATAGCACCAACAACAGCATTGCCGTCCAGTAGGTGCGTCCTACATCAGCTGTTTTGGGGGAGGTTTTGCTTGTCATACTCGTCTTGCCCATCGTAAATGCGCACTTCTGGCGCGTGGATTGACACGAATCTCTTCATTAGTTGGGTCAATGCGGCAAGGCTTGGCAAAGTATTTTTCTCGCTTGGGTGGTATCAGCAGTTTATCATCACCTTCATGCCTGCCCCGACTGTGGTCATTAAAAAATCTCTTAATTCGTCTATCTTCCAATGAATGAAAGCTAATAACCGCCAAATGCGCCCCAATCGCCAAACACTCAATACTTTGGTCTAAAAACGCCTCAATATCACCCAATTCATTATTAATAAAAATACGCAATGCCTGAAAACTCTGGGTGGCGGGGTGCTTGCCCTTTTGCCAAGCAGGGTGAGCATTTTTGATGGTTTCTGCCAATGCCAAGGTAGACTCATAACTGGGCATCTGCTTGATGGCTTTGGCGATACGCCGACTATACCTTTCTTCGCCATACTCATAAAGCACATCTGCCAGTGTCGCCTCATCCACAGTCATTAGCCACTGCCCCACGCTCATGCCACGAGTGGTGCCCATACGCATATCCACC
>JBHBMT010000158.1:0-3957 GCA_041773075.1 Moraxella sp.
AACTGAGTGGGAAGAGTATTTAAGAGAAAAGGAAAACTTATTTGACAGCGTTGCCAATTTAAGCCAATCATTTAAAAACAACAATGTAGCTCTCAGTAAATTACATTATTTAAGAATAGCCATTGAACTCTTTACCGATTTTAAAAATATCCGTATTGAACGACAAGGCACACCCAAAATGGTGATAGAAAAAGATGGTGAAAAATTAGATGTTAATCAACTTTCACAAGGCGAAAAATCGTTGCTTGCCTTGGTAGGTGATATTGCTCGCAGATTGGCAATATTAAACCCAAGTCTTGATAATCCTTTACATGGTGAAGGCGTGGTATTGATTGATGAAATAGATTTACATTTACATCCCAAATGGCAACAAAATTTGATTGATAAGCTTATCAAAACTTTTCCGAATGTCCAATTTATTTTAACTACACACTCGCCACATATTGTCAGTGATAATCCCGATGCATTGGTTTATATTTTGGATAATGGCGAATTAAGACAATATTGTAATGGCTATGGTGAAGATGCTAATACCTTGTTAAATGGTGTGTTTGGCGTATCTGAACGCACTCCTGAAATTGCTGAAAAGTTTGATGAAATTGGTGATTGTATTAGTAGCAATCAACTGGACAAAGCCAAAGAGTTGATTGATGAATTATCAAAAATACTATCAAAAAATCATACCCAGTTATTAAGCATTCAATTGGCTTGGGCGAAAGCAAAAGTAGCTCAATCAAAGAGTGTGTGATATGCAGTATATTGATAAAAAGCTATTCATGCCAAAAGATGTGGAAAAATGGATTAGGAAAAATAAACCTAAAACATGGGCGTTGGGAAAAGAATATCACGATGGTTATGTTTCTCTAAAAGAGCAGTTGCGCCAAGAACAAAAAGGCTTGTGTTGCTATTGTTGTCAAATTTTAGAAGCGCAGACTACCATTGAGCATTTAAAAAGTCGTGACAAATATCCTAAATTAACCTTTGATTATACCAATTTATTATTATCTTGCCAACAAAGCAAACAATGCGATAATGCAAAAGGCAATAATGATTTAGAATTAACACCTTTAATGATAGAGTGTAATGAAGAAATTACTCTAAAAATCAATGGTGAATTAAACCCAAAAAGCAAGAGAGCGGAACAAGCAATCAATTTGTTAAATTTAAACAATGTTGATTTATGCCAAAGAAGAAAACAAGTGATTAAATCCTTGTTTAACACAGACGATCGGTTGGATAAAGAAACTTTAGAATCAATGTTTCAATTTATGGATATTGAAGAAGCGGAATTTTATCGGTATGTTTTAAATAAATTAATACTTGATCAAGGTGTATAAGTACAAGATTGAGAAAAAATAACTTAAAAAGCAATCAAGAGATGAGTCACAAAATGATAACCACCAAATCAATTTAATGATCGCTTTTAATCCCAAACCCAAAATCAAAACGTCTTTTCAATATTCATAAAATACGACAGTCCATCACGAGAATAAAAGGCTGGCATATTGCTGTCAATTTTCACATAGCGGATGTTGGCTTGTGGTCTAAAACCATGCCAGCTTAATTTTTTGTGCCACACACTCAAGCCTGCTTGATATTCATCATCACGGCGCACAAAATCATAAACCAAGGTACTGGGTGCGTCAAACTGTCGCCGTGCATATCGCACATTGCTATTAAAGCCCAAGCCATTATCAAAGGTATGTACAAGCCCCATTCGCACGCCGTAGCGTGTGGAGGTATATTCTGGATTTTGCGTATCATCCAACATGACATCAAGCCCGCCATAAATCAGCGATTGCTCATTAATGCGGTGATTTAAAGCGGTGCCCAAGCTTGCCAAATGCCCATCATAATTTTGTGCAATGCGTTCATTGTCATAGCTTTTTTGACTGTATGAGCCGTACAACTGCCAATAATCCTTATCGCCAACATTTTGACCATAACTGCCGGTCACACCGACACTGCTGTTGTATTTCTCGTCATTGAGCCAGTTTTGTTCCACGAACGGCAACAGTCGCCACGAACGGTTAATGTCATGATATTTATAACCTGCCGCAAGCCGTACCGTCGTTTCATCATACTCATCTTTATCAAAATAGTGCACGCCATCCACACCGACATCCACCACGGCATAATGATTGCCATCGATGTTGGTGTCTTTATTTATACCGACATCATAGCGTATGCCGTGAGCCGACTGCGGCAGACTTTCTTCTTGTTTTTGCCAACGTCTGCCAAGCCAAATCAGCTCACGCTCACTGGAGGCATTATTGACATTGTCGGTGCTTTCATAATTGAATGATACAGAAGGCTGCCATGCTTGGCTTTTTTTGATCGCTTGCTGGACATTGTTGATGACAGCTTGCGTATTGACAGACAAGCTGTCCACTGCCGCCAACTGAGTCAGCAGCTTGTCGGCTTTTTGATACTGCTTATCCTCAAACAACATCAACGCCAAATCAAGCTTGACATACGGCAAATCATCTCGGTGATCCAAAATGCCTTGATATTTGGCAATCGCCTCTTTTTGTTGTCCTTGCTTTCTGAGCATGGCTCCTTTGGCATAATCCACCAAAATACCATCAAAATCAGGCATTTGCTGATAAATATCCAACAGCTCTTGCAAAATTTCCCATTCTTGATAAACAACCGCCTGACTGATTAAATCCTCAGCATACAACAGATTAATCTCTTGTAAATCTGCATCGCTCACGCCAGCCAAAGTCACCTGTGGCAGCTCGGTTATCGGCGTGGTGGCTGCAGCAGTCTCCTCCCAAGCTTGTTTCACCGCTCGGCTGCCATCAGGCATGTTCTCAAAAAACACAGGCTCTGGCGTTTGATCAAAAGTCGGCAAATCCGCCGCGACCGCTGTAAGGCTTGTGCATAACGCTGCATTCATCAAAAAAAATTTTTTCATGCCAGTCGCCAAAGTTTACTTTCCTTAAGTTATTGAGAATAAAAACCGCCCTAAGTGATGGGCGGCTGTTGCTTAATTATCATTTTATTGCTTTGTACCACCAAAACCGACGGTATTGGTATTGTTCTCAGTTACAATACCAGCAATTTCAACCGCATTTGGACCAAAGAAGCCCAAAGTATAAGTACCATCAGCTGAACCGCTTGCAAAGTTCGCTACCCCTTGAATGCCAATCGCTGTTAGCTCATTACCAACCTTTTCTTTGGTCTTCATATCATAAACCTCGCCATCAGGATTGACATGCTTTACAGTGCCCAATCGCCCCTGGTTTAAGTTAATTGTCCCTTTATCTGCTAAGCCTGTAATGGTACCAGAACCAGAACGGTCATAAAAATCCACCGAATAAGTCAATGTACCTGTGCCTCCTTGAGAAAACGCCTGTCCACTATAAGTATATTTAGAAGCATTGCGATCAGAGACTAATGTTGCGATATCTTCTGCTGAGGTTGGTATGCCTTTTAACTGATCAATACGCAAAGCACCTTGCGATAATATCTTTGTGCTTGAGCCATCAGAAAGCTCACCTGATAAGGTCTGTCTACCAAGTACGACCGAGTTTGCTTGCTGATAAAGGCGTACACGACTGGTGCGATTACCTGTATACTGCACACCATCAATATTAGCAACTGCTGTTTCGGTTAAGGTTTGTTGTTGGTAACCTTTACCAAGCGCATCTAAATTCAATACATCCATGCTACGCAAATTAATAGTACCACTTGGTGAAGTAATAGTAGCACTTGGTGAAGTAATAGTAGCACGATAACCTTCCATTGCCTCAAACTTAGCCGTGCCATCGGCTTTTTTTGCGCCATATTCAGCACTCAAATCAGAGAGCAAACTACCTGCTGTACCGCCTGCATAATAATATTTAGGCACTTCTGTAATTTCTGCATTATTGCTCACATAATCATCAGTAAACGTTGTATAATCACTAGAATCGCCAGTACTAGGGGGGTTTGTACTAGGAGGGTTTGTAC
>JBHBMT010000159.1:0-4192 GCA_041773075.1 Moraxella sp.
AGACGAATGCCATTGGTATTAATCATTAAATGGCGAATTGGTAAGGTTTTGGCGTAATCTAAAATCTCAAAGAGTTGTGGGTGTAAGGTTGGTTCTCCGCCTGAAAATTGCACAACATCTGGCTCGCCTTCTGATTTGACCACAGTATCTAACATTCGTTTGACAGTCTCTAAATCTTTATGGCGGTAGGCAAGGTGCGGAAATTTTTGTTCTCGGCTTAATCCACTATCCGCAAAACACACAGGACAATCTAAGTTACAGACATCGGTAATTTCCACAATCGACAAGCAAGAGTGTTGCATATGGTCAGGGCAAAGTCCGCAATCATAAGGGCAACCATAGTGCATGGTTGTTGCAAATTGCTCTGGCATTTCTGGGGCTTTAACGTACACTTCTCGGCAGTTGCGATAATAGTCTGCATCGTCCATGATTAAGACACGTTCATTACCATGTACTGGACACCATTTATCCATATAAACTTGATTGTTTTTAAAGATAATTTTGGCTTCAACGGGATATAAACACTGGCTACACACCGAAGTCGTGGTATCATAAAAATGATATGGTCGGTTTTTGCGGGACATGGTAGTTTTCCTTATTTAAATCATAATAGATGATTAAGGTATATTGAAATCAGGCATTTTTATCTCCATGGAGTTAATACAGCGTTGGGAAATTTTTTGCGAAATTCTATCGCTAACATCAGTCCACGCTCTTTGAGTGCCAGCTCTTTTTGCATTTGCACAGTATCTTGAGCATTTGGAATAAATGATGTTTGGGTTAAATTTTCAAAGGCATACCAATAGATTTTTTTCCCATCTCTTATGTTTTCAAAGTATGAGTATTCCCATTGTGGTATATACGGTTTTCGGCATTGTGTTGTATCGTATAATGCCAACAGCATAAGCTCATCAGAAGTATCTTCATCAAAATAATCATTCCAATATTCTTCTGCAAAATACTCAAATGTATCTACTTCTTTTTCTTTATTCTCTTCTATTTTCCAAAAATAGGGTGATTCAAGATTATACTCATTAATAATTTGTATTTCGCAGTTTTCTGTTAATACACCTTCCACCAAATCCAATGCTTTTTCTTTGCTTTTGATAGCATCATAACTAGACCAATCATATTTATAAATATCTCTAGCATAATAAATAGTCGCCTGCTCATTACCCTGATTAATTGCCTTTTTATAATAATCATAGGATAAGTTTCTATAACCAGACTCCGACATATCACCCATGCCCAAAATCTCTCTGGCATCATAATCACTTATCATAGCACCATAAACAAAATAATCTTTGGCAGTTGCTTTATTATTTTTTATTTTTTTATCTATTTTGATAATATAGTTTTTATTTTTTCGCTCTGTATTCCAATCATTAAACATATTACCAAAATAAATATAAGCCACACAACCACCCAAACCCACCATCAGCAATAGCCCAAAAAACAAAATCCATGATAAAATCCATGATAAACAGCCCGACGCTATGCCAGATGTTCGCTGTTGATTATCAGCAGAGTTCTTTTTTACTCTAAATTTTCTTGGTTCTTTCATACAATCTCCAAAAATCTCGCAAAACAAAAGGCAAATACAACATTAATGCAATCACACATGCCCATTGAATCCCCGACCAACCAAATGTATAAGCATACGGTACAGGTTTTAAGCCATCAATCCAAAAACGCCACGCCAAATAACTGGCAAGAAATAATTTAAAACTTAAACCAGCAACGACCATCAAACGCTGTTTATAACGCTGTAATATGATGATAAAAACCAATACTGCAACAATATCATATAATTGCGTTGGGTGTCGAATCACTCCATCTCCAAAATCAATGCCCCACGGCAGAGTTGTTGCTACGCCAAACGTTCCATCATGTAACCCTGCTAAATAACATCCTACTCGCCCAACACACAACCCAACCGCCAACGGCAAAACAAATAAATCCCCAGTTGATTCTCGCACACCTACGATTTTTTTGGCAATTTCAACACCAATTAAACCGCCTAACATTCCGCCAACAATGGTTTGCCCTAAAATTAAGGAGACCCAGCCAAATTGTTGCCAAACCAATGGATTTTCAATCACAAACAGTAATTTATTGCCAATGCCTGCTCCTAAAATACAACCAATTAACACCGCAAAAGTTTTGCGTTCAAACATTCCTTGTTGATGGGGAACATGGCGTTTTTTTAATATTCGATAATATTGCACCCCAATCATCACCCCTGCCCATTCAAAGATAAAATGAACAATATGAGCCATTTCTGGTGATAATGGATAATAGGGTATCATAATAATCTCCATCTAAGATAATACAATCATCAGTGAACAAACAGCAAGACCTATACACAACAACAAAGACGAACCAAACATAATTATATTTACAATATACTTCACCTTTTTTAATTTATCACCACATTCTATAAAACTAAGTATGATAAATATCAAAAAAGAAGCAAATGCCACAAACATACAGCCACCTAACGATAATAAAAATAATATAATTAATTTGTCATTATTCATTTTATTCTCTATTATCAATTAAAATAATTTATTGGTGATACTAAATAAACTCCCATTCCACCCTTACTTTTATCAATCATTCCATCTTTATTCTACACCCAACAAAAAAGCCAAGCAATAGCCTGACTTTTTGGTGTTTGGGGTGTTTAGAAAGTTATTCAGCCATTTTCTTAAGCTCGCTTTCGGCTTTGACCAAACAATCGGCGGTAATATCCAAGATTTTGGCACAGCTTGTCAAAGTCATCGCCACACGCATTTCTTTTTCAAAGATATCCAACAGATTGCTCACCGCCGATTCCCCACCTGTAGCAAGAGCATAAATAAAGGCACGCCCAATCATGGTACAATCCGCCCCCAAAGCCAACATACGCACCACATCCAGACCGCTACGAATACCAGAATCCACCAAGATTTTGATATCGCCCTTGACCGCATCGGCAATCGCTGGCATAGCACGAGCCGATGACAGCACGCCATCTAGCTGACGACCGCCGTGGTTGGACACGACAATACCATCCGCCCCAAAGCGTACTGCATCACGAGCATCATCAGCATCCAAGATTCCCTTAATCACCATTGGGCCATCCCAAAAATCACGAATCCACTCCAAATCTTTCCAAGAAATCGATGGGTCAAAGTTGGCAGACAAATAGCCAATATAATCTTCAAGCCCAATCACTCTGCCTGTGTATTTAGAAATATTGCCCAAATCATGCGGACGACCAAGCAAGCCCACATCCACCGCCCAATGCGGATGAAACACCGATTGCACATAGCGACGCATGGCGGCATTTGCCCCACTCATGCCCGAATGAGCATCACGGTATCTTGCCCCTGGTACGGGCATATCCACTGTGAACACCAATGTAGAACACCCTGCCGCCTTGGCACGCTCTAGCACATTGGTCATAAAGCCACGGTCTTTGAGTACATACAGCTGAAACCACATGGGGCGGTTCATCGCAGGGACGACTTCTTCAATCGGACAGACTGACACCGTCGATAGCGTAAAAGGAATGCCTTTTTTGTCGGCAGCACGAGCCGCTTGCACTTCCCCACGGCGAGCATACATACCTGTCAAGCCCACAGGTGACAATGCCACAGGCATGGACAGCTTTTCGCCAAATAGCTCAATACCCAAATCCAACGCCGACATATCTTTTAATACACGCTGACGCAACGCAATATCCGACAAATCCGACACATTGCGAGCTAGCGTTCTTTCGGCATACGCCCCGCCATCAATATAATGAAACAAAAACGGTGGCAAGCGACGTCTTGCCCCTTCACGATAATCTGATGCAGATGAAATAATCATAACAATCCCACTTTTTAATAAAAATTAACACAAATTTAAAATTCATTCATTAAATATCAATGAATAAATAAAATGACGAAAAAGCACCATTGTAATGGTTTTTTCAAAAAAAATTCATTAAAAATCAGGAATTGTTGTCAATAAAAAAACCTTTCTTAAACTAAGAAAGGTTTTTTGTTAAATTTTCAAATTACCTAACCCAATACTTTATTTAAAGCATGTTCAAAGCGAGCCACCGCCCCATCAACATCGGTCAATTTATCCAAGCCAAACAGCCCAATGCGAAACGTTTTAAAGCCTTCAGGCTCACCCACTTGCAATGGCACACCTGCAG
>JBHBMT010000160.1:0-38454 GCA_041773075.1 Moraxella sp.
CACGGCATACTTTACGCATGGCTGAGTTTGGTTTTTTTGGAGTGGTGGTGTAAACACGAGTACACACGCCACGACGCTGTGGGCACGCTTGCAATGCAGGAACTTTTGACTTTTCCGTGATTGTCTTGCGACCCTTGCGGATTAGCTGGTTTGTGGTTGCCATTGGCAATTCTCTCCCGTTGGTTTCAAAACATAATCCAAAAACAAAACGCCACAGGGCGCTGTTATTTTTTGGACAGTACATTATAGGTGTTTTATTGTTTAAATTCAAGTATTAGTTTGGGTATTTTTGGCTATGGTTTTTAGCTTAATTTTTCTGCCCTTACCATATCAATGTTCATTTTTTGGTTTTCTTCTATACCTAATTGACCAAAGGTTGCTTGCGCCACGCCCAACACTTCCTCAATGAGTTGATTATTGTAATGCCCCATCACCATCACGGACACTACAGGCAGAAGACTAGCAATCCATTTTTTGTTAAATCTATCCAAATTAATATAGTGATCAATTTTATCAATATGATTCACATCCATACCAGCGTGATATTGCAAGCCCAAAGACTTCAACTCATGTTTTAGCCCTGTTGTTTGTGCATTTTTTAGAGCAGTACGCACCAACGCTAACGCAATGCTCACCACCTGTTTTTCTTGCATGGCGCTTAAGTCTGCCAAAGCAAGCACACCATAAGCCAAGCGCACACCATCTTTACCTGTTAAGGGCTTGTTATAAATCATCGCAAGTTGATACACACTTTTTAGGCTCACCACCATCAACCAAGCAGTATCTAGTACCACGCCTTTTAGCCCAAAAAATCCCCCCAATCCACCCATGGTTGCCCATGCCCGATTTTGGTTGCTGACATCTGCTGCCAATTGTTGCTTTTGTGCCTCATCCAAATAAGCCAGTTGTGCAAATCGTTTGTCCGCCATCAACTCTTTTTTTGCCCAGTATTGCGCCCAAGTTGCCAATGTATCATAGACAACGTCACTCAATTGACTTTGCGTCTCATTAGACAACACCTTACTGGCAATCCCTTGTAGGCTGGCTAATTTTGACCCAAACGCCATCGCCGTAAGCTTGGCACCCTGCTCACGAAAAGCATCTGCTGCAAATTGTTCACCCGTCAAATCAAGTGCAGGGTAATTTTTTTGGCGCTGGTAACGTGCTGTCAAAAAAGCACCTAGTCGCCCCAAACGTGTTACTAAGCTTGTATCAACTTTTTGTTCTGTTTGTTCTGGCGTGATGACTGGTAGATTGGGATTGGTGGTTTGATTGGTTGTCATAGGTTATGTTGATTTTGGATTGGGGTGTTAATTGGGGTGTTAAATGCACGCCCTATTCATTTAAGATACGACTATTATTAGGTCAAATAAGCTAGGTCAAATAAGCGTTTGGATATTCATGCTAGGGCGGCAATCTTGTTATCATACCTTGATTTTGAGTTTTAAGAAAGCCCAAAATGCTTTTTAAATGGCTTTTTTTAACTGATTTTGCTACACTAAGCACATTCGTTACAATCATACACTTTTTATCAAGGAATTTTTTTTATGAAGCGTGTCGTTATCACAGGCGCAGGATTGGTTTCGGTTCTTGGCAATGACTTGCAAACTGTTTGCACCGCCTTACAAAATGGGCAGTCTGGCTTAACATTTAATCAAACCTATGCTGACAATGGGTTTAAATCCCAAGTGTCTGGGTCTATTGACAAAGCCAGCTTGGATACTACAGGCATTGACCGCAAATTAAAACGTTTTATGAGTGACGCTAGCCTTTATGCCTATATCAGCGCCCTAAAAGCCATTGAACACGCAAAGCTTAGTGTAGATGACATCACCAATAATGTGCGCGTATCCTTAGTTGCGGGGTCAGGTGGAGCAAGCACAGAAGATGTGGTGGGCGCTGTTGATGCTATGCGCGCCAAAGGATTGCGCGGTGTGGGCGCAATGGCAGTTCCAAAAACCATGGGCAGCACCGTTTCTGCCAATCTTGCCACTGGTCTAAAAATCAAAGGAGCCTCTTATTCAGTTTCTTCTGCTTGTGCCACATCAGTACACTGTGTTGGTCATGCGATGGAATTAATCCAATTAGGCAAGGCTGATATTGTTCTGGCAGGTGGTGGTGAAGCAGAACATTGGACGCAGTCTTGTATGTTTGATGCCATGGGTGCCATGAGCACACAATACAATGACAATCCCACAGGTGCCAGCCGTCCTTATGATAAGCATCGTGATGGCTTTGTGATTGCTGGTGGCGGTGGCATGGTCGTGGTAGAAAGTTTGGATTCTGCACTTGCTCGTGGCGCACCTATTTTGGCAGAAATTACAGGCTATGGCGCAACCTCTGATGGTGCTGAAATGGTTGCCCCAAGCGGCGAGGGTGCAGTGCGTTGTATGCAAATTGCCCTCGCTCAAGCAGGTATCACGGATGTAGATTATATTAACACTCATGGTACCAGTACGCCCCTAGGTGACATTACCGAACTCAACGCCATTGCCACCGCATTTGGACATAAAAATTACGCTCTAAGCTCCACCAAGTCCATGACAGGGCACAGTCTAGGGGCTGTTGGAGTACAAGAGCTTATCTATTGCTTGCTAATGATGCAGCATAACTTTATTGCGCCTAACATCAATATTGATGAGCTAGATGAAGGCGCCAAAGAGTTTGATATTGTCACCCACAAGCGCGATGCCATCTTAAATCGCATCTTAACCAACAGTTTTGGTTTTGGTGGTACTAATGCAGCCTTGGTGATTGAACGCTTTGTGGCTCACTCTTAATCATAGAGCATTATTATTACTTATAAGCTCAACCACCCTATCATCATAGGTAGCATCGTAAGCCTGCCCTTTTTAAAAAATACCACCAAATCCAACAATAGGTTTGGTGGTATTTTTGGTTTTGCATCATTACATATTAGGATAGTTAGGACCGCCGCCTCCTTCTGGTGTCACCCATGTAATGTTTTGCGCAGGGTCTTTGATGTCACAGGTTTTGCAATGTACACAGTTTTGGGCGTTGATCACAAATTTTGGCACCTCATCCTCTCCCACAACCACCTCATACACCCCTGCTGGGCAATAGCGCTGGGCAGGTTCGGCATATTGTGGTAAGTTGCGCTCAATAGGCACGGTTGGGTCGGTTAAGCGCAAATGACACGGCTGGTCTTCAGCATGATTGGTGTTTGAGATAAACACACTAGAGAGTTTATCAAAGGTCAGCTTGCCATCAGGTTTTGGGTAATTTGGCTTAAAGGCGTGGGCAGCGCGCTCAAGCATGGCATAATCTGGGCTATTATCATGCACCGTAAATGGGATTTTGCCCCCCAAAAGATTTTGCTCCACAAACGAAAATGCACCGCCAAGCCATGCGCCCATACGGTGCATACTTGGTGAAAAATTACGGGCAGCCTGCGCATCTTCAAACAGCCATGATTCTTTAAAGTTGGTTTCGTATTCGCCAACCTCATCATGCGCGCGCCCTGCCTTTATGGCATTAAACACCGCTTCAGCAGCCAGCATGCCTGACTTCATGGCAGTATGCGTCCCCTTAATCTTGGCGGGATTTAAAAAGCCTGCATCATCACCCACCAACACGCCACCTGCAAAGGTTAGTTTAGGCAAGCTATTTAACCCGCCCTTTACCAAGGCGCGCGCGCCATAGGATAGGCGCTTACCTCCCTCTAAAATCGGACGAATCAATGGATGTAATTTTAGGCGCTGCAATTCATCAAAAGGCGACACATAAGGATTGCTGTAGCTTAAGTCAGCAATCAAACCAAAACTAACTTGGTTATTTTCGCCAAAGTACAAAAACCAACCCCCACCTGTGCCCGTTTCACTCAAAGGATACCCCGAGCCATGCATAATCACGCCTGCTTCATGCTTGTCAGCATCAATCTCCCACAGCTCTTTTAGACCAATGCCATAATGCTGCGCATCTTTGTCTTTGTCTAGATGAAACCGACTAATCAAGCGCTTACCCAAATGTCCACGACAGCCTTCAGCAAAAATCGTATATTTGGCAAGTAGCTCATATCCTGCTTCAAAGCTAGGCTTGGGCTCACCTTTGGCATTAACACCCATATCACCTGTCAACACCCCTTTGACCGAGCCATCATCGTTGTATAAGATGTCTGACGCTGCAAATCCTGCAAACATCATAATCTCCAAATTTTCAGCTTGTTCCGCAAGCCAGCGCACCACATTGCCAAGCGACACAATATAATTACCCTCATTGTGCATACTCAATGGCACAACCGAACTGGGCAATTTGATGGTGCGTGTTGCTGATGGCAACATATACACGCGGTCTTCACATGCAGCAACAGTCAAAGGCGCACCCATTTGCTTCCAATCAGGAAACAATTCATCAAGCGCACGTGGCTCCATCACAGCACCCGACAAAATATGCGCCCCAAATTCCGACCCTTTTTCCAATACGCAAATACTAAATTCGTCCATGCCTGCTTGATTGGCAAGTTGCTTTAGGCGAATTGCTGCTGACAATCCTGACACTCCACCCCCAACAACCACCACATCAAATTCCATTGATTCTCTTTGAATAGGCTCTTTTTGACTTTGCATAATTCTACCTTTTTTGCTGGCTTACGCTTGCACCAAATGATATCAACGACTACTTATCACCATAAAAGAGATGATAATAAATAACTCCAATTTGACTATTTTAACAGCATCTGTCATTTAGGCAAGTTTTTGGTAACATTTCTTTGATATTTTTGTACCATTTAGGACACATTAGCAATTTTAGAACATCAGGGCATCACTACACACTTTCACAATCCGCTTAATTTCAATAAGTCTCTTAACTTTAATATGAGTATGTTTTTGATAAAAATAGGCTAATCCCTAGCTTTTGTCGCTTAATCTGTGCCACCATCAACCCATCAACTTAAGCTCCTCAATCAAAACAACTTATCAGCTTCCAAATGTTTCACTCAACTTACATCATCAATACGCCCTAGGCAAATCTGATTCAAAAATTATTAAACATTAATAACTTATAATAGCATCAATGAAGTATATGCCTAAAATATCTGGGTTATAATATCTGGGTTATCGCCATCAAAAACGGTGCTTGATTTTTTTTGATAATTTGGGCAAAATCATGATATTTTTTTATTGTCAGTAGTCATCATGCCTTATTCCACCCCAAATCCCGCTACCGCGCCAATTGGACTGTTTGATTCAGGTGTGGGCGGCTTATCTGTTTATGTACACTTACGCCAAAAATTGCCCTATGAGCAATTTATTTATTATGCCGATACCAAAAACGTCCCCTATGGCAACAAAAGTAGTCGTGATATTTTGGCGCTGACCGAAACCGCAGTCGCATGGCTGGTTGCCCAAGGCGCAAAACTGGTGGTGGTTGCCTGTAATTCTGCATCAGCACACGCTTTGGACGTTTTGCGCCAAAAATACCATATCCCTATTGTTGGATTAGTGCCTGCCATCAAACCTGCTGCTTTACACACTAAAAGCAAAAAAATTGCTGTACTCGCCACACAAGCCACCCTCACAGGCAGACTACTAACCGAAGTCATTGATACTGTTGCCACCCCTTTGGGAATACAAGTGTACAAACACTTTGAACCCAATCTTGTGCCATGGGTAGAGATGGGCGCGCCTATCAATCATCATGTGGCAGAATTATTAATCAAACAAATGTACGCTTGGATAAAAGAAGGTGTAGATACTTTGGTACTAGGCTGTACGCACTATCCTTTTTTTCGCCCCTTTTTACAAGCAGAAATTGACAAGCACGCCTTAACAATGACACTGATTGATTCAGGACTTGCCATTGCCGAACGCGTTGCCTCACTTCTTACCCATCATCACACCCTAGCACCTACCTGTGCACTTAGTAGTCCTTTGCGCTTTTTTGCCAGTGGTGATGACATTCCTGTACACACTGTCCAGCGCCTCATTCATCTGCCTGTGATCTTTGTAGATAAAGACAATACACCCCTTTTTCCACCGTATGCACTTTAGTAAGTAACAGCCAATAGAAGCAAATAAATACCTATCATTTTTGACACCTTATCTTATTTTGGGGTGTTATCATCATCTTGTTGGTTATCATAAAATTTATTATATAAATACTTTTTTTATTATTTTTAATAAATAAAGTTCACCACCTATCTATAAAATTTGTTATAATAGACGCTTTGATTTTGAGCATCCTATCACTGCTAACACCTTAATACTATTAGGGATTTTTTGATAGGATTAGTTTATGCGCACGGCTGAACAACGCATTTTGGTCATCAGCATCGCTTTTGTCACCATTGATGATTTTGTTAAAGGGTATTTCGTGTCAAACCATTGTCCCCATGTTCATATCATTTGCGACGGCAATGATACTAGTTTGCATTATATTCAAGACAGCCTAAGTATCTATTTTGAAGGCTTAACTTGCCTAAGTCGCGACTTATATAGCAATCGCCCAGAAGCTGCTGATTATAGTTGGCACTGTGTCAATGCTTGTGATTACGCCTTTGTACTCATTGGTGATAGCTATGGCACACTAACCCAAACAGGAGTAAGTCAGCTCCATGTCAGCTACCTCAATGCCAAAACTAAGCGCAAACCCTTGGTTGTGTTTATCAAAAAAAATAATACCCCTTCGCCTCGCTTAGCGGATTTTATCAATACCCTAAAAAAAGATGGCAATACTATTGTTTATTTTGAAGATAATGAGACCTTAACAGAATTAATCAAAAAAGCTCATACACAACTTAGCCAAGAACAACAAGCACATATCGCGCCTAATACGCCAACCCTAAGCGATACCATCATCGCTCCTATGCCCACAAAGCGCGCTGACAATATCCCTCCCAATTTACAAGATGAAATCTTGTTGGCGGGAAGTGCCCATGCCTTTGAGGGTGGCACCTTGATTGAGGTTGCCTTTTCGGTCAGCATCACATGGCAAGCTCTACTTAGCACGCTAAGCTCCCAGCCTGCTTTTGGCACTCGTGGTTTATGGCAAGCACTCAATGCGCTGACATCAGCACAAGCCATTGAGTTTATAAAATCCACTCGCCCCAATGCCCATGCCATCAGCCGATGTCAAATCAATAAGACCGATGTACTATGGGTACAACAACTGCTTTTGGACACCCACTGGATTAGTAAAGGTGTAACAACCACAGGCAAAGACATTTGGCGCATTACACCACTGGTCAAAACCCTACTTCAAACCCATGCTACACACTCTGTCCACGCCCAAAGAAACTAGGGCGCGTTGATGGTTTGATTTGAGTGAGCAATTTAGCTAACGTCTCGCTTTTTAGGCGATAAGCGCCGTCAATATCATCCCATTGAAGGTGATTAACAACAAAAGGTACAAGCTTATTTTTTTACCAAAAGCACGTCTAGCACCTTAATATTCAAAATTTTTTTAAGGCGTGTGAAATGTCAACGCGCCCTAGGTTTGATAGACGTACTTGGTAGCAAAAAGTAACACACCTATAAAGAACGGACATACTACTGTCATACTGTTGTCACTTTGGGCGCTTATGCTATAACCTAACACCTTAAACTAGATACAAGTATCTGACCACCCAAGGAGATTGCCATGAGCACCACCCCAGTTGATAACAGCGATGACATCGCTAAATTAGATGAACTTACCAAAGCATTGCACAATGCTTCCAAATCACGCACTTTAGAAGAGCAAGTTGCCTACCTAAAAAGCCAAGGTATCGATCCCTCAAAAACCTATCAAGAATGGGATGATGACAAAAAAGACGATTAGGGCGTGTGATGGTTAATTTGAGTGAAAAATTTAGCTAACGGCTCGCCTTTTAGATGATAAGCGCCGTCAATATATCATCCCATTGACAAGGTGATTAACAACAAAAGGCAGGGATTAGCTTATTTTTCGCCAAAAGCCCATTTAATGCCTTAATATTCAAAATTTTTTTAAGGTGTGTGAAATCTCAACATGCCTTATTTTTTTACCAAACCACTCTCTTACATTATCATATCATCCAAAAAAAACATATCCCAAGAAAGCCTCCTTGGGATATGTTGGCGCTTGTCAAGCTTAAAAGCACATTAACAATCTACAAGACATTTCAATAAAAATATACCTTGATGTATGGTGGTATGCACTGGCAAAGTTTACTGAATCGGCACTATGATTTTGTTGCCCTGCTCATCAAAGACAATCCGATATCGCTGCTGTGTGCCACTGCTTGTGCTTGCTGCACGTGTGGTTTTTTGCACCACTGGTGTGCTGATTGTGGTGGATTGATAAGGCGTGGACGCAGATTGAGTGCTAGCACTTGGTGCAGATACTGACACAGTGGAAGATTGCCTGACAGCACCTGTCGCTGATTGACCACCTTGCTCTACAATCAAACGATAAAACTTTTGTCCTGCTCTACCATCCACAGGCACGCCTGCTTTGCGCTGATATTCCATAATAGCACGACGTGTGCCATCACCAATAATACCATCTACCGCACCAATCTCATATCCTGCATTGATTAGCGCTTGCTGAATTTCTTTGGCTTGGCGGCGGCTAATACCTGCATCATCGGTTGGCCATGCTGTTGCAAACTCTGTATTGGCACTTTGTTCTTTGGCAATCAAATCCGATAGGTGCGCAATGGCAAGTGCATAACTTTCTGAGGCGTTATAAGCATAAAAGGTATCAAAGTTTTTGCCCACCAAAAAGGCAGGACCGTTTCTACCTGCTGGCAACAATAATCCTGCTGATGATATGCTACTTGGTAATGGCGACCCATCTACCAAAGTCAATCCTGCTTGACGCCACTGACTGATAGGTTTTTTGTTGGCGCGTCCGCTTGATCCCGCATATCCATTTAGTTTCACTTCATAGCCCCAAGGCTCACCACTGCGATAGCCCCGTTTGGCTAAGAAATTGGCAGTTGAAGCCAACGCATCAGGCACACTATTGACAATATCACGTCTGCCATCACCGTCAAAATCTACCGCCAATTCCAAAAAAGTACTAGGCATAAACTGCGTCTGCCCAAATGCGCCCGCCCACGACCCTGTCATGTCTTTAGCCGCAATATCTCCGTTTTGTACAATTTTTAGCGCATTGGCAAATTCACCACGAAAATAACTTTGGCGTCTATCAAAACAAGACAGTGTTGCCAAACTCTCAAACAAAGGTTTTTTGCCCAAGGTTTGCCCAAAATTAGACTCAACACCCCACACCCCTAGCACATGCATAGGATTGACCCCATAGCGCGCTTCAATACGGCGCAAAGTCTCCATATGTGTCTTTTTGGCACGAATACCATCCTCCACGCGCTCGCTATCCACCAAAACACTTAAATAATCCCAAACATCTTTTTTAAATTCAGGTTGATAATTGAGTGAGCGAATCACAGTAGGGTCGGGCTGACTTGGGCGGTACTGCTCAAAAGTGCTCGCCGATATACCACGACTCGCAAAAGAGCTTTTGAGCGTGTTTAAGCAAGAATCAAACTGACTTTGACTAAGGCTTGGCAGCTCATTGGCAGTAGCAGTGTGGGCAGTGGTGAGGGTAGCTGCCAAAAGACTGACGCTAAACAGCGTCTTTGTGGGAATGACTGACTTCATAAAATACCCTAAAGGATTGTGGATTTTTTTTAGACACTAAAGCATACAAAACTTTTGGGTAAATGAAAAGCTATTAGCGCATTATGAAACAAAAGTAAACAAAAGGGCAAAGATTGGTATCTTTTTTGTGCCATGTCACACACACTTGCCAAAAATATGTTATAGTAACCCAAAGCATCTTGCATCTATGAGTATAAGATTGTGAGTATAAGATATTGTTTTGTATCATCGTTTTGGTTTAACAAAACCCAACCCAAAACATAAATCTGATTAGCACTTTTTACCTTGTGATGATATGCTGCTGGTTGTTGGCGTGATATTTATCACCCATCTATAACAATAACATCAAAACAATGAAGGTTTTTTATAATGACAATAGCAAAAACTACTTTTGAATGGAATGACCCCAATCAAGATTTGGAATCCAAAAAATACCAAAATCCCATTCCCAGTCGTTTGTTAATTTTACAAACCGTCGCCAAACTTGGCAATGAAGGGCGCTCTACCAGCCTAGAAGACTTGGCACTTTATTTTGACATCATTGATGATGAAGACAAGTTTTTTGCCTTAACCAACCGTCTAAAAGCGATGCTAAGAGATGGACAGCTTGAACGCGACAATGGCATTCATTACAGCATCGCCCCCTTGCCCCAACAAGTGGTTGGTACTGTTGTTGCCAATGCTAAGGGCTTTGGGTTTTTGGCGCTAGAGGATATGCCTGATTTATTTTTGCATGAAAAACAAATGCGCAAAGTCTTTCATGGCGATGTGGTTCGTGCCACCAGTGTAGAGTTTAAAGGACGTAGCGAAGGGCGTATTGAGGAGGTTATCAAGCGGTCACAAACAGAGTTTGTTGGTGAACTTGCCCAAGATGAAGATGACTTTTATTATGTTGCCTTAGATGGCGTCAATAGTCATCAACCTATCAGTGTTGATAGCGCCAATGTAGAAGCGCTAGGTGCGCGCGTAGGTATGCCCGTCAAGGTAGCGCTGATTGACCCTCCGACCACCGAAGAGTATGCTACAGGCAAACTTACCCAAGTGCTTAACAATCACAATGACCGCGAGCTTATCATTGAAACCACCTTATATAATTATGGCATTCCTGATAAGTTTAGTCCCAACGCCCTACATCAAGCACTAGAATATCAAAACCCAAGCGCCAATGATATGGCTTACCGTCGTGATGTGCGCGACTTGGCACTAGTGACCATTGATGGTGAAGATTCACGCGATTTTGATGACGCTGTTTATGCCGAAAAACGCGCAGGCGGTAATTATCGCGTCGTGGTTGCCATTGCTGATGTCAGTCATTATGTTACCCCAAGCTCTGCCTTAGACATCGATGCTTATGAGCGTGGCACTTCAGTATATTTCCCTCATCAAGTTGTCCCCATGCTGCCTGAACATCTGTCTAATGGGCTGTGTTCACTCAATCCCAAGGTAGATAGACTATGTATGGTGGCTGACATCAAAGTCTCGCGTACAGGCAATGTCACAGGCTATGAATTTTATCCTGCCACCATGCATTCACAAGCACGCTTAACCTACAATCAAGTTAATGCCTATTTTGATGACCCCACCAACGAAACCTTGCCCAGTGACCTTATAGACAATCCAGCAGTGTGCAAATCTATTGATACCTTGTACCAACTGTATCAATTACTAAGCCAAAAACGCCAGCAGCGTGGCGCGATGGAATTTGATACTGCCGAAACCTACATCAAATTTGGGGAAGATGGGGATATTATTGATATTGTAGCGCGTACTCGGGGCGATGCGCACAAACTTATTGAAGAGTGTATGCTACTGGCGAATACGTGTGCTGCCAAATTTGCTCTAAAGCATGAGTTGCCTGTACTATATCGCAACCATGAACGCCCTGATGATGAAAAATCTTACCGTCTTTCTGAATACCTAAAAAACTTTGGACTGTCATTTCCCAAAGAAAATCCCACACATGCTGATTATCAGCGTATTATTCATGCAGTTAGTGAACGACCTGATGTGACCAGTATTCACAGTATGTTATTGCGCTCTATGATGCAAGCCAACTATAGCCCTGATAATATTGGTCATTTTGGCTTGGCATATGATGAGTATAGTCACTTCACCTCTCCTATTCGCCGTTATCCTGACTTAATGCTCCATCGCGCCATCAAAGACAAGGTCACAAACAGCAAGCCTGCCAAGCCTCTTTATAAAAACCTAGAAGAGGCAGGTGAGCAAACCAGTCGCACCGAGCGCCGAGCCGAAGAAGCCTCACGCTTTGTAGAAAGCTGGCTAAAATGTCACCATATGCAGCGTCATATTGGTCACACCTTTACAGGTGTAGTCAGCTCTGTCACCAATTTTGGACTATTTGTTACGCTGACTGAACTTTTTATTGATGGCTTGATTCATATTTCAACCTTGGGTGATGAATATTTTACTTATGACGAAAAACAACAAAAACTCATTGGCGAAAAAGGCACACGCTTTGGATTAGGTGATGTCTTGATGGTTAAAGTCGCTGGGGTAAATATGGATTTGTTACAAATTGATTTTTTGCCTCTAAGCAAAGCAGAAGACAGTCAAGCCACGGCTAAATCAAAAACCAAAAAGAGCAAGTCCAAAAAATCGCGCTCATAACAAAAAGCCCTGCTTTAAAGCAGGGCTTTTTGTTAGCGGCGCTGCTCCACCACCAGTGCATCAATACCGTTGTTCTGTAGGCGCTGATAGGCACTCATTGCCGCCTCTTTGCTAGCAAATGGGGTGGTCACCACCTGATAAATGAGATTACCACTGCCATCATGACGGCGCACGACCTCTGCATCCACACCCGCCATAATCACTTCAGCGCGGCGGCGGTCTGCCTCTTCAGCAGTATCATAACTGCGTATCTGCAAAATATAACTGGCACTGGCGCTAATTTGCACCTCTTGTGTGTTGTCGGCAGGCTCATCATAGGTAGCCTCTTCTTCTACCACTGTAATACCCTCATCTGCTTGAGTATCGGCTGGCTTTTCTACAACCACATCCACAGGCGCATTTGGTGGTGCAGCCTCATCTTGCTTTTGTGTACTCAAGCCCTCTGGCACACTTTGAAATTGTTGCTCTGGCAATAGCTCATAAAACTCGTATTCTGCTTTTTTTTCTTGTTCAGGTAGCGGCGTCACCTCTACTTCTTTGTTTAATTCTGGCGTTTTGTTGCCAAAAAATGGGGATAGATACAACGCCACCCCAACCATCACTGCAATCAGCGCTCCTAAAAACATCATTGCCAAGCCATACAAGCCGCTTTTGGTGTTTTCCTCAGCCTCTCTATCAACCGCCCCTTGCTTAGGTTTTTTTAACATGGTTTCTCCAATGATATTTTGTGATTACTTAAATTGATACAAGTCCGATGTTTTTTATTTTACCGCCAAGATTTTATTATCAACCCATGGCAAACTAAGGCGCAAAATGTCAACACACCCTAATACCAAGACATTCCACCAACCTTTTAATATAACAAATTTTTTATCAACTTTCATTTTATTTTTGTTATCTGCATTGACTAGCAACTATGCTATAATAAAAGCTCCATTTTGCTGTCAATATGAGTTGATTATGATTGTTGCTGTCTCTGCCGAAACCGTTACCAACTTTGGACTATGGATACTGCTACCTGCGTTTATTGGCTTTTTGTTTTTTATTATGTGGGATATGTCCAAGCAGTCTAAGGCAGGACGTGCAGGGACATTTTGGATTTTTGTGGCGCTTGGCGGTGGGTTTTTTGGGTTTTTGGCAAAACTAGTCATTGAATGGGTGCTACAAACTTGGTTTATCACAGGGGGCTAATCCCTAGCGTGCTAGCCAAACGGCGATTAACCTGCAACAGCCTTGCAACCAGCAACAAGCACGCAAAGCTAAGCCCAATCACCAGTGCCAGCCAAATACCTGCTACACCCATGTCAGTATGGCGCACCCAATAAAATCCCAACGGAAACGCCACTCCCCAATACACAAACAGCATAATCCACATGGGTGCTTTGGTTTCTTGTACGCCACGCAAGCACCCTGCTGCACAAATCTGCCACGCATCCACCAACTGATACGCCACCGCAAATAACACCAGCTGCACAGCAATGCCTGCCACCGCCAAATCACTAGTATAAATCGCCACAATTGGTGCTCTTAGCGTGTACAAAAATACCATCGTCACAAATGTCAATGCCGTTGCCAACATAAAGCCAAATTTTTGTGCCGCAAACAGTGCCACCTTGTCCTGCTCGCCAAAATGTAACCCCACCCGAATGGTCAGGGCATTGGCAAGTGACATAGGAATCATAAACAACACTGACGTAATAGATAATGTGACTTGATGTGCTGCCACCACAAGCTCACCCAAAGGCGCAATGACAATAGAAGCAGTGCTAAAAATTGCCACCTCAAAGAAAATTGCCATACCAATTGGCAACCCTAACGCCAAGATACTGCGTAGGCGCTGTGTATTGATGCCATAAAATGTCTTAAATAAGGGAGCGTGCGCATAATTTTTGGAAAAATAAATATAGCCTGCCAACACCACCAAGGACAGCCACTGAATTATCGCAGTCGCCAATCCTGCCCCTGGTCCTTCCAATCTTGGCGCACCCCAAACCCCATACATAAACGCATAATTGACAGGTATCATCACAGGCAGTGCTAATAGCGCAATAACCATCACAGGACGGGCAAAACCCAAGCTTTCTGAATAACAGCGCAGGGTAGCATACATCATCACCGCAGGTAAGCCAAATGCCACAAAATGCAAATATCGTGCAGCTTTTGGAATTAAGGCTTCGGGCACTTGCAACACTGGCAACATCAGCGGCATCAAAAACATCACCCCCATCGCCACCAATCCCAAAACAAATGCCAACATCAGTGAATTTTGGGCAATGCTCACCACATCTGTGAAGTTTTTTTCACCGCGCGCCTTGGCAATCAAAGGCGTGGTCGCAAGAATAATACCAAAAAATAGTAGCATTACAGGCGTCCACAGCCCCACAGCAATCCCTGTAGATGCCAAATCATTCGCTGATAGCCTACCTGCCATAATGGTGTCAATCAATCCCAAGCCAATTTGGGCAAATTGAGTGACCAAAATAGGTGCCATCAGTGTTAGCAGCGGCTTGATTTCTTGCTTAATCGGAGTGGTATTGGTGGGGCTTGGCGTGGTAGGTGATGACATAAGCGTATTTTTTGGAAAAAACCGCTATTTTTACTAGATTGATGTTGGTAAGTCAAGTATTATTTATAGCAACACAGCGCCTTTAAAAGTTTTATTTTTGTCATTGTTTAGAGTTTTTTTGCCACCATCACCGCGCGTACAGGTCTAGGATAGCCCTCGATGGTCTTGGTTTTGTCATCAGGGTGTAAAAAATCTTTGAGTGAGTGATACGTCATCCACGGTGTGGAGCGCTGCTCCTCTGTGCTTGTGGTGTTTAAATCCACGCACCTAACCTCGCCAAAGCCTGCTTTTTTGAGCCACAACGTTAATGCCGCCACTGATGGCAAAAAATACACATTATTCATCATCGCATAGCGCTCTTTTGGCACAAGCACGGTATGCTCATCCCCTTCCACCACTAAGGTTTCGAGTATAAGCTCACCCCCTTTGATTAACTGCGCGCGCAGTTGAGCCAAATGCTCAAAAGGCGATGCGCGATGATACAACACCCCCATACAAAACACAGTATGAAAAAATCCACCTTGCTCACCTTGTGGCAACTCTTCTAATCCAACAGGAATAAAATGAATGGCGGAGTGTCCGTAGCTGTTTTTTAGCTCACCCAAAAACTGTCGGATTGCCATAAATTGATAATAAAACAAACACGATGGGTCAATAACCACCACCGTACTCGCCCCCTCGCCCACCATACGAAATCCATGATAGCCTGAGCCACCTCCGACATCTAGCACGCGCTTACCTGATAAGCTGCTGATGTGTGGCAATACCCTATCCCATTTAAAATCACTGCGCCATTCTGTGTCAATATGAATGACTCTATCCCCCTCACCTATTCTAAAGCCGCCCTTACGCCATGGCATCAGTGTCTTTAAGAGCGCCTCGGTTTTTTTGTAGTCGCTGTGAGTAAGCTCTACAATAGCACCCACACAAGGCTTGGTAAGCATCACTTCTTTGGGACTAAGCTTGGGCAGTTTTGTGACGACAGATTCATAATAAGGCGCTTTAGCATACCGCTCTTTATTTTTGATTGCTAGCAACCAATCAGGAAGCTTTTTTAGCCATTCATGGGCAATTGGGTAGGCTTGCACCAGTGCCAACAGCGCCAAGTACACCTCACTTTCTGCCTGTGCAATACTCTGCTTCATTCTTTGTCCTATTATTGTCAAGCTCTTAGATTATTTAAATGCAATCATTGATGAAAAATTTAAAAAACTAAACCACGTCAGCACCCTTAAAAACCCTGCTTGCTGCAAGCGCTGATAATGCACCTCTACTGTGTCCGTGAGTAATACATTTTCTAAGGCATTGCGCTTACCGCTGATTTCCATCTCACTATACCCATTGGCACGCTTAAAATCATAATAGCGCTCCACCCGCCAAGCATCATCTTGCTCATCAGCAAGATGGGTTTTTTCGGTTAAAATCAAAATCCCTCCCTCGCTTAGTGCCTCATAGCATTTTTTTAGCAAGTCCAAGCGCTGATTGGGTGGCAAAAATTGCAAAGTCAAATTCAAGACAATCATATCGCAAGGCAATAACTCAAGCTCACAAATGTCCGCCAATTCAAAATAAATCTGATGGCTTGGATAATGTTCACCCAAAACGGTTTTGGCTTTTTCAATCATGGGCGCTGAAATGTCAATGGCATAAATCTCAAGTTCATCAGGCGCAAACTTCTCTGCCAACGCAAAACTGACCGCCCCAAGCGATGTTCCCAAGTCATACACACGGCTGACCTTTCCCCCTTTGGCACTATGCTGGCGATAAGCGCAATGCCTACGCGCCAAAATCGGCAACATGGCAAGCATTTGCCCATAACCTGGCACGCTGCGGCGAATCATATCAGGAAAGCACGCCACCACTTCTTCATCAAAGCTAAAACGCGCGTGCTTATCAAGCGGGGTAGTAAATAACGTATCTTGGTGAGTGGGCATATTTATCGTGACTAAATAACTGACATAACTGTGCTTGCTTAATGCTTGCCATCAAGCAAATTTCTGTTATTATACACCAAATCTTTGTTTGTTTAGGGGAAGTTTATGCAAAGCATTGTCTTGGGCGGGGGATGTTTTTGGTGCACCGAAGCTGTTTTTGTAACACTCAAAGGCGTTCTTGGCGTGCAATCAGGGTATATGGGTGGTAGTGCCGATACCGCCAACTACTCTGACGTCTGCACGGGCGATACAGGGCATATTGAAGTCATCAAAGTTGAGTTTGATGACACCCTTATCAACCTATCAGACCTATTGGATGTCTTTTTTGTCATTCATGACCCCACCACACTCAATCAGCAAGGCAATGACATTGGCACACAGTATGCTTCGGTTATTTTTTATGCCAATGACGCCCAAAAACAGCTTGCCCAAAACAAAATCAACACGCTCATCACCCAAGGGATTGAGGTAGTCACCCAGCTTTTACCCATTCAGCCTTTTTATACCGCTGAAGACTATCATCAAAACTTTTTTGCCAATAATCCCACCCAAGGCTACTGTAATTTTGCCATACCGCCAAAACTAGAAAAATTAAAAACCCAGTTTGCCCATTTGCTCGCCTAAATTAAGTCAATCATTATTTGGGAAATTGATTACGCCAACCTGCATCCAGCTTTGTTTATTGCCACATTTTAGCACCATGAAATCCTACCCATTACCTTGTTTTGACACCTTTAGTCCTGCCAAAATTATCACGCTGATTCAATATTTTAAACCTGATTGGCGAGGATTTTGGCTGCACAATCACGGCAATGATGTGATTGGTATTTTGCCAAAAATGCGCTGGGTCGTCTCTTGCAATCCTACCTCCTCAATACCGCCATTTGTGCTAAGCACACACAGCCGAACAGGGGGTACCCAAAGCACCCCTATGACCTTTGATGGCATCAAACACACACTCATCACCTATCATCAGCACCATCTGGATGCCACCATCAGCACCAGCGACACTTATTTGCATGGGTTAATGGGTTATATCAGCTATGATATTAGCGCGCACGCCCTAAACGCCCAAATCACCCTACAAGATACCCCCTTGGCGTATTTTGGGCACTACGATGGGTATTTGACCTATCGTGATCCTCATTGGCACTTATGTGTGATGAGTGATGAGTTTTTTGATGAACGACAGCTTTTGGACATCTTAACTGCCTTTGAAGCAATGGCAGCCACCTCTTTGCCTACACCAACACCACTGACGCTGACTGCCGCCATCACCCAAGAAGCGTATCGTGCTGCTTTTGGCAAAACCATTGACTATCTCAAAGCAGGGGATGCTTATCAAATCAATCTTACCCAAGCTTGGCAAGGGGTGAGTGATACGCCTTTGTATTATCATTTGCCTAAGCTTTTTGAAGCTACGCGCGCACCATTTTCAGGCTTTGTGATGATTGATGGGTTTGAAGTGTTAAGCGTATCGCCAGAATTATTTTTTAAATTTAACCAAAAAAACCAAGACATCCTCCTAACCACCAAACCCATCAAAGGCACACGCCCTAGAAGCAACAACCCAACCGAAGATGTCCATCTAAAACACGACTTAGCAACCAGCGAAAAGGACTTGGCAGAAAATGTGATGATTGTGGATTTATTGCGTAATGATTTGGGTCGCTATGCCAAGTTTGGTGCAGTGACTGTGCCTGTGCGCTTTGATATTGAAAGCTTTCACAATGTTCATCACATGGTGAGCACCATTGTTGCCACCATCAATGACACCCCTATTTTGCAAGTGTTATTTGACAGCTTGCCTGCAGGGTCTATTACAGGCAGTCCAAAAAAACGCGCCTGCGAGATTATCCATGAGCTTGAATACCAGCCACGAGGGGCGTACTGTGGCACGATGGGGTATCTTAATTTTAATAACACAGGGCAATTTAATGTGTTGATTCGCACATTACAGGCGCACACCGATAATGACAATACCACTCACCATGTCCGTCTTTGGGCGGGCGGAGGCATTACAGTGCTATCTGATTGTGATGATGAGTACCAAGAATGTTTGGATAAAATCGGGCGGATTTTGACTTTGTTGCAACAACAAGTCCCGTAATACCCACAAAACCATACCAAAAACACCTCCTTTTCTGTTATGATAAGCCACCCAAATTCTCATAGGTAGATGATTATGGCATTGATACACCCCCAATTTGATCCAGCAGCCCTTCGCTTGGGCAGTTTTGAAATCCATTGGTATGGACTGATGTATTTGCTTGGATTTTTGGCAGCCTATTGCTTGGCAGTATATCGTGGCAAAAAACGTGGCGACTTTAATAGCGACATGGTGTCTGACTTAATTTTTTATGGGGCACTTGGAGTCATCTTGGGAGGTCGCATTGGTTATGTGATTTTATATGGTTTTAATGACTTTTTGGCAAATCCTGTGTCTTTGTTTAAGGTGTGGGAAGGCGGTATGAGCTTTCATGGGGGGTTTATGGGGGTATTTATCGCCATGATACTCTTTGCCAGAAAATACCAAAAAGCCCCTTTTACAGTATTAGACTTTATTGCGCCCTGCGTTCCTACGGGGTTGTTTTTTGGACGTATTGGTAATTTTATCAATGGTGAATTATGGGGGCGTGTGTCTGATGGTGCGACCAGTTGGCTTATGTATTTTCCTCAAGCAGCACACGCTGACCAAGCACTACTTACCGCTACGCCTGCCCTATCTGCCATCACCCAAACCATCAATGGCTATGAGCTACTCCCTCGTCACCCTTCCCAGCTTTATCAAGCCATAACTGAAGGGGTGATATTATTTGTCTTGTTATGGTGGTTTAGTGCCAAACCTCGTCCTCGTTACGCTGTTTCAGCGCTATTTTTACTAGGCTATGGCATCAGTCGTTTTATCACCGAGTTTTTCCGCGAGCCCGATGCGGGCTATGCGCTGATTATGGGATGGATGAGCAAGGGGCAATTATTTAGTTTACCCATGATTGTTTTTGGCGTGATTTTGATGATTGTGGCATACCAAAAACGCATTTATGATTGGCAACCAAAAGCTTAGGGTGTATTGATATTTCACACGCCTTACCAAAAACACGCACTGTTTCAAGTGCGTGTTTTATTATCAATGTCTTATTGTTATTTGTCTTAAACATTTTATCATAACCACCCCAAACATCCTTTCTTGATTTATCCCAAAAATCAAGCGATAATCAAAACATCTATCTCACAAGGATGCGCTTATGACCTCTACCACACTTTTTTTGGACAGCTATTTAGTTGCCAATCCCCTACCCCATATCACACCTACCACCTTGTACACACTAAAACCGTGGCTAACTCACTTTAACCACCATCTTGACACCCACCTTCAAGACACCCTAGACATTCACCAAAGTCTAGCTGTACGCACCCAGCTGATTGATATGTTGTTAAGACATATTTTTAAGGTATTTGACCTTGTTGGTAAGCCAGTAGCACTCTTTGCCATTGGTGGGTATGGACGTGGCGAGCTATTACCTCAATCAGACATTGACATTTTAATGTTACATCATCACCCCTGTGATGCCACGCTAGACGCACTACAAACAATGAGTGCCAGCCTTTGGGATACAGGACTTACCCCTGCACTTTTTATTCGCTCAAGTGATGACCACACATGCGCTCTGGAGCATACTGTCGCCACAAGCTTACTAGAAAATCGTTTTTTGATAGGAGATAATACCTTAGCTCACATACCCAAACATTGGGTCAAAATGCACTGGACAGTCTCTAAATTTTTTGATGCCAAAATGCAAGAAGCCAAAGAACGCTACCTTGCTCATCAAAGTACCGAATACAATCTAGAGCCTAACATCAAAAACGCCCCCGGAGGACTTCGAGACATTCATATTTTGCGCTGGCTTGCTATTAGTCACTTTGACCATGTTGAGGCAGACGATACTCTCAAAGCCTTGGTTGAGGCAGGTGTTTTGGTAGCAGATGAAGCACACGCATTGATGGAGGCACAGCATTTTTTGTGGAGTGTACGCCATCACTTGCATACACTCACAGGCAAAGAGGAAGATCGCTTATTATTTAATCACCAAAAAACCATTGGTGCGCGTATGGGTTTTGGTGCCCCTGACGACCAAAGCAACGCCACTCCAGAAGCACTCATGAAGCAATACTATCATCATGCCATGACCGTTGCCAGTTTATCAGAAATGCTCTGCGCGTTATTTGCCGAACGCTATCTTGAAACCAAAGCAGACAAATACGCTCAAGCACTAGACGATGACTTTATGGTGGTCAATAAGCGCACACCAGATAATTGCCCGCACATTGCCGCCGTCAATCACACGTTATTTTATAGCAAACCTGATAGCCTATTGCGCTTATTTTTGATGATGGGTAAGCACAGCATCAAACGCATCGCCCCCACCACATTACGCCAATTACGCCTTGCTAGTGTACAAATTGACGAAACTTATCGTCAAAATCCAGCACATACAGCGCTATTTTTGGCAAATTTATGCGAACCAAATTATCTGTTTCATCGCCTACGCTTGATGAAACGTCATGGCGTTTTGGGGCGCTATTTGCCCGACTTTGGCAAAATCATTGGGCTGATGCAATATGATTTGTTTCATCGCTATACAGTAGATGCACACACGTTGTTTTTGGTGCGCTTATTACACCGTTTTGAGACCACAACCCATCCTGAATTTTGGCTTGTCAGCCGACTATATCGCACCTTGCCTAAGCGTCATTTGCTCGTCATTGCCGCTTTATTTCATGACATTGCCAAAGGACAAGGAGGTGACCACAGCAACAAAGGCGCTGTGTTGGCACGGCAGTTTTGTCAAGCACATCACCTAGAGGAGGAAGATAGCGACCTTGTGGTGTGGCTTGTAGAAGAGCATTTGACCATGTCTCTTACCGCCCAAAAAAAGGACATTCATGACCCTGAAGTTTTGAGTGAATTTGCGCAATTTGTAGGCAACAAAGAACGTTTAGATTTTTTGTATATACTGACCGTTGCTGATATGAACGCCACCAATTCCCAACTATGGAACTCATGGCGCGCAACCTTGCTGCGTCAATTATATCTTGGCACTGAACGCCTATTGGCGCTAGACAGCAGCAATGCCACCAGTATGTTTATTGCAGCGCGCAAAGAGCGGGCATTGGCGCGCCTACAGCCGGCTCTTGATGATGGGACGTTAAGCTATGATGCCATTCACCACTTATGGCAAAGTCTAGGTGCCAGTTATATTGCCAAAGAAACAGGCAATACCCTTGCGTGGCATGCGCATACCATCTTGACACACACAGGGCAATTTCCCCTAATTGCACTACGCGCGCACCCTGATACCACACTTGCTGCCACTCAATTACTGGTTTATACACCCAATCAAGACGGCTTATTTGCTTCTGTGGTTAGCGCCTTAGATGCGTTAGGGTTTAGTGTCTTAAATGCCAATATTTTGACCAGTCATGACGATATGGCATTAGATACCTTTGTCATCTTAAAAGCACATGACCCTCATACACCAAACACCCACAGCGCCCATCAAACCCTTGAACACACCCTAATCCAAGCCCTTACTCACCGCCAAGTGTTTAGCGCCAAACCTACCCACTTTGGGCAAAAACTGAAGCACGCACGCTTACAGCATTTTGATGTTGCCACCCATATTGACATTCAGCCAAGTACTGACCATCGGCACAGCTTATTTATCACCACCAAAGATAGGGCATCACTTTTGGCAGACATTGGGCAGGTATTGGCAGCACTTGGTGTTGATGTCCATAGTGCCAAAATTACGACATTAGGAGAGCGCGTAGAGGATACCTTTGTGATTAGTGGCAAAACTCAAGCACTGACCGATGCCCAATTAATCGCCCTAAAAGAATCCTTGATAAACGCTATAGATACTCATTGATTTTTGTAGTAGAGTTGGTGTAAAGTAGGTGACGTAATTTTGTGATGGGTTGTGTTGGTTTTGGTGCTTGTAGTCGCATATCAGTTGGTATGTTTTTGCTTATCTAGCCCCAAACAACAATGCTTAGATTTAATACCCATCTTGTTTGCCAAATAAAGTTTTTAGATTCAAAACAACACGCCAAAGATAGTACACAGTACAGCAAGGCAAGTTAATAAAGGATTGTTTTGAAATCAATGACGACATCCAATCCAACCGACTTATCCCTTTGTGATATAGGAGTATTTATGCGTATTATGCTACTAACCGCCGCCATTATGATGGCTACCCTACCTGCCTTTGCCAACGATTGCTATAGCCTATCCCCACCAGAAGGGTACTCTTTTTCGGACTTAGAAGACTGCACGATTGAAAGCGGTTTGATTACCATTATGAATGAAGAGGGGCGTTATGGCTTTGCCTCGGCTGCAGGTGAGGTTATTATCCCCCCTCAATATGATGAAGCATGGTCATTTCAAGAAGGCTTTGCCTTGGTACGCAAAGACAAGCTGTGGGGCTATATCAGACCTGATGGTAGCTATCTGGTCAAACCCATCTACACTGACGCATGGGGCTTTGGCGATGGCTTGGCGCGAGTGCAGCGCAAAGGCAAATATGGCTTTATTAATGGACAAGGCAAAGAGGTCATCGCGCCTAAATATGATGATGGCAGTCAGTGGTTCAATGAATATCGCGCTGCAGTAGCCATCAATAACAAATGGGGCGTCATTGACACCACAGGCAAGACCATCATTCCCACCACTTACGACTACGCCAGCAACGCCTATAGCGGTAGAATTGTCGTTGGCAAAAAAGGTGCCGATGGTGATTTACGCTATGGTTATGCAGACATTCATGGCAACCTAGTGATTAAGCCGACCTACAGCTATGCTTCTGATTTTAGCAGAGGTTTTGCTTATGTGATAAGCGATGACTGGGAAGGCTATATTGATACCTATGGCAATCCTGTAGATGAAAAAGTAGATTTCAATGATTTATAATGCTCTGACCATCAGACAATAATGAGAGCCTGTTCATGATTAATTTTTAGGCAAAAATGAAATAAATTGTAAGCTTTTTAAGGAAAAAAATGTAGATTGATAGTGATTCTATCAAGCAAGTTTTTGACGCTTAACAAGCAAGTTTTTGACGCTTAAAAAGTAAAATTTAGCCATTTTTGGCAAAAAAGCAATTATCTTTAATGAAGTATTCTACAAAAGATGAAAGCATAATTCATTGTGAACAGACTCTTAGGACACCCCCAAAGCTGATGACAACTTTGGGGGTGTTGCTATTTGTAACAGCGGTACGCCTTGTTCTATTTCAATGTTGAGACCATCTTAGGATGCCTTTTGGTGAGCGCGCAATTCCTTACGCAAAATCTTACCCACATTAGATTTTGGCAACTCCTTGATAAACTCAATGTGCTTGGGGCGTTTGTAGCCTGTTAAGCGCTCTTTTGCCCATGTCATGACCTCTTTTTCGGTTAAAGAGGCATCTTTTTTGACAATAAAGACTTTGACCACTTCACCACTATGGTCATCAGGCACGCCAATCACACCACATTCTAGTACTTTAGGATGAGCAGCGATGGCTTCTTCTACTTCATTAGGATAGACGTTAAATCCTGATACCAAAATCATGTCTTTTTTGCGATCGACGATTTTAAAATAACCACATTCATCCATCACCGCCACATCCCCTGTGCGAAAGTAGCCGTCTTTTGTCATGACTCTCGCCGTTTCGTCGGGTTTTTTGTAATATCCTTTCATGACTTGCGGTCCTTTGGCACAAATCTCACCCGCTTCCCCTTCTGCCACCTCATTCCCCTCATCATCTAATAAAATGATGTCTGTTGAAGGAAGGGGAATGCCAATTTTTCCTGTATAGCTCCCCAAAGGATTAAAAGTTAAGACAGGTGACGTTTCGGACAGACCATAGCCCTCAATAATATAATTACCCGTCAGCCTCTCCCAGTCTTTGGCGGTACTTGGCAGCACACTCATGCCACCACCCAAAGAAATGGTTAAGTTGCTATGGTCAAGCGCACAAAATCCCTTATGCTGTGCCAAGGCATTAAACAGTGTATTGACCGCAGGAAAAAAGGCTGGTTTATACTTGCCAAACTGCTTGGTTAAGTCATCAAGGTCACGAGCATTGGGGATAAGTAGCAGGGCATACCCCAATTTCATGCCAAGCAGTGTCACCATAAAAGAAAAAATATGATAAAGCGGCAAGACAACTGCCATATAATCGCCATATTGGTCCTGTTTTTTTAGTCCAGACCTAACATAAGTCATGCACTGCTCCACATTGGCAATCAGATTCCCATGAGTGAGCATCGCGCCCTTTGCCACGCCTGTTGTGCCGCCTGTGTACTGCAAAATCACCACATCATCTAGTATGACGGTTGGACGCTGATACACGCACCGCTTGGCTTGTTTGAGCATTTGCCGAAAACTCACCACTCCTTCAATCTTCGCCTTGGGCACCATTTTTTTGATGTGGCGTACTGCCAAATTTATCAGCCATCCTTTTGCACCTAACATATCCCCCACACCTGTTACAATCACATGACCAATCTGTCCTTTATGACTTGTTTTGGCAAAGGTATGAGCAAAATTTTCTATAATAAACAATGCCTTGGCATCAGAATCAAGCAATTGATGCTCAAGCTCACTGGCAGTGTACAAAGGATTGATATTGACAAGCACCAGTCCTGCTCGCACAATCCCTATCATGACCGCCAAATACTGCGGACAATTGGGCATCATCACGGCAACTTTATCGCCTTTGACCAATCCTAGCGATTGCAAATAAGCTGCAATATCTTGGCTAATACCATCAAGCTGATTGTACCCAATATCCACCCCCATACACGTCAATAGCGTATGCCCTTGGTGTCTTGCAAAGACTTGCTCAAAAAAATCCAAGAGCGACTCAACCCCCTTGGGTATTTGTAGCTGAATGTCCAACTTGTTTTTGGCATAGGTTGCTTGCCAAGCACGCTCTTTGGGAGTGACAAAGGCAGAATAATCAATCATAAGATAGTCTCAAAAAAAAGATAGTAGTTAAGGACTGTAGCTCACCCCCCACCTAGCAAAATACCCATCATGACAGGGTTGTATTAAATGTAATTTAACAGTCGGTTGCCAAACCCATGCTTTGTCTTTGTGGGTAGTTATAATAGCTCAACACATCAATACACACCCAAAAACTTGTTAATGATTGATTTTTAGCTTACTAATATAGCAGGATAAGGTTTTTGCCCATACTGTATACGTGGCTGCACTTGGGTGAAAGCCATCTTTGGCAAACATGGTTTGGCGGTTTAGATTGGCATGGGCAAAGTCATCTTGAACATAGTGCACATGGTCATGATGATGGCAAAGTTGTGCCAAAATTGCACTTAATGCTATGGCACGCCGTCCAATCAGACCATTTAAGGGCTTGGGCAAACTTGGGGCTAAGTGCATAGGAGGCAGACTCAAAAATATCACATCAGACACCTGAAATTTACGCTTAAATAAGGTGATGATGGCTTGGATATGATTTGCCCACGCGTTATTAGAGGTCTGCTTAATAACATCATTCACCCCAATACTGACAATCACCACATCAAATGAGCAAACAGGCATCGCATACAGACGGTGTAATAAGTCAAAACTGGTATGCCCACTGGTGGCGTGCAGCCTGACATCAACCACCACATCCCCCAGTTGCTGAGCAAGCAATGTGCCAATCTGTCCAAGCGGTGCCTCATCTTGGGTATCCACCCCCACACCAGCGGCAGCACTGTCTCCAAAAATCCCAAGTGTGGTGCGCTTTTTGCCGCACCCAAAGCTTAGCTGCCGCACCCCGTCAGGCTCTGGCAATCTTAGCGCTGTTTTGGCAACGGTTTTGGCTTGCCAATAATACACCATGGCAAGGCAGTAATCCGTTTTTTGGCTAAACAGCTCAACTGCCACCAAGCACCTCGCCTATACACGCCACCAGTCTTTGTGCAATAACGTCTTTACTGGCTTTAGGTAATATCACTTTGTCTTTGGCATATTTTTTTGCAAAAAATACCGTCATCGCATTGTCATCACTACCAAAGCCAATGCTGCTGTCAGATACATCATTGAGCGCTATCATATCCAAATTTTTGGCAGCAAGCTTGCCTAGAGCGTAATTTTCGGTATCTTGAGTTTCGGCAGCAAATCCCACACTCAAGACATGAGGATATGTCTTACTAATGGTTGCCAAGATGTCAGGGTTTTTTATTAGTGTTAAGCTAAGCTCATCCACCCCATCTGTTTTTTTGAGTTTATGCAAGGCAACTGTTGCCATTTTATAATCCGCCACCGCTGCGGTAGCAATAAAAATATCAGCCTCTTTTGTGACCTCTAAGCATACCTGTAGCATCTCATCCGCCGTCTCCACATTGATGCGTGTCACCTCCATGGGTGTGGGCAAATGCACTCGCTTACCACTGACAAGCACCACCTTTGCGCCTGCGTTACGGCACGCCGCCGCCAGCGCAAACCCCATCTTACCTGTAGAGTGATTAGACAAAAAACGCACAGGGTCAATTGACTCAAGTGTCGCCCCTGCGGTGATAACAACGGTCTTATTATTTAAAGATTGAGGCAGGCTTTTTTGTGCCAAAAATATCTCAATACGCTCGCACAACGCTTCAGGTTCAGGCAAACGCCCCATTCCCACATCCCCACACGCCTGCTCACCGCTATCAGGCGCAATAAGATGATAACCAAAGGCTTGCAATTTTTTGAGATTGTCCTGAACAACTGGCTGTGCCCACATCTGCTGATTCATCGCAGGGGCAATCAAAATTGGGGCATTGGTTGCCAAACACACTGTCGTCAAAAGATTGTCCGCAAAACCGCCTGCCAATTTTGCAATGGTATTGGCAGATGCTGGTGCAATCACCACCACGTCCGCCCATTTAGCCAGCTCAATATGTCCCATACCAAGTTCTGCTGTTTCATCAAGTAACGTGGTATGCACCGCATGACCTGTTAGCGCCTGAAATGTCAAAGGCGCTACAAATTCGCACGCCCCTTGTGTCATCATCACACGCACATTAAAGCCCGATTTTATCAATAAGCGAGCGAGTACTGCTGATTTATAAGCGGCGATACCGCCTGTAATGCCAAGCAATATGTTAGAAAAAGTGGTATTGGTCATGACACTTGCCCAAACTTAAAAAATGGACGTATTATAGCCTAAAACACAGATGGGGTAAATTTATAAGCCAATAAATACAAGACATCTTTTGACTTTCCATCGATGGTCAATACTTTTGGGTTGGGTGTTTTGTTTTTGCAATCCTTAGTGCATCTTTTATAACAAAACAATAAAGCCACTCTTATTTAGTGGCTTTGTACTGCGTGTTGGTTTTATGCGCACCTTTAAAGGTTAAAATGCAAGAAAAGGTTAAAATGCAAGAAGTTTACTTTTGGTTTGGCAAAAGCTGGCTAAATGATGTTTTGGTTACTACCAATTTGCCAATGCTACGTCCTGATTCTATCAAGGCATGAGCTTGTATCAGTGTTTTGGCGTTCATGCCCGACAACACCTGATTAAGCGTGCTGACCATCTGACCACGTTCAATCAGCTTAGCAGCTTTTGCCAATATTTCCCCCTGTGCTGCCATATCACTGGTTTGATATAAAGAGCGAGTAAACATAAATTCCCAATGTACGCTCACACTTTTGCTTTTAAATGGTGTAATATCAAATACTTTTGGGTCGTCAATTAGCGCAAACTTGCCTTGTGGTGCAATCAGCTTGGCAATCTGCGCCAAATATGTATCGCTGTGTGTGGTGCTAAATACAAAAGTTGGCGCAACAATATTCATGGTTTGTAGCTGCTCTGCCAAGTCGTGATGATGATTAATCACAAAATCTGCACCCATCTTATAACACCATGCCACGCTTTCATCTCGTGAAGCAGTTGCCACAACAGTCATCTTGGTCAAAGCTTTTGCTAGCTGAATGGCAACAGAGCCAACACCACCTGCCCCACCAATAATCAGCAGCACCTCTTGGGAATTGGCGTTGATATTGAGTCTTTCAAAAAGCACCTCCCAAGCGGTCAATATCGTTAAAGGCAACGCTGCTGCTTGCGTATAATCAAGTGTCTTTGGCATCTTGGCAACTAAGCGACTATCCACTGCATGAAACTCACTATTTGTTCCTGCTTTGTCAATCGCTCCTGCATAATACACCTTATCACCAATCTCAAACCCAGTTACCTGCTCTCCTACTTTGACCACCACGCCAGCGGCGTCATAACCCAATATCCGAAATTCACCCTCTTTGGGGGTGTGATGTTGGCGGATTTTGGTATCGGCAGGATTGACAGACACTGCGTGCACCTCCACCAAAATATCAAAAGGTGCTAACGTTGGTGTTGGCACCTCAATGTCTTGCAGGGCTTCTTTGCTGCTGATGGCGTGGGGCTGGTTAAAACCAATGGCGTACATAAAATCACCTTGTTTATTCAAAAATGAGTGATTATAATACGCACTTTAAAAGATTTTCTTAATAAAGCACTTATTTTTCATATAGTTACTTATTTTTTACCTAGTTACTTAAAGGTGAGTATGTCAAAAATCGCACACAGTCAATTTGGGTGTCATGAAGGATGTTCTGTAGAGCTGACCTTATCTTTAATTGGGCAAAAATACAAAGGCGCCATCTTATATCGGCTTTTGAGTGAAAATACTTTACGCTTTAGCGACCTTTGGCGAGCCTTTCCTGAAGTATCACAAAAAACGCTTACCAATCAGCTTAGGGCATTAGAAAAAGATGGGCTGATTGTGCGCACCGTTTATCCTGTCGTACCTGCCAAAGTGGATTATCGTCTTAGCGAGTATGGCAAAACGTTGGCGAACGTCATTTATGAGCTTAAGAATTGGGGTGATAACCACAAGCAACATCAGCAGTCATAACAAAAAAACACGTTTTAGAGCGTCCAAGCAAATTAACACGCCCTAATAATCACCAAAACACATACCGCACCACCATCGCAAAACACATCAATACAATCACAGGGCGGATAAATTTTGCCCCGCCTTTGACCACCATGTGCGAACCAAAAAACGCCCCAATGGCTTGTCCTGCCATCATCACCAAACCCACCGTCCATAGCACCTGACCGCCTACAATAAAGAAAATGAGACTTGCGATATTGGTGGCGAAGTTTAGTAGCTTGGCTGTGCCTGTGGCTTGTATCAAATTCATACCACGCAGTGCCACATTGGACAAAGCAAAAAACGTCCCCGTCCCCGGTCCTAGATAACCATCATAAAAGCCAATCAAGGGTACGGCGGTTTTTTGCCAAGTGGCTTGGCTTACTTTTGGACTGCTCTCAAGCTGACCCAAATTGGGAGCAAACAGCGTATATAGTCCCACCCCTGCCACCAAAAAAGGAATGACCACTTTGAGCATATCAGGGGGCGACAGTTGCACCAGTACCGTACCAACACTTGAGCCAACAAACGCCATGATAAGGGCGGCTTTGATGTCTTTTGGGCGAACCACGCCCTTTTTTATCATGGTAACGCTTGCCGAAAACGACCCTGCGCACGCTTGTAATTTGTTGGTGGCAAGGGTAGCGATGGGCGGCACGCCCGATAACAGCAGCGCAGGAATGGTCAAAAGTCCGCCACCGCCTGCCATCGCATCCACAAAGCCAGCCAGCATTGCCACCATAAAAAGCAGTGCCAATATGTTCACACCCAAGCTAATATCCATAACCACCTTGTAAAACCTGCCAAAATAGCAAAAAAGGCTTTATTATACGCCTATTTTTTGATACATTGGAGATAAATCATAGGACACTTGGGTAGTTGCCTATTACAAATCTTATCTTGCCACTCAAAAAAAGACCAAGTTTGGCACACCCACAATAGCACCATAGGATTTTTTTCATGCTACTGACACGTATCAGACAATTTTTGGCACTTGAGATTGCAGGAGGTGTGATTCTTGCACTTGCCGCCATTCTTGCCATGATTGTTGCCAATTCTCCCCTCAAAGACTTATATCATGCCTTTATTCATGCGCCTGTGGTGGTGCAGATTGGCGCTTTTGAAATTGCCAAAGATGCCCATCATTGGATTAATGATGGCTTGATGGCAATCTTTTTTTTCTTGGTGGGACTTGAGCTTAAGCGAGAGGCATTGGTAGGTGAGCTATCAGACATTAAACAGATTTTGCTCCCTGCCTTGGCTGCTATTGGCGGTATGATTGTGCCTGCACTGATTTATGCAGGACTCAACTACAACAATCCTACCAATTTGGCAGGCTGGGCAATCCCTGCTGCCACAGACATTGCTTTTGCTCTGGGGGTATTGAGTCTGCTTGGTAGCCGCGTTCCCAATGCTCTAAAGGTGTTTTTGGTATCCATTGCCATCTTTGATGACTTGGGGGCGATTGTCATCATTGCGCTCTTTTACACCAGTGATTTATCCTTGATGTCACTGATGATTGCGCTGGCGTGTTTGCCGCTGTTATATTTATTAAACAAAATGAATGTCGTGCGCCTCACACCTTATTTATTAATTGGCTTAGTGATGTGGGCAGCTTTGTTAAAATCAGGGGTGCACGCCACCTTGGCAGGGGTGACATTGGCACTATTTATTCCGCTACGCAACCTTCATGACCCTGAACACTCCCCTCTTGAAGAGTTAGAGCATGACTTGCACAATACCGTAGCATTTGGCATTTTGCCCTTATTTGCGTTTGCCAACGCAGGTATCTCATTGGCGGGCACAAGTCTTGCCACACTACTACACCCTGTTCCCTTAGGCATTGCCCTAGGGTTGTTTTTGGGTAAACAAATAGGCGTGATGGCAGCCGTATTCATCGCCATCAAACTCAAGTTTGCCAAGCTACCCACAGGCACCACCACCATCCAAGTTTATGGCGCAGCGCTGTTATGTGGCATTGGATTTACCATGAGTTTGTTTATTTCAGGATTAGCCTTTGGGGGTATTCCCAGTGAATTTGACCCGCGTATCGGCATTATGCTTGGGTCGCTGGTGTCAGGGCTGGCAGGGTATTTATTGCTACGCCGTCATATCAAAGATGCTGACCACCCAGAGTTTTCAGAAAGTGATGAAACAGGCTTTATTAAAAACACCTAAGCCCGTATTTTTAATCTATTGGAGTTTTTGTATGAATTACAATACCGTCAAAGACATGGCAACCCAGCTTAATTTTGATGACAAATTGCGCCTTGCCTCACTGCTGATTCAAATGGCACTGACTGAAAGCAATCGCCAAGACAAAGTCTCAAGCGACAGCCCAGAATCTGCGGACTATCAATATTGTCTTGAGCGCATCCTAAAAAGCAAGCCCAATCGCCTATCCGCCCTAAAAAACTACCTAGAAGCCATCTTGGGCTTTCGTGGTAGCAGCGCTGCTGATATTGATGACATCATCAAGCGCTTGCAACTAAAACAGGTCATCAAAGTAGATGGCGATACAGTAACATACCTGTAATGACAGGCATTATAAGCCTTATCGCCACCTCTGTTATTCATGCCAACATAAGCTAGCATGATACAATAAACGGATGTGGCGATTACTCCACAGCCTAGCCTATCTCTAGCCCATCGCACGCCATTTCTACCGCTTTGATGATGGCAAGGGCTTTTTTGTTGGTTTCGTCCCATTCCGCCATTGGGTCAGAATCTGCCACCACGCCCGCCCCTGCTTGCACATGAACCTTACCATCTTTCATCACTGCGGTACGAATGGCAATGGCGGTATCCATATTACCATGCCAACCCAAATAGCCAATCGCTCCGCCAAACACCGTACGGCGCACAGGCTCAACTTCATCAATAATCTGCATGGCACGGATTTTAGGAGCGCCCGACAGCGTGCCTGCAGGAAAGGTGGCACAAAACACGTCCAAAGCATCCACGTCATCTTTGACATCGCCTTCTACATTGCTGGCAATGTGCATGACTTGCGAATAACGCTCAATAAACATTTTGTCAGTTACCTTTACCGAGCCAATTTTACACACTCGCCCAATGTCATTGCGCCCCAAGTCAATGAGCATCAAATGTTCGGCAATTTCTTTTTGGTCGGACAGTAATTCTGCTTCAAGCGCTAAATCTTCTGCCACATCACGCCCACGTCTGCGTGTCCCTGCTAGCGGTCGCACTGTAACGGTGCCATTTTCTATTCTGGATAAAATTTCAGGGGACGCACCAATGATGTCAAAAGGCGATTTGGCAGAGCCAAACGTTTCGCCATGTAGCATAAATAAATACGGCGATGGATTAAGATAACGCAGCGCCCGATAGACGCTTAAGGCATCGCCATTAAAATCCGCTGTCATTCGCTGTGCTGGCACCACTTGCATGACATCGCCTGCCAAAATATAGTCTTTGATTGTATTGACATCTGTGCAGAATTTTTCTTGTCCTGTGGCAGACACAAAGGTCGGCTTGGTGCAAGTTTGGGTGGACAAATCAGGACGCTCGCCCAAGGCTTTTTCAATGGCAATCAGTCGCCCCATCGCATCTTCATAGCCGTTTTCTACATCACTGTTGGCATACACCACGATGGATAACGTATGCTCAAGGTTGTCAAACACCACCACTTCGGTGGACAACATCAGCCACAAATCAGGCAAATTTAATGGATTGGGCTTATCCGACTGCCCGACAGACGGCTCAATACAGCGGATTAAATCATAACCAAAATAGCCCACCAGCCCCCCACTAAACACAGGCAATGTGGGAATTTCTTTGGCGGTTGGCATACGAAACTGACGCATAAATTGACGAATGTCGTCAAAGGGGGTGTCAGTTTTGTTGCTAGACACCGTACCCACCAACTCGCTGCCCACTCGCATGACACCATCTTGATATTCAAAATACACGCCCTTGCCCAGTCCAATCATGGAATAACGAGTAAAGCGCTCACCGCCCACCACCGATTCAAACAAATAGGCTTTGGGGTTTAATTTACGGATATTGGCAAATACCGAAACGGGCGTTGAGTCGTCCATTAGGCGCTTTTTGATGAGTGGCACGTGGCTGTAGCCTTGCTGCTTGAATGCCAAAAATTCGTCTTGGGTCATAGGAGTTGACATGATACATATCCATGCTGGTCAAAATGCTTTATCATATCACAATTTTTTGTTCAATTTGACAAACATCAAGGCTTTGATAGGTTATTTTAGATACTGCGGTCTTATGATACCCGAAAGTTCTTGATAGCTGAGCGCCAAACTTGGCATTCCCATAACATAAGGAGTGATTTCATAAGGCTGATACAAAAATTCCATCCCTTCCTTAGTAAACGTAAAATTGTCTGTCACAAAAAATTCCCAATACTCCGCCATCTCTTTGGGGTCCATGTCATTATCTTTTAGGTATTGATGATATTTGGCTTGTAGCTTTTGGGTTAATTGCGTTTGTTTGCCTTTAATGACAATGTCTGTCAATGTCAGATATTTTTTATTTTTTAAATCAAAGACATAATAAGTCTGACTGCCCAACCCATGAGCACCGCCCAAATAATAATACCCTTGAATCTCCATCAAAACCAATCCTTTGTGCATACCTATCAAAGATGGATGCGCCGTGGCAACATACGTTGAGGCAGACTCTGCGCCATGTTCATTGTTGGCACTAATGATGTCTTTGGTTAGGCGATTGATTTGATTGGTAAGCTCTGTATCACTGACAATTGGCTTGGCATAAAACGCCTGCGCCACTTGCGCTTCTTTTGAATTTTCTTGAGTCATGCCTGTGATATCTATTCTATTTACCACCGCCTTATTAATGGTGCTATCTAGCCATGGCAGCCCTGTGTCAATCAACGTATAGTCTATCTCAGGACACTGCGATGAGCACGCTGCAAAAAGTTCATAATCCGTTTCAATGAGTTTCTGCGACACATAAAAATCGTTCGCCCCTGCCAAGTTTGTGCCAAACCACATACCAGCCAGCATAACAGACACTGCCATCACTTTATTTCTCATATCCCACTCCTGTTTTTATGCACCTGCTAAGTTATGCACCCACTAAGTTATACATCTCTAAGTCTATGATGTTTAACACTTATATTAACCCAAAACCATCAGCACAACAAGCAAAGTGACGCTGTATAACAAAACCACCACTCATCTTTCGTTCATCTTTTTTTGGGACATCCTGACACTTCATAACACTTATGATGATTTGGCAATCACTCCTTCTGCGCCAAGGGTAGCGCCATAAACACACCTAAGCCCACCCCCCCTTGATATGTCAAGCCATCCTCAAACCATAAGCGCCCTTGATGATGCTCAATGATTTTACACACAATAGACAATCCAAGTCCTGACCCCATCTTTTGGCTACCCAATACCCGAAAAAACCGCTCTGTTAGACGTTGCCTATCTGCTTGACTAACGCCTGTGCCATTGTCTTTGACACAAACCACCAGCTCTCCTGCCACAATCTGCGCCTCGACTGACACCACCACCCCATCGCCCCCATAACGCAGTGCATTATCAAGCAGGTTTCTTAGCGCCACAAACAACAACTGCTCATCTGCCATCACAACCACTGCCGCTGCCTGTACTGTGGCATGATACTGCAAGCTTGCTTTTGCTTTATCAAAGTCAGGTTGCGCCACTTGTATCACCCCTTCTAGCCAAGCACTCACCGACAATGGATGAAAGGGTGTCTGTGTTTTTGCAGTATCCAAACGCGCCAATGTTAGCAAGCTCTCCACCAAAGCGGTGGCACGCTTAACATCTGCTTGTACCTCACCTAGCGCCTCAATCATCTTTTGGGTGTCATCAAATTGATGATTGGCGTATTTGCGCTGAATTAATTGCAATTTCATCTGTACCGCCGACAACGGTGTGCGCAGCTCATGTGATGCATCAGCAGTAAAACGCTCTTGGGCTTCATTGGCACGCTTGAGGCGCTCAAACAACTCATTAATGGCATCAACCAAAGGTGCTGTTTCAGTGAGGCTAACCATAGGGGTGATTGGTGATAAATCTTGCAAATGGCGCTTATCAATGGCGTGCTGCAAATCATTGAGGGGTTTTAGGCTTTGGCGAATCACCCAAGTATTGCCCACCACAACCATCACCCCAAACACCATCAGCACCAATACATAATTTAGCACCAAAGGCAAGGCGTATTCTATACGCTGAGACCACGGTTGAGCAATTTGCACATAGCGATTTAGCTGTGTGTCATACAAAGTATGAATGCGCCACAAACGCCCCAACTGATAGCTATTATAATAATCGTCATTATTAAAACTTTGCAAAAATGGCGTTTGGGGTGCGCCATATGTTTTACTCAACAAGTGACCTTCTTTATCAAAGACTTGGTATTCTATGTCCATCTCTTCATTGACGTGCTGTAGCCCATGTTCCACATCAGGATACACCACCGCCCCATCACCCAATAGCGCTTGAGCATTGCCCTCCAAAAGCTCATCAAACATCTCGCCACTGGTATAAAGCACCGATACGCTCACCAGTATCAAACCTAGCACACCCGCCAGCAAACTGATAAGTAAGGTATTATGTAATAATCGTTTTTTTAAAGAAAATTGACGCATATAGTCTGCTTAAGCTTTGATAATACATTATTAATACGCATGGTTGATATGGTTTATAATCCCACACGCCCACTTGATAATCCCATTTGACTAGGCTTATACATCCCCCATCATATATCCTTGCCGTCTTAGGGTTTTTATGCTGTCAGCGCCGATTTTTTTGCGCAAATGCGACACATATACCTCAATGGCATTGCTCTCTATTTCTTCCCCCCAACCGTACAGCTCATCTTCTAGCTGCTCTTTGGATACCACAGTTTTTGGGGTGCGCATCAACCGATGCAGTACAATATATTCTTTGTGCGTCACCGTCACAGGAGTGCCTTGATAAGTGACGCTTTTGCTGGCAGGGTCAAGCTGCAACTTGCCATGACTTAGCACAGGATTGCTTGGTATTGCATTATATTTGCGCACTGCCGAGCGAATGCGCGCTGACATTTCTTCTAAGTCAAACGGCTTCACCAAATAATCATCCGCCCCCAAATCCAGCCCCATCACCCTATCTTTGATACTGTCTTTGGCGGTAATCATTAAGACCGCCACAGGTAGATTGTGTTTGCGAATAAAGCCAAGCACCTCATCGCCTGACATATTGGGCAATCCCCTATCAAGCAACACACACGCATACTCATAACTTTTTAATGCAGATACCGCCAGATGTCCTGCTTGCACCCAATCTACCACCTCCCCATCTAGGCTCAACCATGTTTTGATGGTTTCACCCAAAGAAACATCATCTTCTACCAATAAGATACGCATTGCTTTGCCTGTGTTTTTGATTTTTAGCACAAAAAAGCACAGCAGTCATCAAACCACCATGCTTTTGTCATTGATTTTATTTAAAACTCAATCATTTCAACATCTACTTTGAGGCGTTGCATTGGATTAAGTTCTTTATCCAACTCTCCCACAAGGGTAAGTACCTCATTGGCGCTGACAGCACGCCCTTGCCATACCTCACGGTCAATCTCAACCACAACCGTGCCTGTGTCATCAGCAAATTCATACTTTTCGTCATGCAGTGCTTTAACAACCTTACCACGCAGACGTACCATGCTGTCATCAGGCAAGTCTTTGAGCTGTGCTACTGTCACCACCTGATTGGCAACAGCGTGTGAATTTACTGCCGCTGTGGATTGTTGGGTGGCTGATGTATTGACTGGCTCTTTGCTCAAAGGCGAGCTTGGTAGCGACACATTTCCAAGAGGGTTATTGTTACACGCGGTCAATGTCAATAAAACACCCACCACGCCCAAACCGATTAATTTTTTCATCATAGCCTCACTTAAAGGGTTGCTAGAACGACAATCGCGTCCCATCTTATTAGTATTGTATCACGCATTAATGAATTTGTAAGTTTTTAACATCAATCTTGGTGTGATTGTACTCTTTATCAAGCTCACCCATGATGGTCACTGTTTTGCCCACCAATTGAGTTGCCAAGCCGTGATCATCGTCAATATCAATTATGATGCTACCTGTGCTGTCTTTTAGCTCATAATGCTCATAAGATACTTGGCGAGTGATGGTACCTTGCAAGCGCACAGGCGCGTCATCGTAGGCTTTTTGCGCTGCCGCTACTGTCGTCACTTGCGCTGCTTGATAGCCTGCATGGGCTTGATGATTGGCATGATAATCATCGTCTGCATAAGCATTTGCTGCACCCATTAGCACACCTACACTTAGCAATGCTGTCATCAATGTTTTCATACGATAGAACTCCTAAATTTCTACTTAACCAAATTAATTTATTAACACATTACTTAATGTACGCGTACGCCATGAGCATCAATCTCGGTGCGACCTTTGCCCTTGTCTATTTCGCCTGATACAGTCACGGTTTTGCCAACAAATTGGCTCACCGAACCATAATCATCATCAATCTCTACGCGAATTTTGCCTGTGCTGTCTTGTAATTCAAACTTTTCATTGCTCAATGCTCGAGTAATCTTACCCGTCACACTTACATATGTATCATCAGCCAGACGCTTTGCCTGTGCTACCGATTCAGCATAAGCAAGGCTTGATAATGCAGTGGTTGCAAGCAGTGCGCCCATCACAAGTTTTTTCATAACAACTCCTAACTTAAGGGTTTAATTAGGCGGTATGCCTTTGATGTGCTTATTACACCACAGTAAGCTTAAAGTA
>JBHBMT010000161.1:0-12184 GCA_041773075.1 Moraxella sp.
TGGCTTTGCGTCTTTGGATTATGGTTTTGAGCGCTATCAGGCGGACAAACTTAGCCGTGTGGACGTGCTGATTAATGGCGAAAAAGTGGACGCTTTGGCGATGATTTGCCACCAAGAACACGCCCGTCGCCGTGGTAATCAACTTGTTGAAAAGATGAAAGAGCTGATTCCAAGACAGATGTTTGATGTCGCCATTCAAGCCGCCATCGGTAGCCAAATCATCGCTCGTAGCACGGTTAAGGCAATGCGTAAAGACGTACTTGCCAAGTGTTATGGCGGTGATGTCAGCCGTAAGAAAAAACTACTTGAAAAACAAAAAGCCGGTAAAAAACGCATGAAACAAGTCGGCTCGGTAGAAATCCCCCAAGAAGCGTTTTTGGCGGTATTAAAGGTGGATAATTAGGGGCAGGTATGGAATTTGATATCAATTTAATTTTGGTGCCAATTACCTTGTTGTTGTTGGTAGTGTATCTTGCTGATAAGTTTGTCCTAAAGCAGCACAAAGTAGCCAAAAGCAATACCAAGCTGGCTGACATGGCAGAAAGTCATCTAGAGGACAAGCGAGCAGCCTTTGCCAAAGCGCTTAAAGCGCATTATGACGTTGATAATATTGATTATTTTGTGCCAAGCGCCAATACGCCTGCTGATGTCTTGGCGCTGCATGATGAGTACCATGCTGCCAAGCGCAAAGTGGCTGAAACCAAAGGAGAGGTAGAGGGCACCAAAGAATTGTTTTTGGTGCGTTGGGCGTATGAGTTTTTGCCTATTTTATTGTTTTTGGTGATTGTGCGTGCGTTTATTGCAGAGCCATTTAATATCCCATCCTCATCGATGGTGCCAACCTTGCACACAGGGGATTTTATTGTGGTGAATAAGGCAGCCTATGGACTGAGATTGCCCATCACCCATACCAAAATTCTAAACACAGGCAGCCCCAAGCATGGCGATGTGGTGGTGTTTCGCTACCCACTGAACGAAAAACGCTATTATATTAAGCGGGTAATTGGCTTACCTAATGACATCATTCGCTATGATAATGGCGTTCTGTCAGTCAATGGCAAGACTGTGGATACTGTCAAACAAACATTAACCATGGAAGATACCTTGGTGGCACGTCTGTACCCACAGGTGATTGGCAGTCATACCTTGAGCAAAGAAGAACGTGCAGCGTTGGGTGAGCAAGAAGAGCGTGATGCGCGCTATTATACCGAAACTTTGGGCAATCACACTTATACAGTACGCTATCTTGATGGGGCAACGACCAATCAAATGGCAGGTTTTTTGCAAGAAAATTCAGCACAGACTCTATTGTCATCGCAAGGCAGAGTCTGGGAGGTAAAAGTGCCTGCTGACAGCTATTTTGTGATGGGTGATAACCGTGACCGTAGTGAAGACAGTCGGTTTTGGGGTGTGGTACCTGAAGCAAATTTGGCAGGCAAAGCCACGTATATTTGGATGCACAAAGACGCAGGACTATCTTTGCCAAGCTTTGGGCGAGTTGGTAGTATTGATTAAGAGTAAAACTTATGAAAAATATTTCTTTGGCAGCACATCAGCAAGGTGCAAGTATCACTGGTGTGGTGTTGTTTGTGATTATGTTGGGGCTGTTGGCAAAATTTGGGCTTGCCGTCATCCCTGCTTATGTGGGTGATTATCAATTAACTGAATTGGTCACAAAAGAGGTGGCAAAATCTAATGCCGCCAAGCATAACGAGCGTCAATTTTTGGCAGCTTTAGATCAGCAGCTGTCTATTAATGCGCAGTACAATACCAAGGCAAGTGATGTGATTACCTTTGTAAACAAAACACCAGGTGCCCTCAAGGTCAAATTGGAATACACAGTAGAAAGCCAATATTATGGCAGCACCTATGTGGTTAATCGCTTTAGCAAAGAGATTGATGCCAGTGGTGTTAGTGCTGTGCCCGACCCCACAAATTAGTAGGATGTTGTGATACTAGGCAAGCATGTGTCTTGCCTTTATATAAGTGATTAATAAGCAGTATGCAAAAAGCAGTAACAGCAGGGTTGCACCATTTTATCAATGTCGCTGATGGCTTGCCTATTTTAATGAAAAAATTAGGCTATCAATTCACCAATCTAGACTACCCCAAACAAGCATTGACACACCGTTCACACAGCCCCAAGAGTAGCTATGAGCGCTTGGAGTTTTTGGGTGATGCACTGCTTGGGGTGATTATGGCAGAGTATCTATATCATCACTACAAAACGCTAGATGAGGGGCGATTAACGCGTATGCGCGCCACATTGGTGCGCCAAGAAAGCTTGGTATTGATTGCCGAAAAGCTGGAGTTGTATCGCCATCTCATTTTGGGGGTGGGTGAGCGCAAAGGCGGTGGTCGTCATCGTGCGTCTATTTTGGCGGATGTGGTGGAGGCACTGATTGGGGCGATTTATTTGGATTCAGGGTCGTTGGAGGTGGTGCGCGCTTGTGTGCTGTCTTGGTATGATGAGCTTTTGATGCAAGTCACAGCCGAAACGCCTCTCAAAGATGCTAAGTCGCGCCTACAAGAGCTATTGCAAGCCAATAAGCTACCATTGCCAACGTACACCTTGTCGGCAATCACAGGCAATCCTCCAGACCAAACCTTTGTGGTAGAATGCCAAGTGGCGCAAGCAGATATGTTGCCGATTATTGAAACAGGCGCATCAAGACGTATCGCTGAACAAAAATGCGCCGAACGCATGATAAATCAGTTAAATTTAACACGCTAATGTAGTAATAGGGAGTCTTATGACCGATACTGTGTCCAATCCTAGCACCGATAATGCTGATGTGATTGCTCAATTTTTTAATACCAATTCGTCAGTATCAGCAGACTTTCGGGCAGGGTTTGTGGCGATTGTCGGTAGACCCAATGTGGGCAAATCCACGTTGATGAACCATTTACTTGGTCAAAAATTATCCATCACATCACGCAAACCGCAAACCACTCGCCACCGTATTCATGGCATTTTGACCAATGACACCATGCAGGCGGTGTTTGTAGATACTCCCGGTATTCATGCCAAAGAAGTCAAAGCCATCAACGAACGCATGAATAAGGCGGCAATTTCGGCGCTGTCTGATGTGGATTTGGTGCTGTTTGTGGTGGACGGCTTACAGTGGCGAGCTGATGATTTATTGACCCTTGAAAAGCTCGCCAATACCGAGTTGCCTGTGGTGCTGGTCATCAATAAAGCCGACACCATCAAAGAAAAAGACAAACTGTTGCCGCTGATTGAAGAATATCAGCAAAGTTTTGAATTTGCTGACATTGTGCCTGTATCTGCACTGCGTGGTCAAAATTTAGACCGTTTGATGGCAGTGGTGTCAAGGTATTTGCCTGTGCGTCCACCAATTTTTGACCCCGAACAGATTACCGACCGCTCCGAACGCTTTTTGGCAAGTGAGATTATCCGTGAAAAAATCATGCGTCAATCGGGCGATGAAGTGCCTTATGATTTGACCGTGCAGATTGATGGATTTAAGGACGAAGCGGCGCACAAAGACCCAAAAACAGGCAAATGGCGTAAGGCGTGCACCTTTATTGATGCCACCATTTTTGTGGAGCGAGCAGGTCAAAAAACCATCATCATTGGCGACAAAGGCAGTCGTATCAAACAAATCGGCATAGAAGCACGACAAGACATGGAAAAACTGTTTGATCGCAAAATCATGCTTACCCTTTGGGTTAAAGTCAAAAAAGGCTGGAGCGATGATGAAAGGGCGCTAAACAGTTTGGGGTATTGATTTATTTGGCATTGTTAATTTAAAAATAGATTTTATTAAAACTGTTCGTGGTAAGCCTGTCAAAATATGAGAGTTTTCCTAGCATTTGATAAGTTCAATTTGAACGAAAATCCTTAAAAGGTATTTTTATTTAACAATTCCATTTATTTTTTTAAAGATTATAATGATTACTCATATTAAAATCATCTTGATAAGGAGTAAGTCAGATGAATAAACGAGCAGTTGCCCAAGCCGAAGGCGAGAAACAAAAAGATGCCCTAAGTTATATTTTATACGCCATTGTTAATGATCCTGCCATTCCGTATTACACCAAAATCAACAGTGTAATTGCCTTAGGATCGGCAACTTGTGCCATCATTGCGGTACAACCCATACCTTTTGCGGATATTTTTATTTTAACTCCTGTGCAGATGGTGATGATTTATTATATTGCTCAGGTAATTATGGGCGAAGAGGTGCAAATTGATACCACAAGTTTGTTAACTACTTTGGCGGCGGTGGCAGGTTGGGGGTTAATCGCTCAGCAAATTATCTTGGGGCTTTATAAGACTGTTTTGCCTTTTATGGGCGGTTTTACCACTATTCCACTGGTATATGGAGCAACTTCTGCCATTGGGTATATGGCGGTTCATGCTTTGGAGCAAAAGGCTAAGAATAAGGATTTTGATGTTGAAAAATTAACACCACAACAAAAAGCAGAATTTGACCAAATTACAAAACAAGCCAAAGCAGATGCTAAGAAAAACAAGCCATCGCTTGATGAGTTAAAAGACTTTGTGGCAAATGCTAAGACCGAAGCTAAAGCATTTTATGTCTATGAACAAAAACTATCGGATTTGGAGAAACAAAATCAGGCTCTACAGCATGAGCTTACTCAAAAGGAGTTGGCTTATAAAAAACAACGCAATGAACTTTCAGAGTTGGATGATGAATTTGCTAAACTAGAAGATGAACAGCTTGAACTTATGCTGCAAAATGAAACTTTAAATCAAGAAAACAAAACCTTGTTGGAGAAATGCATTATTGCACAAGAGCAACTCAATAAACTAAAAAAGCAAGCACAAGATGCTCGTCAGTCCAAAAAAGATTTTTTACAAAACAGAATGACTGTTTATAGCAATGTTGTTTTTGAAAAAGATGCCTTTGATGAGTTTGTTTTACTGACCAACAAAGACGCTCGTTTGGCAGAAAAATTGATTGGATTGCTCAATTATGTGCCAGATAAAGCACAGCAAAGATGTAAGGTGGCAGGAACAGACTTTTTGGAATATGGTTTTGGTTCGCAAGGTAGGTTGTACGTCAAGCGTGTGGGTGGCAAATACTATATTTATAAAATTGGTAACAAAGCCACGCAACCTAACGATATTAAATACCTGAAAACTCTGTAAATGAAAAGCATTCCACTCACAGGCTACCTGCTTCATGCCCGACCTTATCAAGAAAAACGGGCGATTTATACATTTTTTAGTGACGACTTGGGTGTGTTTGAGGGGGTGGGTCGGCGTGGACTGCCTTTGTTTGTGGCAATACAGCTATTTGTATCAGGCAAGCATAGCCTAAAAACATTAAGTCAGCCCACCATAGTAACAGACGGTACTGGGCAGTTGGCGCTCCAAAGTCAATGCGCTGCACTGTATATGAATGAATTGATTTATAAGCTATTACCCAAAGAAGAGGCGGCATCACGGTTATGGCAAGTATATCAACAGACACTATTGGCGCTACAGACAGCAGATGGTTGGGCGATGCGTCTGTGGCTGCGCCGATTTGAAAAGGCGCTTTTTGAGCAATTGGGGGTGGCGTTGGTGTTTAATCAAGATGCCTATGGACAAGCGTTGCACCCCAAGCAGTATTATTGCTATATACCCGAGGTTGGCTGGGTGCAAGACAGGCAGCAAATCCCCTGTTTTTTGGGTGCAGACATTGCAGTGCTTGGAGAGATTAGTGAGCGGCTAGTGGCTCATATTGCCGAGTGTGCTTTTGTACAGATGGCAGTTTTAAAGCAATTAGGCGCACTACATCGCTTGATAATAGATGAGCTATTAGAATATCGCCCTTTATACAGTCGTCAGCTCTGGCAAGACCAAGCGCGACTTAGCACAAAAGAGTAATCAACCATGAATACCCCCTTATTAGGCGTAAATATTGACCATGTTGCCACCTTACGTAATGCCCGAGGCGTGGCATATCCTGACCCTGTGCAAGCAGCGCTATTATGCGAAAAAGCAGGCGCTGATGGTATTACCTTGCATTTGCGTGAAGACCGCCGCCACATCAAAGATGCTGATGTTTATGCCATCAAAAACGCCATTACTACGCGTATGAATTTGGAGATGGCGCTCACCAAAGAGATGCTTGCTATCGCCTGTGATGTTAAGCCTGACTGGGTGTGTTTGGTGCCTGAAAAACGCGAGGAAGTGACCACTGAAGGTGGGCTAGATGTTGTAAATCAAGCGCAGGTAGGGGACTTTGTGCAAGCACTACAAGCCCATGGCATCAAAGTGTCGTTGTTTATTGACCCTGAGGTTACACAGATTTCACGTGCAATCGCGGTGGGTGCAGATGCCATAGAGATTCATACGGGCGCTTATGCCAACTATGTGTTGTCAGGTAATCAATCAGCAGTGGCAGAAGAGCTGGCGCGTATAAAACAAGCGGTTGATTTTGCGTTGACTCAAAAGCCAAGCTTACTGGTGAATGCAGGACATGGCTTGACAGTGGCAAATGTGGCACCGATTGCACAGCTTAAGGGCATTTATGAGCTAAACATTGGTCATGCGCTGATTGCTGATGCGCTGTTTGTTGGCTTGGCAGAGGCGGTGCGTCAGATGAAACAGGCGTTTGCTGGCGATATTTTATCTCATAGTCAAAAAGTGCTATAATAACGGCTATTTATTGTGTTTGTATAGGCTGATATGAACGCTTCCTTTCATCGCTTGATGACTCATCAACACATTTTGCTGCTTCAGGGCAAGATGGGGACGTTCTTTTGCCGTTTTGCTAGCTTTTTGATGAAAGAAGGAATTGAGGTTAGTAAGCTCAATTTTAATGCAGGCGATGAGTTTTTTTATTGCCATAAGGATAAGGCGACTGCGTATCGGGGTGAATTGTCAAAGTTTAGTGACTTTATTACCCAATTTATTCAAGATAATCATATAGATGCGGTGGTGTGCTTCAATGATTGCCGCCCTCACCATACCATTGCCAAGCAGGTCTGTAAAACATTAGGGATTTCTTTTTTTGTATTTGAAGAAGGGTATTTGCGCCCTGATTACATTACTCTACAAGAACACGGCATTAATGGCTACTCACAGCTAGATACCAGTGCCATAGAGCAGCTTGAATTTGCTCACGATAAACCTGCATATACTGCCAATCGTTTTTGGCGTTTGTGTGTAGCAAGCGCTGTGTATTATGTATTGGTGTTCTTTGGGCAAAAAAAATACCCACATTATACCCATTATCGTGGCTTGACGATTTGGCAAGAGTTGGTGGCATGGCTGATTGCCCCTGTGCGTAAGATTTTGCGTTATTTGCCTGATAAGTATCGTCAATATCGCTTGACACATGAGGATAAGCCATACTTTTTGGTGGCATTGCAGGTGCATAATGATTCACAGATTAGCCATCACAGTGATTATGATACCGTAGATGACTTTGTGCGTCAGGTGATGACAAGCTTTGCACACCATGCCCCAAGTGAGACTCGTTTATTGTTTAAGCACCACCCTCTTGATCGTGGGCATAAAGATTATACATTGCTTATTGAAGCGTTGGCAGCTCAGTATGGCATAAAAGGGCGGGTATTTTATGGCTGTGATATGCACCTACCAACCTTAATGAAAGGCAGTCAGGGCATGGTCACTATCAATTCTACCACTGCGTTGCAATCCATTTATCACAAAAAACCGACCAAAATTACGGGGCGCGCACTTTACAATATTGAGCGCTTGGCAGATATGCAGCCTTTGGATGACTTTTGGCAAAATCCTACCGCACCTGATCATGAGTTTTATTTAAAGTTTCGTGAATATTTGATTGAGCAAACTCAATTAAATGGCTCATTTTATGGTAAGTCGCCTTGGAAGCTGGCGTATCATAGTTTTAAAAAAAATCAATCAGCATCCTGACAGAGGGCGCAACATCATAAGCTGTACTTTTTTTGACATCATAGTGTTGCTTTTTGTGTTACAATAGGGTTTTTTTGAACTTGTACTAGAATGTGTATGACAAAGCGTACCAAAGCCATTTATCCTGGCACTTTTGACCCTATTACCAATGGGCATCTTGATTTGATTAAACGCGCCTTAAAGCTGTTTGATGAGGTGGTAGTGGCAGTGGCATTTGGACACCACAAAAACCCTTTGTTCAGTTTTGATGAGCGCGTGGCGTTGGTCAAACAAAGCGTGGGCGACAATCAAAATGTAAGCGTCATTGGCTTTGAGGGGTTGTTGGTTGATGTGTTGCGCAATCACAATGCTCATGCTGTGCTAAGAGGACTACGTGCTGTGTCGGATTTTGAATATGAATTTGCCTTAGCGAGCATGAATCGCAGTTTGGATGAAAATTTTGAAACTGTGTTTTTAACCCCTGCCCAAGAATACGCCTTTGTGTCCTCAACGATGGTGCGTGAAGTTGCAAAGCTTGGTGGTGATGTGACCAAGTTTGTGCCCACTTGCGTGCTGACAGGATTTACCCAAAAGTTTGGAAGATAGTCATGGCGCTAATAATTACAGATGAGTGCATTAATTGCGATGTGTGCGAACCTGTCTGCCCCAATGAAGCCATCAGTGCAGGGGAGGAGATTTATGTGATTAACCCTGAACTGTGTACCGAGTGCGTGGGGCATTTTGATACCCCACAATGTGTTGAAATTTGTCCTGTAGATTGTATTCCCAAAGACCCAAATCATCCAGAAGATAACATAACGTTACTTGCCAAATATACCAAACTTGTGGGAAAATAACCATAGTTGGATGGTTAGTTTTTTTTTAATCCTGCCTTAAGTGTTGTACTTAAGGCAATTTTTTAAAGTTTATTTATTGTATGAAGCATTTTAAGTTTGATATTGTATTTACCATTGCCGCGCTATTATTGGCTGGGTACTGGGGCTATAGTCATGGCGGCATTGGCGCGATGATGTCTGCGCTCTTTATCTGTTTTGTGTTGGCGCTTATGGAAGTTTCGCTGTCTTTTGATAACGCGGTTGTGAATGCCTCGGTGCTAAAGCATTGGGATGCGTTTTGGAAGATGATTTTTTTGACGGTGGGGATGTTGATTGCTGTCTTTGGGATGCGTCTTGTGTTCCCTATCGTTATTGTGGCGGTGACAGCGGATATGGGCATGATTGAGGTGGTGCAGTTGGCGCTCAACAATCCCAAAGAATACTCTGCCAAACTGATGGAGCATCATGCAGAAATTGCCGCTTTTGGTGGTATGTTCCTACTTTTGGTCTTTTTGAACTTTGTTTTTGATGACAAGGACATTCATTGGTTTGGTTGGCTTGAGCGTAAATTGGCACGCTTTGGCAAGGTCGATGCTATGAGTGTGTTTGTGGCGATGATTATTTTGTTGATATCATTGTCTTGGGTAGATGAGGCGCAAGAATCTGTTGTGTTGATGGCAGGGTTTTTTGGGGTGCTGATTTATTTGGGTGTCAATGTTCTCTCAAAGCTCTTAGAGGGCAACTCTGATGAGCCGATGTTTGACAAAGAGGGCAAGCCTTTGACAGCAATTGCCAAAGGCGGCATGGCAGGCTTTGTGTATCTGGAGGTGCTGGATGCTTCGTTTAGTTTTGATGGTGTGATTGGGGCGTTTGCTATTACCAATGATGTCGTCATTATTATGCTAGGATTGGCAATTGGTGCGATGTTTGTGCGTTCTATGACCATCTTTTTGGTTGAAAAAGGCACGCTAGATGAGTTTATTTATCTTGAGCATGGTGCCCATTATGCCATTGGTGCGCTAGCGGTGATTATGCTGTTGTCTATGAAATTTCATGTGCCTGAAATCATCACAGGTTTAATTGGTGTTGCCTTTATTGTGGGTGCGGTGATTGCTTCACTAAAATATCGCAAGGAACACGCCAGTGAAGAGGTGCGCAAAATAATTGAAGAAGAGTAGCGCAAAAGGTGATGAACACGCCCTAAGTTAGGGTGTGTTTTTTGTGCTGATAACAAAAGTATGCTATAATCAAAAAAGGCAAGCCAGACAATCGCTGGTCTTATGACGAGAGGAAAGTCCGGGCTACATAGGGCAACGTGCCAGCTAACGGCTGGGAGGCGAGAGCCTACGACAAGTGCAGCAGAGAATAGACCGCCACGCCAGCAATGGCAGGGTAAGGGTGAAACGGTGGGGTAAGAGCCCACCGCATGACTGGTAACAGCTCATGGCAAGGTAAACTCCACGTGTAGCAAGACCAAATAGGTGTCCAATCAGTTGCCCGCTGAGGACACGGGTAGGTTGCTTGAGCGTGTTGGCGACAGCACGCCTAGATGAATGATTGTCCACGACAGAACCCGGCTTATCGGCTTGCCGTCTTTTGATAAAATCTGATAAAGTGTGATAATGCCACACCCCGCCAAAGCATTGTTATTACTGTTATCTAGTGTTATCATACCTTATCACAGATTAGCAAAAAATTTGGCTACCAAACTGGATACCAAAAAAAAATGGCTACCAAAACGGCTACCAAATTTTGAGTATGAAAAGGGGTAAAGAATGAGCATTAGTACCGACAGCGGGATACAAAAAGCTATTAGGCAAGCCATACAAGATAACAAGGAAATTTCTTACCCTATTATTGGTGCAAAGGGGCTATTAATCCGCATACGTCCAAAAAATGGCAAGGTAACTGTAGATTTTCGCCACCGCTACACCCATCCCATCACAGGTAAGCGCCCTTATATGAGTTTGGGGCAGTATCCTAGCTTTTCACTGGCACAAGCTAAACAAGCCTATAATGACAACTTAGCATTATTGGAGCAAGGAATAGACCCCCTAGAAAATCGCCACGCCCAAAAACAAAAAGAAATTACCAAGCGGGCTAATACTTTAAATCGTTTTATTGATGAGTGGCGAGCCATTCAATTATCCAAAAATTTAGCCCCTGATACATACCGCAAACAAAATGATAATATCGCCCGCATTGAAAGAGCTTTGGGGCATTTGCAAGTAACAGATATTAGCCCTGCTGTTATTATTGAATTTATCAATGACATTCAAAAAGCACATATATATAAGGGTATTGAAGTAAAAGGCGTGCTAAAATCAATTTTACAAATTGCAGTTTCAAAGCGCATTATTGATTACAATCCCGCAAGCGATCTAATAGGCACTTATAAGCCACATAAGACAAAACATAAACCCGCCATTACAGAACCTTACGCATTTTCTAAATTATTAAAAGATATAGACAACATTGCAGATACTTTTGATTATAACCGCCAAATTTTACAACTTTTGGCAATGTTATTTGTGCGCATTGGTGATTTATGTGCAATGAAATGGGAGCAAGTAGATTTAGTAAATGGTGTGTGGGAGTTTCGCCCACAAAAGGCAGGCAGGCGCAAAGATATGGCAGACATTGTTGTGCCACTGCCTAGCCAAGCCATTGCCATTTTAAGGCAAATGAAATTACGCACAGGGCATACACCTTATGTATTTCACACCAACCGCCAACACAAACCTTACACCGATACCCAGCGCATTAATAACGCCCTAAATAGCCCCACAATGAACAATGCAGGTAATGACGGGATGGGCTATAAGGGCATACATTGCCCGCACGGATTTAGAGCAAGTGCCAAAACAATGTTGATGGAGCGCTTGGGATACGGGGAACTTATCACAGAATTACAGTTGGGGCATACAATGCTAAACCGCTATGGGCGGGCTTATAGCCGTATGGAAATGTTAAAAGAAAGAATGGAAATGATGCAAGTATGGGCGGACTACCTAGACAATTTGAGAAAGGGGGATATTGGCACGGTTATTTATTTCAAGCCAAAGCAGGGTATTATCCCCCGCGCCAAAGCGGTTAATGAGTAATATTAATCTTTGATTAAATAAATAATAATAAACAATTATTTTTATAATATTGATTAACAACCCTGATTGTGGATAATCGGGGTATTTTTATGGATAAAATATAATATTAAAAATAATTTATATATAAATATTTTATAATAACTTAACAATAAAATGTACTTATAGCGATAAGGAAAAAGGGAAAATTTTCACCTTAATAATTTATTTTATCAATCAATACACCACCCAATCAAGCCACCACCCCAAGCAATCAAAAGGGCGAACCATTAGCACGCCTACCCAACCCATCTTTGGCAACTGCCACGCCTGCCAATCGTCAGTATCAATCAAGCCAAACCCAAAGCGGACAAAATGGGTGGGCGGATAATGTAGAACAACGCCCA
>JBHBMT010000162.1:0-9122 GCA_041773075.1 Moraxella sp.
TTCTACTTCCGTACCACAGACGTAACTGGTGCCATCACCCTACAAGAAGGTACTGAAATGGTTATGCCTGGTGATAACGTTGAGATGAGCGTTGAGCTAATCCACCCAATCGCTATGGACAAAGGCTTGCGCTTTGCGATTCGTGAAGGCGGTCGTACTGTAGGTGCTGGTGTTGTTGCTAACGTAAAAGACTAATCATCATTTAGTCTAATACCTAGCATCTTGCCTAAACCCCCTGCCAAGTTTGGTGGGGGGTTTTGTTATTTTGGGTAAAATGGGTTGGTTTTTGTGGGTTTTTTGATAGAATAGTTGAAGATGGCTGCATTAAGTCATCTAGCCCAAGTAGATAAAAGTCACCTAAGCCAGTATCACACCAGCAGATTAGACACAAAGAGGATAATATATGATGTCATTAAAAAAAATAACTTTGGTAACATTGGCGCTACTTGTCATGACTGCATGCTCAAAAAGCGCTGACACAGCCAGCGCAGGTAGTACTGAAGTGGCTGACCGTCAAGCATTGATGAAAGACTGGCGTGCTGCCAGCGATATTTTAAAAGGTATGTCAGAAAATCCTGCCAATTTTGACGCAGCAGTCGTGAAAGAGCAGGCTAAATTTTTGGCAGATGGATCGGCAAAAATGTGGACCTATTTTGGTGATGCCAACGCCAAAGGTGAAGCAACGGATGCGGTATGGTCGGATGCAGCAGGATTTAAAGCAGCAACAGAAAACTTCAATGCTGCGGTAGCAGAGCTAAATACAGTGGCACAGACTGCAACACAGGTGAGCGACATTGAAGCTGCTTTGGGCAAAGTGGGTGAAAGTTGTGGCTCCTGCCATAAGGTTTATAAAAAATAACACTAGGATGTATTAGGTTTGGCTTGGGTGAGCTATTTGGATACAAGCCTTTTTGGGTGATGTTAGATTGCCAATATGTCCATGTGACAAGGTTTGGAATGACAGAAGTCAAAGGCTGGGTCATGTTTTACCAAAAGCATACCAAAACATCTTAAATTTTAAGCTTTCTTGCAGTGTATATTATGTGGGTAGTTTGGCTACCCATACACATCCAGTAAGCCTTGATACATCAAAAAACCATCTTTATTAGGACATCCTGACAGTTTGTATTTGTCATTAAACTTAAGATTTAGCCAGTTTTAATGCAAAAACACTATGTTTTTTTTAAGTACTTTCTAAATCGTAATGAGTGTTATGAAGTGTTCGAATGCCCCAAGATGGTTTTTATTTTAATGGATGTCTTTATCAAGCAGGGCAATTTCTTCGCGAATGGCAAGACGCAGCCAATCTTTAAGCTCATTTGAAAGCGAGGCTAATCTCTCTTTTAGGGCGGTATCAATTTTTTCTTCTAAGTGAGGTGTGAGCGCTACGGCTTGAGCTTCTCGTTGTGCAAGGCGTATTTGGCGTAGGGCACCTAAATGAGCTTCATGCAAAGTGCTTAGCGTGTTGTGTAAATCGGGGGTGGTAAAATGAAAATGGGCTACATCGGTTTGTTCGTTGAGTAGAGTGATAATGTCATTGAGTTCGTTATAGATGGTTTGTTTGATGGTGCTTGGGCTATTTACCCAGCGTTCATGGAAATATTCAGAAGGGGCAAAGGTTGTCATATTGAAGTCCAAAAAAATGCCAAACATGATATAAATATATTTTTCTATTGTAGCAAAAAATAAATAAAGATGGCGTTAAAATTGGTGAAAATAAAGCGTTTTGGTTAAAAAATTAACTGTTTTTTGAGGATGTAGGGATATTTTTGCGATACGAATGAGTGATTATTTGGTTGTCTTGTGTGACCTATTGTATCGGAAGTTGGAGTTGTCGCAGGTGGGGTGAATGGGTGGTGTCGCTGTGAGTGCTGTGGTTGTACGCTGTTGGTTGTATATAGTATGAGCTTATAAAAGCTGAATTTTGTGTGTATTTTACTGCGAGCCTTTCGCTTTTTTGTTACAATAGCATTTTTAACCAATTGGGAATAAGTGTTATGCTAATGATACCTGCCATTGATTTAAAAGATGGGCAATGTGTGCGCCTAAAACAGGGGCGCATGGAGGATGATACCGTATTTAGTGACGACCCTGTAGCAATGGCGCAGCATTGGGTGGATAAAGGCGCAAGAAGACTGCATTTGGTGGATTTAAATGGCGCATTTGCTGGTGAGCCTATTCATAAATCTGTGGTGGAAGCTATCGTCAAAGCTCAACCAACATTACCCATTCAGATTGGAGGGGGAATTCGTAGTCTTAAAACAATTGAGCAGTACTTACAAGCGGGTGTATCCTATGTTATTATTGGCACCCAAGCAGTCAAAGAGCCTGCATTTGTGGAGGAGGCGTGCCAAGCATTTGCAGGACGTATCATCGTTGGTATTGATGCCAAAGAGGGCAAGGTGGCAATTGGTGGCTGGGCAGAAGTCACGGAAATAAAAGCGGTTGAGCTTGCCAAGCGTTTTGCTGATGCAGGGGTGTCTAGTATTGTTTATACGGACATTGCGCGTGATGGTATGATGCAGGGGGTTAATGTTGAGCAAACTATTGAATTGGCAACCTATAGTGGTCTGCCTGTGATTGCCTCAGGTGGGGTGACAGACATAGAGGATGTAAAACGATTAAAGCCTTATGGTAAGTACATTGAGGGCATTATTACAGGTCGTGCCATTTATGAGGGAACGCTCGATTTGGCTCAAGCTCAACAATTGCTAGATGCATAATGACACCAAAAAAGCTCAAGTTATCTTGAGCTTTTTGTGTATAAGAGGCATTAGTTGGTTTTGGTAGCCTCTGTGCTGGCAGTTTGTGTGGCGGCATCAGTAGCAGTGCCATCAGTAGGTGCAGCTGTTGCAGTATCACCACTGGCTGCGGTAGCGGTGTCGGTTTTGGCACCGTCAGTCGCAGTAGCCTCGGCAGTGGCGGCGTCTGTGGTGGTTGTGGTAGCTGTTGTAGCTATGGTGCTGCCAACAGGAGGCTGACCTTCGTCATCAAATTTAATAGGTTCAGCAGCGGGCGCAGCAGCAATGGCTTGGGCAGCAGCGGCTTCAACACGGTCAGTGGCATAGACTTTTTCGTGAGATTCGCCACAGCCAGTCAAGCCAGTGGCAATAACCGCCAACATTGCCAAGCCAGTTGTGCGAAACAAAGAGATATTCATAGCGATTCCTTGTTGTTAAGGGTGAATGCAAAAAGGGTATTTGTGGGTTTATGCTAGGCATTGTCATTTGCTTTCAAAACAATACATCGTTAACTCACCTTGCGTACTACTTGTACTAGTTTTAGCTTGTTATCTTGTCTTGTTTTGAACTTAAAAGACTTTACAAGACAATCATGGTACGATGCAAAAACATAGTTTAATAAATGAGTAACAGTTTTTATACCTTACATACATAAGGGATATTATGCCACAAAATACCCATATTACCAATCGGTTGTTAACCTAAATTCTCCAAACGAATGCGCACCACGCTGTCTTTGACAACTTCCAAGGCTTCTATGGTGCGAATGGCGCTGTTCATTTTGGCTTCTTTAACAGGTTGGGTTAAGATAATCAAAGGAACGCTGCCAGCGTGTTTGTCGGGTTGTTGCAAAATGGCATCAATGCTAATCTCATTGTCGCGAAAGACACGAGTAATTTCTGAGAGTACGCCGACTTCATCTGCAACAGATAAGCGCAGATAGTATCCTGTGGTGATGTCATCACTAGGCAAGACTTTGGTATCAGAGAGTTGCTCTGGAACAAAGGCAAGGTGGGCAACATGATGACTGCCTGTATCGGCACCAATTAGACGCACCAAATCCATGACATCTGCCATCACTGCAGAAGCAGTTGCACCTGCGCCTGCACCATCGCCATAATATAGGGTTTGCCCTAAGGGATGAGCAGAAACCATCACTGCATTTTTGACACCATTAACATTGGCAAGTAGCGCCTCACTTGGAATTAAGGTAGGGTGCACACGCAGCTCAATACCTGTGTCGCGGCGAATGGCAAACCCTAAATGTTTGATGGTATAGCCAAGTTCTTTGGCATAATTGATGTCTTGCAAGCTGACTTTGGTAATGCCCTCACAATACACTTTGTTAAATTGTAAAGGAATGCCAAAAGCAATAGAGGCAAGCAACGATAGCTTATGTGCTGCATCAATACCTTCAACATCAAAGGTGGGGTCGGCTTCAGCATAACCCAAAGCCTGTGCTTCTGTGAGCACATCAGCAAAGTTTTGGTGTTCAGCTTGCATTTTGCTTAAAATAAAGTTACCTGTGCCATTGATAATGCCAGCCAACCAAGAGATTTTATTGGCAGCCAATGCCTCACGCACAACCTTGATGATGGGAATGCCCCCTGCGACAGCTGCTTCATAAGCAACATGAACACCATGTTCTTCTGCTAACGCAAAAATTTCGTTGCCATGCTCCGCCAAGAGTGCTTTGTTGGCGGTTACAACGTGTTTGTTGTGGCGAATGGCATTAATAATGACTTCTTTGGCAACGGTAGTGCCACCAATCACTTCTACCACAATATCCACTTCTGGACTGGAAGTGATGGCAAGTAAATCATCGCTTTGAACAATGTCTGCGCCGACATCATCACGGTGGCGACGAGTGCCAACATGACTGATGCGAATTTGATGACCTGTACGTCTGGTCATTTCATCAAGATTGTCTTCAATTAGGCGCAGCACCCCTGTGCCCACCGTACCCAAGCCTAAGACGGCAATATTAATTGAATGGTCATGCATAAAAAACCTTTATGATGGTTGAAAATTAGATTATTTTTTGGTGGTAGCTGCAGCTATCAATTCAGCAGGGGGGAGATAGCCACCAATTTGCTCACCTGATTCAGTAAAGATAGCAGGTGTGCCAGAGACACCCAGTTTAAATCCTAGTGCCATATGTTTGGCGATGGGATTGTCACAGGTGGCAGGTTCAGGTGCGATACCTGCTTTGGCAGCTGTCAGGGCGGCAGATTTGTCCTTGGCGCACCAAACAGCGGTACTCAAAGGAATAAATTGATCTCCGCGTGGCCATGCCAGATAACGAACTTCTATACCTGCCTCATTGATGGCATTGATGTCTTTGTGCAACATCTGACAGTAGCCACAGGCGGGATCGGTAAAGACGTAAATGGCTGCCTTGGTGTCGCCTTTGGCAGGGAAAATAATCATTTCAGATTTATCAACAGCACCAAGAGCAGTTTTGGCGACATCTTTTAGGGCGTTGCCACTGATATTGATGGGGGTGCCTTCGCCTACTTTGATGACGTCACCTTGAATGATATATTTGCCTGTATTATCAGTAAAAATAGGCGGCATATCAGATAACGTAACCAAATAAATATTGGGCATCTCTGTTGGAGCGACACTCTCAATGGTTGCTTCGATGCCAGAGGCTTTTAAATTGGCACTTAATGTGCTTTGGATGTCTGAAACATTGCTACTTGAGGGACTGCTTGTTGGAGCACTGTTAGCATCTGGGGTTTTGTTATTGGCATTGCCACAGCCAATCAACATCAGGCTGGTAAGTATGGCAATAAGGGGGGCGCGCAACATAACACTATCCTACTAAAAAAATACGTTATTATAGCATAAATTGATGTATAGGGGATAGTTAAATATGGTTTTGTAATATCATTTGATATAATTGATAAACAATAGACAAGATGTACTAAAAGTTTTTATTTGGTTTTGGGTGGATTTTGAGGGTGAGGGGGTGTTGCAGAGCATGTTTTTGCCAAATAGTGTGCTATTGTATTATTTTGGTTACAAAAACAGTATTAAACTATTGCCAAAAAAACAGTATAATAAGCATTGATATTGGTTGAGCTTTGAGTGTATGGGTTGCAAAAGATAATAATAACTTTCTATAAAATAACATAACTTTATAAAAAAACAATGCGTTGTGTGAATACTGATATGCTATCAAGCACCAACGTGACGCATTAAATCAAGCTCACCTTAATTTAATAAATAGAATATTAGTCAATAGTTTTAATCCCTTCATTTAAATCTAAAGTGTTGATTCCAAGATATTGAATCCTTAATTGTATTTTCATAGCTCTTTTTTAACTAGGTAAAGTGTGATATATGGCAGGTAGTTTATTAATTTTATTAGATGATATCGCAACCATCTTAGATGATGTGGCGGTAATGACTAAAATGGCAGCCAAAAAAACAGCAGGTGTATTGGGTGATGATTTGGCGCTTAATGCCCAGCAAGTGACAGGCATTCGTGCTGATAGAGAGCTGCCAGTGGTGTGGGCGGTCGCCAAAGGATCGTTTGTTAATAAATTGATTTTGGTGCCTGCAGCCTTGGCGATTAGTGCTTTTATACCTGCCTTGATTACACCTTTATTGATGATTGGTGGCTTGTTTTTGTGTTATGAAGGTGCCGAAAAGATTGTGCATAAGTTTGCTCCACAGCTCTTACCCCATGAACTAGATGATGACGCTAAACATGCAGCGCGTTTGGAGGCAAATGCTGATGAAGCGGTAGATTTGGTAGCACTTGAAAAAGACAAAATTAAAGGGGCAATTCGTACAGATTTTATTTTGTCTGCTGAAATTGTGGTGATATCTCTTGGGGTGATGGCATCGAGTGATTTTACTACAAAGGCAGCATCATTATCCGCCATTGCCATTTTGATGACCATTGGCGTGTATGGCTTGGTGGCGGCAATTGTTAAAATGGATGATGTTGGCGTGCATCTTGCCAACAAAGAAAGTGAAAGCTCGCAAGCATTAGGGCGTTTTTTATTAAGCTTTGCGCCTAAGCTAATGAAGTTTTTGTCGGTGGCAGGAACTTTGGCGATGTTTTTGGTGGGTGGTGGCATTTTGGTGCATGGCATCAATCCACTGCATCATGGGGTTGAGGATTTGGCGCATTTGACAGGCGTATTTTCAGGATTAACTTCCAATATTGCTGCTGGTCTGATAGGGTTTGTTGCTGGTTTGATTGTATTGGCGGTGGTGTTGATGGTGGGCAAGTTACGCAAATCTCACTCTTAAAAAATTAAATTGGTAATATCATAACATATACTATGCCATAGTATTATGAGGTGTGTGGAATTAAAAAGGACATCATTGGCATAAAGTGTATGGTTGAGGCGATGAGCTGTACAGACTGATATTAATTTATTGGGTATAATTGTAGTATTTATTGGATAATTGTTGTTATATTGTGTAGAAATTTGTGTACAAATAGTAACTATTTCCATAAAAATTCAGAAACAACTGTCTGAATTTTAATAAAATTTTTTAGTTATGCTAAGCTGTCTTATTGGATATATAGCAATATATTTAAATATGGCACGCATTTTGCATAATATGAGCAGATAAGCAGGTATGGCTATGGGTATATCGCATGGCGCTGCAATCCAGATTGTGCTTAAGAAGAGTGGTTAGTCTTGAGTATCTCTGATTTTTGTTTTTAAGGAGTTCTTTATGAACCACGTTTATAAAGTTGTATATTGTAAATCAACAGGCACGTTTGTTGCGGTGTCAGAATTTGCCAAAGGGCAGGGCAAGAAAAATAACACCTTTGGCTCATTGGCTGATGTGGTGGATGATGTTGCAGGTGCAGGCGCAAAATTTGCCTACACAGCAACAGCGGCTGGGGTAATCATGGCATCTGCGCCATCTTATGCAGCTTCGGTGGGTGATGGTAGTGGTGCTAATTCTATCGTCATCAGCCCAAATGCTGGCGTGACTGGCGCAACAGCAGCAGGCAGTGATGCCATTGCAGTAGGCTCAAATGCTAAAGCATCAGGCGCCTCATCCATTGCTTTTGGTCAAAACACGGTTGCTTCTAGAACAAATGCGATTGCTTATGGTTATGGTGCTAATGCTGAAGGTGAGCGCTCTATCGCAATTGGTGATACTGCCAAAACAGCTGCTGCTGCACAACACGCCGTTGCTATTGGACGTAACAGTAACGCAAGTGCAATAGATTCTGTGGCTATTGGTCGTGCAGCTACCGTCGCTGCAGCAGCGACTAACGGCACGGCTGTGGGCGTGTCAGCTAATGCTAATAGCTTAAGCTCAACCGCTTTAGGAAATAGCGCTAATGCCACAGGTGAGTTATCAACCGCAGTAGGTGCAGAAGCCAAAACAACTGCCAACCAAGCCACTGCGTTGGGTCAAAATGCTCAAGCGGAGGTAGTGCGTTCTGTGGCATTGGGTTCAGGCTCTTCTGCAAATAGAGCAGCACTCACTGCTAGAGCAGCGGCTGTATCTAATTCAGATGCTCAAGACAACACCGTCTATGCACTAAGCAGCGCCTCAGCCGCTGACAAAACTGCCATCTCTAATACTGTGCAAGGTAACTATGGGGCAGTGTCAGTTGGTACCACAGGCTATACCCGTCAAATTACCAATGTGGCAGCAGGCTCTAATGACTCTGATGCCGTTAACGTTGCACAATTAAAAGCCGTTGCCAATCAAGTGGAAGCAGGACGTACAACTGTAAAAGCAGGTGCAGGCGTTTCTGTTACCCCAACAACAGCTGGTGCCACTGAATACACTGTCTCGGTGAATTCTGATATTGTCAGTGGTGCGGCAGCGGGCAATAGTGCTGTACAAGCTATTACCATTAATTCGCAAAATAGTGCAGGTACGCCAGTTGGCACTAGTACACTTAACAAAGGTGCTAGTGTATTAAACCTAAAAGCAGGCAACGGCATGACCTTGGCGCATTCAGGTAATACCATTACCATCTCGCCTGATGTTGTTTCTTTGACTGCAGGCACTAATGGCGCTATCACAGCACCAACTAATGCAAATCAGCTAGCTACTGGTAAGGCTGTTGCTGATGCCATTAACGCCTCTGGATTCACCTTAAATACCTCCAAAACAGGTAGTGGCACCAATAGTGGTAGTGCAAGCCTTGTTAATCCTGGTGAAACTTTGACATTAGAAGCGGGTAATGGCGTTACCTTGACTCAAGCGGGCAACAAGGTGACCATTGCTTCTACTTCCACAGGCACAGGCACGCCAACTACCGTTAAGTCAGGCTCTAGCTCGGTAACAGTAACACCAACAACAGCTGGCGCTTCTGAATATACTGTAGGTTTGAGTGCAACTGCTGAATCAAATATTACCGCAGGTGGTACTGCTGTTCAA
>JBHBMT010000163.1:0-3999 GCA_041773075.1 Moraxella sp.
AGGCAAAAAGGCGTTTGGACATAATGATGAATTTGCCAAAACCACCAAAGTACTAGCAATGAACCAAGGCTTATATAATGGCTTTTTATCCGCAGGGCTTTTTTGGTCATTGCTATCGGTTAATTTTGTGTCTTTGGCGTACTTTTTGTTGGGCTGTGTGGCAGTTGCAGGCGTATTTGGAGCAATGACTGCCAGTAAAAAAATCATCTTTTTCCAAACTGTACCTGCGGTCATTGTGATGGGGTTAGTGGCTTTATCTTAATGAATTTAATGATTTAAATTTAACGCTCCAAAATAAAATCAATCGCCATTTGGCTATGTAGTTGTGTGGTATCAAATATTGGCATGGATAAATCCGTTTGATTGAGCAATAAACCAATTTCAGTACAACCCAAAATCACGCCATCCGCACCTTGTTTGGTAAGCATATCAATCACATTTAGGTAGTAAGTTTTTGATTGTTCAGTAATTTTACCAAGACATAATTCTTCAAAGATAATGCGATGAATTTCAAGCTTTGCTGTATCATCAGGAACCATCGCCGTGATGCCACGCTTGACAAGCCCATCAATATAAAACTTATCCGCCATGGTATAGTGCGTCCCCAAAAGTGCCACCTTGCTAAGCCCTTGTGCCTTAATGCTGTCAGCAACCCCATCAAGAATGTGCAATAATGGTACTGTAATGGCATCTTGTACCACATCGGCAACCTTGTGCATGGTATTGGTGGCAATCAAGATACCTTCTGCCCCAATACTTTGTAATTGCTTGGCTTCTTTGGCTAAAATCTCCCCAGCCAAATCCCAATTGGCGGTCTTTTGACATTGCACAATCTGTTCAAAATCAACACTAGACAACAGCAATTTAGCACTGCTATTGCCACCCAATGCTTGATTGACCGCACGATTGATATTCAAATAATACGACACCGTACTCTCTGGGCTCATACCACCCAAAATTCCCAATGTTTTCATGATTACACCATAAAAATAAAGTCAATTTGTATACTATCACAAAAAGCCATCTTGTACTAAAAAATAACAAAACATACTTAATTTTATGGTTTCACCATTTAATTATCTATCCAGCCCTTGCTCTTTTAACCATCTTGCCATTTAGATAGTGTTTTAATCATCACTATATTGACACCCCAACCCAAGTTGATTATGATTTAGTTTAACTATCTGATTTAGCTAATGTTAATTACCAAAATAGTTAATTGATAAAACTTAAGGAAAACATGATGAGCTACCTACCACAAACTTTACGCAAACTTACCCTAATTGCTTTGGTAAGTACCATCTTTTTTGTTCAAACGGTATGGGCGTGTGAAAAACCACAAGTCACAGGGTATGATCGCGTTTATTGTCCATCTGAGGGTTTGGCGATAGTTATAAAAGAAGGTAAATGGGGCTTTATTGACCAAGCAGGCAAAGAGATTACTCCTATAAAATACAAGAGTGCTAAAGACTTTAAAGAAGGTTTGGCAGTCGTTAAAGATGATAAATACGGTTTTATTGATAAGACAGGCAAAGAAATTACCCCCTTGCAATATGATAATGCTTACGACTTTAAAGAAGGTGTGGCAATGGTTCAAAAAGATGACAAATGGGGGTTTATTGATAAAACAGGCAAAGAGATTACCCCTGTGTTATATCAGCATGTTTTTGACTTTAGTGAAGGCTTAGCGACGGTTGAAAAAGATAGCAGATCGTGGTTTATTGATAAATCAGGTAACGTGGTGATTGCATCGCAATATCATGGTGCTAGGTCTTTTAGGGAAGGCTTGGTAGCAGTTGTAAAATACTATAAATGGGGATTTATTGATAAAATGGGCAATGAAATCATCCCCTTGCAATATGATGATGCTTGGTTTTTTAAAGAAGGCTTGGCAAGGGTTAAAAAAGATGGCAAATGGGGATTTATTGATAAAACAGGCAAAGAGATTACCCCCATGCAGTATGATAATGTTTGGAATTTTAATGAAGGTTTGGCAAGGGTTGAAAAAGACGGTAAATTCGGCTTTATTGATAAAACAGGAGAAGCGGTTATTCCTTTGCAATATGATAGTGTTGGATTTTTTGATGAGGACTTGGCAATGTTGGCAAGCGTTGAAAAAGACGGTAAATGGGGATATATTGATAAAATGGGTAACGTGGTTATCCCTATACAATATAATAATATTGGTAATTTTTGTGAAGGCGTGGCAAAAGTTAAAAAAGATGGTAAATGGGGATTTATTGATGAAACAGATAGAATAGTTATTCCTTTGCAATACGAGGATATTTGGGGTTTTCATGAAGGCTTGGCAGTAGCCAAAAAAGATGGTAAATGGGGATTTATTGATGAAACAGATAGAATAGTTATTCCTTTTCAGTATGATGACGCTATTAGCTTTAGCGAAGGCTTAGCAGGGGTTGAAAAAGATGGAAAATGGGGATTTATTGATAAAACAGGCAAGATAATTATTCCTTTGCAATATTATGCCACTGGGAATTTTAACGAAGGTATGGCAATGATTCAAGAAGGTGATAAACTGGGATTTATTGATAAGACAGGCAAAGTGATTGCTCCTTTGATATATGATAATGCTCATCATTTTTATGGAGGCTTGGCAAAGGTTGAAAAAGACGGTAAATGGTTTTATATCAACAAACAAGGTCAGCGAGTGGACTGATTTTGTTATCAGCTTTCAAACCCCAAAAGCATAGATGTTTTGGGGTTAAGTTTTTTTACTATCGCCAAACTGCCTCAGATATTCAAGTAACGTTTCCCCATCTGTATAAAGGGCTTGATTTGGCACAATGAGCCATTGTCCATCATGCTCAATCACTAATTGTGGCACACCTTGAACATTTAAACGCTTGGCAAGTGATTGCCCAAAATGGATATTTTCTTGTAAGGCTTTATCCGTTTTGTCATGTTTGATATCTTCCACTACTTCACTTAGCCCAAGCGTGTTTAATATATCCGCAATAACCGTTAGGTCTTGATTATCACGCCCGTCCACATAACGAGCCATTTGCAAAGCGGATAAAACTTCGATTGTACGATGTGGAGCAATGTTTTGGGTAGCCGTAATTGCAAGTAAACTATGATAAGAATCAAAAGGATTACCAACTTTTAAAATATTCTTTTTGTAGTCTTGGCTAAAAATAACGCCTGTTAGCTGTCCAATTCGCTCATCATTCGACCACGCATGATGGATAAATTCAGGTGTCAAAGTACGATGTGTTTGGCAAAATAAACCTGTTGATGTCAATGTGATTGGATAATACTCTGCCACTTTGCTCAAAACAGGTTTTGCCCCATAACACCAACCGCATAAAGGGTCAAATAAATAATACAGTTTCATGATTTTTTTATTTTCAGGCTGCCTGAAATGATTATGCTGATTTGTTTAACGCATTATCCAATGAAAATTTGCCCGCCCCAGTATTCCACAGCAACAAAAACGCCATACAAAACAACGCTGCTGCTTCGCCTTTATTGCCCATCGGATTAAAAATACCACCCGACATTGCATGAAACATAAAATACGCCACCGCCATTTGTCCTGCCAAAATAAACGAAGTCAAACGGGTAAATAATCCTAAAATCAACAAGATACCGCCCACAATTTCCAGCACGCCCGCCACGCCAAACATAGAAAACAACGGTACAGAACCATTGCCACCCGTCATGGAAACAGGAAACTCAAAAAATTTCGCCGTGCCGTGCAACAAAAACATATAGCCCACCGCCACACGCGTCAGTAACAAAATAAACGGATTGAATTGATTGGCTAATTTTTCAAATAAAGCATTCATGATAATTCCTAAAAAAGTTAAAAATAAAGAATGCGTGTATTATAATGAAATAAAATTTACGAAAAATACCGATTTTTGAATATCATTATTTCTTTATTTGAAATAATTAGGAGCATACATGGACAAATTAACCGCCATCAAAGTGTTTTTATCGGTTGCCGAAACCGGCAGTTTTACCGCCGCCGCCGAC
>JBHBMT010000164.1:0-10781 GCA_041773075.1 Moraxella sp.
CACAGCACGACCCTGTAGCACGGCATGACCCAGCCCCAACGGTTTGCCTTGGCGGACACTGATGATGGTCACATCATCAGGCAAGAAATTTAGGCTATCAGCAAGTGCATCTTTACCCTTAGAGCGCAACTGAGTATCTAGCTCGCTATTGATGTCAAAATAGTTCTCAATCGCCATCTTTTGGGCGTGATTGACTAGGACGATATTTTTGATGCCGGCAGCGATAGCCTCTTCGATGACGTACTGAATAGCAGGTTTATTGCCCAGTGGCAACAGCTCTTTTGGCACTGCCTTTGATAGCGGTAGCATACGCGTACCAAAACCTGCAACAGGGATAATGGCGTGGGTGATTGTTTTCATAATCTTCTCTTACTTATAATAACTTTCTAGCATGGTGAGCAATCGCTCACGATAATCTGGAACTGGATTTTTTAATTCGGTATTAAAATCATTAGCGCAAAACGAATGTGGTGAAGCATCCAATCGCTTTAACCTTTCCAATTTATCATAACAGGTTAATGCCTTGCGAGATCGGATATTAAAATAATAACATACATCAATTCGCTCAGCCGCTTTACCCTCATAATACATCAGCCACGGCACAAGGCAAGTTGCCATATTAAGGTCATTATTACCACGAAATCGATTGGGTAAAAATTGTCGTATTTCTCCTTCAAATGTCTGCCACACCTGTTCATATACCGAACGCTTCAGTGGGTAATACGTATGCACCAGTGCATTGGTTACCGTATGGTGATGCAACCGAGCTAACAACTCTAGGCTCTTAAGTGAAGCGAGCAATGTCGGTGTCTGCACCCCTCGATGAAACATCTCGGGCAAGTTTTTTGAGGAAATAAAAATCGATGCCAGATTATTTGCTGAAAAGAAGTGTTCTTTTGGCAAAGCTCTTGCCACAAAGACGTCATCGTTAAAATAAATAAAATTCTCTGATAGATTTGGGATTTTATGCAAAAACGCTTCAATCACATGAGAATTAAATGTCGGCAAATACTGCTCGTCAATAATTTGTCGATGATCAACAACTGATATACCATCAAACTCACCAAGCCAACTTGGCACCTGATTGTCAGTCACGATATAGACATGATTCACCCAAGGTAGGTACTTTTTGACCGCTTTGACCGAATAATACAGCTCATTATGATTGTCAAACCGTGCAATATCAGTGGCAAACTGACCAACATTATCCCCACTAACTTGCTGGACATACTTTTGATATTTGGCCTGCCAAACTGGATCGGTATTATCCACCCAAGTAAAAACCACATCCACTGGCACATTACCTGCTGTCGCAACATCATTGACGCCCGAGTAGGCAATAAATGCCGACTCGGTTGCTTCATCCACACCAAGCTCAGTATGTGTCAAAGGATAGCGCTTATTAAAATAATCCCGAAAAAAGATGGGGGGATTTTGGATAAGCTTTTTGGCTTTGCGTTTGTAGCGATCTAAGAGGCTCTTCATAACAAACCAACTTTTATGAAACGGTGAGATAATAAACACCATTCATGACAAAAACTTTGTATTTACCAGACTCTAGTCCGGGCAATCCACGTTCACTTTTAACCTCTTGTATGTCTGTCATATTATTTTTTAACTTGATTTCAATTAATAATTTATAGGTGCCTTTTGGCAGTGCTGATAAATCTATGCCTTTGTGTTGATAGGTGGTAAATACCGCCTTATCATATATAGTTAGATACTCGCCATCAAAAAATTGCTTGGTTAGGAGTGGTTGATTGCCTTTCGCCAAAGGCAATGTACTAATTTCTTTACCACTATCAAGTTTTAACTCATAATTTAAATCAGAATATTCAGCAACATCATACCCTCTTAGCAGAGCGACGCCATCAACAAATAATCGATCTCCAGCAATTCTCATCATCCTTAAATCTACATAAGGATCGCCGCTTGGCTTGGGATTGCTATGCGGTTGCGAACCAAAGAAATCTACCTGGCCATTACCATATCGAGGTGTCGCCTCTGATGCCAAAGCATAATAAATACCTAACAATAATGCAGTATGATGGCCTGTTACCGATCCGTGATCTCTAACAAAAGCCGAATAAGTTTTCAGATAATTAAAATTTTTATATTTATAAAAATAATTTACATATGGTTTGATTTCCACCTCATACTGTTCATCAGCTTCCGATGTTAATAGATAAATATTTCTCTCCAAAAACGTGTCCGTCATCAATAACTTGGGTAAAAGCTTATCCATAAAATTCTTATTGGCAATACTGTAGTTAGAACCCATCATATGTTCTGCTACATGCCTCCAATTCTTCTCAATGTAGCTACCTATTTTTAATTGTGGTACTGTGGCAACAATATTCGGAATGTTATATTTTAATCCATAGTACAAAGCGGCGCTGCCACCCTTTGAAAACCCAGTGGTAGTTGATTGGGAAATGTTCAAGCGTAAAGAATCTAGCATATGTTGCATAAACTCCGCAACCGCTTCCTCCACTCTAAAATCCATATTAATGCACAAATAATAAGTGTACATCTCTTCAAAATTATCACAAATCCATATCACATCACATGGGCAGTCATTCAATGCATTAGCAAAGTCATAATTACCAGGTTTGGCATTTAAAAAACCTGAAAATACAAAAATCACATGATGAAAATCATACTTTCTTTTCTTGTGACGATAGATGACTTTAGTGCCATTTTTGGCAATATAAGTTTGCTCAATACTCATAACTTACTACTCAATCTACAATAGTGTTATTGCAATAGGATTTTTGCAATAATTCTTCTTGGGTATAGTGTTTAGGCTCTTTGGAGGTGACCAATAGAGGCGATCTCTCCCAAAAAATATCATGCTTAACAGTTTTGGCAGGAGTACCAACCAACAAGCAATTGTTTGGATGAGATTTGTTAACCAAAGCATGGGCGCCAATTACCGAGCCATCGCCCACAGTCGCCCCCAACAGAGTTGCACCATAACCCACCCAAATATGATTACCTAATTTAACATCTTTAGAAAAGTTAATTCTATTGCCTGTATTAACATCATAAATTGGATGAGCATCATCTGTGCAGATTTGATTGTTGGTAGCAAACATACAATCCTCACCAATGATAATACAACTACCCTCAGCACAAGTCATATATACAGGATTCGTGCTAGATGAATTCTTACCAATTTTTAGAGTACAGTCATATCCAATACGCCAATTGCTCGTCATACGAACATTTTCGCCAATCTCAACCAAAGCATTATCTACTGGCAAATCTAAAGTTACATTCTTCAAACCTGCTTTGTGATGAATTCAACGCGATTATTACACCCTCCAAACTTTACAAAACAATTGGTTAAATTGGCAGGTGCAGTAACCGAGTTGCCACAATCATCCAAATATCCACCAACAATACTTAATTGATGATCGGTATAATCTGATATCGCAATGGCTCTTTGATAACTTTTGAGTACAAAATTACCAAAACAACCAGTATCAGGTGAAAATTGGTCATTATCAACACATATTGGTTTCAGCAAACTCAGATGCGTAACCTCTGTCCTATGCGGAGCAACCAATCTTTAACTTGAGTCGATATTACCCTAATGGAATATCAGAAATACCCTCACCCTTGTATGGCGTAATTGCAAAATAACATTTAAGGCTAACGCAGATAAGATCTATCACACTTTAAGTAGTCAGAGGATTTTTTAAAAATCTACCCATAAAATAAAGGTAGATTTTATTTAATCTCAAAATAACAACTTATGATAATATCCGCATAGATTCATAGGATTTCACCAACAAATCAAATTTAGCCATGATTTCAGGAGCTCTTTGCGGATAAATGGCAAGCATCTGCTGGTAAGAGCTTTTCGCCAATTTAATGTCTGATTTGGCAAAAGCAATTTCCATAACCAACATCCAATACTCGAACTTGCTTTCATAATTTGGCATTACAATGGCTTGATACGCCTCATCAATTAAGCCCAAACGATAGTTAGCCAAGACAAGCTCATAGGTCAGTGTGTCTTTTTGCATTTTTAATTGATCACCAACCTCTAAGAATGAATGATAATCGGACTTTGTAAACAGATGTTTTGCCCACTCTAAGTGCAACGCCTGATTATCCAAATACCGATCTAAGGCAGCAGGTAGGATCTGCTCAATTTCTGCCTGATCGCCCATCATAGATAACGACTGAACATAGGACACAAAATCCTCTGCAGATAAGCAAGATATGTCATCAAAAGTTGCTTGACGATATTGTGAAACAGCTTTTTTAGCATTTTTTCTAGCAACTGCTAAACGAGCAATCTCCAAGCGACATTGCGGCTGATTTCTTGAATGTTGCTCAAAAGCCGCTAATTGTTCATTTGCCAAATCATACATTTTAAGATTACGATATGCTCTCGCCAAAATCAGCTCAAATCGATAATCGGTAAGCACCTGTTCTATTATGAGTGAGGTTTGGTCGTCTGTTATCAATTCATCGATAACTGGCAACAGTTCACTTAATTGTTTATTACCAAGCAAATCAATGATAGATTGCCAATCATGATTCGCCAAAGCAATCAAGACTTGTGCGTACACCTTTTGATAGTCGGTATTTTTTGGCAAACTTTTAAGCACTTTCATTAAGGCGTCTGCTTGACCAAGTTCAGCATAGCTATGTGCCAGCATTCTTTGCTTGTCATCACTAGGTGCAATATTAGACGAATACTCAATCACGCCCTGCCAATCCGCCATAAAATAAGCATACTTAACTTTTTGCATGGGATTGAATCTTTCACCATACTCACGATATAGCAGGACAGCTTTCTCATATTGCTGCTCCATCATCAATGCCTCAAACAAAAGATTTAAAGCTTCTTTTTGAATGGAATCCTCCGCATCTTTGTGTTGAGCCAAAAACTGGGCGTGTGCCTTAACAGACAACCAATGCTTGCTATCAGCATATGCCAACATTGATTGATAAACATGATTTATGTCAATCTTTTGATCAGGTTTCTCATCAAGTGCCAAAATCGCCTCATAAACCCGCTGGCAGTTATTGTCGTCACGATAAGCAAAAGTCTCATCAATACGCTTTTGATAAGCCGGCAAGGCCTTGCCACCATTTGCCAAAATCGCCTCTAAATCAGACAACAATGCATCGAGATCCTCTGAAACAGCCCCAAAGCCATGCTCTTGATAATCAAAATAGCCTCTTTGCCACTGCTCCTTAAAAAACGACTCAAAGTCAAATTGATAATACAAAACGGGCTTACCCAAATAACCCATCTCAAACGCTACACTTGAATAATCGGTAATCATCACATCTGCTGTTTGAAAGAGCTTTTGAATGCTTTCACTCGGATTGGCTTGCCAAATTTGAATGTTTTTAGGCAAGGTAAATTCGTCAAGGTACGCCTCAGTGTTCTTATGAGGGGCAAAAACCACCTCATAACCATACTCACGCATCAAACCCTGCAATTCATCACTTGCCAAAAAAGCCTGCCATTTTTGGGCATATTCTGAGTGCATAAACTCAGGATTTTTCAAAAATCGCCCTGTTTTATTGTTATATTTACCAATAAGATATTTACGCCAAGTTGGCATCACCACAATACGTTTTGTGTTTATTACATTACCTCTCATCAAAGCGTCATGACGGGGAAAGCCTGTCAGCTTAATCTCCTTTTTGGAATATTTATAATGATTGTAATCCCCCGCGATGGAATCATACTCATCATTTGTACTTACCGTCATAAGACTCATGTATTGTATTTTTGAATTATACCAAGCAAACAGGTCATTTTGGGTTACTCCATGTGGCAAGAACACAAAATCCTTAGCGACAAGTCCTTTATCCCCAAAATAATCCACAATATAATCATCAATATGGGAACTTATGATTTTTGAGCAATTTTTTAATTCTGTTTCAAATCTAAGTGATCCAAAATCAAGCAAGTTAAATCCTTCCGCCTTTAATCTATCCCAATCGTGCGAGTCCTTACGCAGTGCAAAATAGATTTTTTGCTCTGGGTGATTATTCATCACATAACGATAAAAGTGCTCAGCATTATCATCTGCTTGCACATCACGGTCCATGATAATCCAAGTGTCATTTACATTTGGGTATTTTGCTTGTGCTTTATAATAATCCACAATCTGTTTTGTGGTAATAGGCACTCTGATGTGCTTGCCTGCAAAACCGATTTTGGTAGGATTGCCATCCACCTCAAAGCTAATATCACCTCTGTCGGACAATGGCAACCAATAGCGGTATTCATAGACAAAAGCTTCTTCTAAAAAGCTGTGACGCAAAATCTTCTGATGCGAGGGCTGAACAATCCTACCATTGTCATAAAACACAGCCACACTATCCTTTGGGGCAAAATAATACAGCAAAACCTCGTTTTTATTTGTGTCGTATTTTTCAATATAGCCAATTTGAATGTCTGCTCTGAGTGCTTGATTTTTATATAGATTAAGCATACCTGCTTTTTCAAACATCCAAGTACCCGCCAAGTTAAATCCATCTATCGCCTCTTCATCAATATACTCAAAGATTTGTCTTAATAAAGACAAATATTCAGTTTTTTGTTCAGTGGTTAGAAAATCAACAGCATTGTCTTGATTTACAATGCCCTTAATTTGCCAAATGTGATAATACATGACCGAGTTTTGAATAAATCTTGGCACATAGCCCAACGACTCATGATAATTTTTTAAAGTCTGCAGACAGCCGTAACGCAACACCTCGTCATATCCAGTTGGCTTAATCCAACCTGTATCAAGCGTACTTGTACCATTTTCTCTTTTGCGATAATAATATTTGGCATCTTTGACAAAAGCGACTCTACCTTGCTTTTTATGCAATGCCAACGCATAATTCATCATAAAGGTGGCATCTTCAAAAGAGGGCTTGATGCGTGTATCAAAACGCAAGCCGTTTTCTTGAATAATCTTAGTATTTAAAATAGCAAGACTCACCGACAACTGAATGTACTGGTACTGATCTTTGACATCAAAAAAGCTGATTTTTTGTCTAAATTTATAATTTTGTGGATGATTGTCTTTATATTGTTTGCTTTGTTCATAATAATAAATTAAATTGCACGAAACCATCCACAAGTCTTTTTCACTTTGAATTGTCTCATCAATCACTCTAAAATAGTCATTATCGACAAAATCATCCGGGTCAATAAAAGTACACCACTCAGTTTTGATGTAATCAAGCCCATAATCCCGAGCAGATGCCTGTCCACCATTTTCTTTATAATAATAGTGAATGTTTTTTGGGTATTTTTTTTGCCATTTTTTGATAATTTTGGCAGAGCGGTCGGTCGAGCCATCATCCACTAAAATCAATTGAATGTGCTTTTTAAAATCTAAGCTTTGGTTGACAAGCGAGCTAAAATATTCATCTAAATATTTCTCAACATTATAAACCGCCGAGACGACCGTAAATTGGTTTTCCCCCTCATATTTAACAGGGATTTTAGCAACCATCTGTTTTTTTCTTTTTTCATAAGAATCTTTGAAAAAAAGCTTGGGGTCTCGTTTTAATTTTCTGGTTTTTCTAATAATAGAATCAGAATTCTTAACCACCTTATTTAAGACGTTCTCAACATCATTGCGGTTTAATTTATCAAATAAGCTCATGGCACTCTTTCTTAAAAAAATAAAATTCTTTATTTAAATTCTTTATTTAACACTTTTTTAATGCTATCAATGACGTGGATTTGATCGTCAGCATTCATCTTGGTAAATAAAGGAATTGATACTTCATGTTGATAAAGCTGTTCTGCTACAGGGAATTGTTCTGGGAGAAGATGATACATATCACGCCATATAGGATGACGATGCAAAGGAATAAAATGTACCGAACAGCCAATGCCATATTTTGACATCTGCACAATAAATTCATCACGTTCGATATCTGCCTCAGGCAAAAGACTGATAGGATATAAATGCCAAGCGTGCTGATGCCCCTCATCTTTATTTTCATAAAAAGGCAGTCTAACTGGCAGCTCTTTCAATGCTTCGTGATACACTTGCGCCAATGCTTCACGCTTTTGTTGAAATTCATCAATACGTTTTAATTGCACAAGACCTATGGCGGAGCAGATGTCTGGCAGATTGTACTTAAATCCCGGTTCAATGACCTCATAAAACCATGCAGGGGTTTTGGATTGATAGCGATCAAATGCATCTCGGCTAATGCCATGCAGTCGCATGACCTTGGCACGTGCGATAATCTGTGGATTAGAAGAAACAAGCATACCACCCTCGCCTGTGGTCATAGTCTTGTTAGCATAAAAACTAAAAACTGTGACATCGCTGCCAAGCGTTCCGACAAGCTTTCCTTTGTAGCGAGTTGGGAAAGCATGAGCGGCATCCTCAATGACTTTTAGGTTATGGCTTTTGGCAATTTGTAAAATGGCATCCATATCCGCTGTCAATCCTGCAAAATGCACAGGAATAATGGCTTTTGTTTTGGGTGTGATGACAGCCTCAATCTTGGTAGGGTCAATGCAATAAGTGACAGGGTCACTGTCCACAAAAACAGGATCTGCCCCAAGATAACGCACTACCTCAGCGGTTGCTGTAAAAGTGTAGGTCGGCACAATCACCTCGTCGCCTGCCTTTACACCCACCGCTTCAAGAGCCAAATGCAACCCTGATGTGGCAGAATTTACGGCAATCGCCTGCAAGCTCTCATCGCCTAAATACGCCACAAAATCTTCTTCAAATTGCTTGGTTTTTGGTCCTGTAGTCACCCAACCTGAACGCAAGGTCTCCACCACCTCAGCAATTTCAAGCTCTGAAATATCAGGCAAGGAAAAGGGTAAAAAACGCTGCTTTTGACTCATGGTATATCCTTTTTTTAAAAGTTTAAATGTTTTTGACAAAATCGCTTTGCTGGTAGCCGTCAACAAAATGGACCAATTGATTCAGTAGCCAAGCCACATCGTTATTGGAATATGCATTTAATACCCCATCTTGTAATTTATCGATTTCCGCCAAAGAAAACCGCCTTTCGTGCGCCTTAATAATTCTTGGATGCTCCGTATGCTCCAAGTTATCGCCACCAATCAACAGTTCCTCGTACAGCTTTTCGCCAGGTCGAAGTCCTGTATAAACAATCTCAATGCCTGTTGGATGTTTGTCGCTTTTAGGTTGCAAACCATTCAATTTTATCATGCGCTTAGCTAAATCATTAATCTTAACAGGATTGCCCATATCCAACAAAAAGACATCACCACCAATGGCCATGGCACCCGCTTGAATAACCAGTTGGGATGCTTCTGGAATGGTCATAAAATAGCGAGTAATATCGGGATGTGTCACCGTAATTGGCCCACCCTCCTGTAATTGCTTGGCAAACAATGGAATAACCGATCCTGATGAACCGAGCACATTACCAAACCTTACCATGGAAATCGTGGTTTTTGATTGAGCATCCGCCATTGCTTGACAAACTAATTCTGATAAACGCTTGCTACAGCCCATCACATTAGTTGGGCGAACCGCCTTATCAGTCGAAATCAGTACAAAAGTTCCCACGCCATGTTCAACTGCCTGCTTAACACAGTTTGCTGTACCAATAAAATTATTAATCACTCCCACAAAAGGATTTTTTTCAACAATCGGCACATGTTTATAAGCAGCAGCATGATACACTGTATCAATTTGGAACTGAGAAAAGATCTGTTTTAGCTTTGTCAGATCTAAAACACTACCAATCATTGGAATCACTGGTACATCAGATAAAACAGATAACTCACTTTCGATACTATACAGAGCATATTCTGATAACTCCAAAACAATCAATCGCTTGGGCTTTAGTTTTACCACCTGACGAGCCAACTCACTACCAATAGAGCCGCCGCCACCTGTTACCAAAACCGTCTTGCCAGTGATATTCTTAGCCAACAAATCCTCTATCGGCTTAACGCTTGGACGATCTAGCAAATACTCAAGAGAAATCGTTGTTGTCTGTGCCGTACTAGCCTTGCCAAGCAAGATATCAGTCAAATTCGGCAATGTTAGAATTTGTACACCAAACTTCTCAAGCAAGCTATAAATTTCATATCTGCGAAATTCAGTCAAAGAAGGGATTGCCAAGATGATAATGCCAATAGCATATTTATCAATCAACTCTTGAATATCATTGGGTGAATAAACAGACAAATCCATGATTGTGCTACCAACCAAATCCGTGTTGTCATCAACAAACCCGACAGTAAGATATTCTTTTTTGTTTTTTAGATGCTGAAGCAACTCTTGACCGCCAATGCCTGCACCGTAAATCAAGACTGTTGCTTTATAACAATGAACAGATTCCATGTTTTATGAACCACCAATTAAACTAGAAAATAATATAACCAAGTCAATATCCACACCTGATATGTCAAAAGCGCAAAACGAGCTAATAGGCTATGTCAAAACGATAAATTATCAATGACCCAATCTTTAAATCTGGGTTTATTATCAACCAGTATTGAAAAACACTAAGACCACCCTATTCATGTTTATGATACAATTTCAAGCTCAAAAAACAGGGTTATTATAACAAGTTTTCAGAGATATGTATCCTTTGTTCGATCTACATTAACACACCAACAACAAAGTTAGTCAACATCATTACATACAGTTGACAAGCGACTGCTAAACACCCCCTACCGCCACCGCTTCTTCTTGCCCATCTCTTGCATCGCAAGGGTGATTTCATCATGGCTTAGGCTTGCCGTGTGGCGTAGTAGCTGCATCATATCAGGATGTAGGACAAATTTGGCG
>JBHBMT010000165.1:0-15739 GCA_041773075.1 Moraxella sp.
ATGCTCATGGCTTGACAGGGGGTGGCTTGATGGAGCGTATGCAGGCGCACGCTGAACAGTTTGGGACGCAAATTGTCTATGACCATATTCATACCGCCAATTTACAAGAGCGCCCCTTTGTGCTGACAGGAGATAATGGCACTTACACTTGTGATGCTCTGATTATTGCTACAGGCGCCACAGCGCAGTATCTAGGACTAGACAGCGAACAAAAATTTATGGGACTAGGCGTGAGTGCGTGTGCCACTTGTGATGGGTTTTTTTATAAAAATCAAAAAGTTGCCGTAATTGGCGGTGGTAATACTGCCGTTGAAGAAGCCTTGTATTTATCCAATATCACCAGTGAGGTCATCTTGGTACATCGCCGTGATAGCCTACGCGCTGAAAAAATCCTACAAGAGCGTTTATTTGAAAAACAAAAATCAGGCAATGTCCGTATTATTTGGCAACATGAAGTCGCCAATGTGACAGGCGATGAGATGGGTGTCAATGGCTTGACACTCAAGCACACCCAAGATGGCAGCGAACAACACATTGATGTCACAGGTATGTTTGTGGCGATTGGTCATAAGCCAAACACCGCGCTATTTGAAGGGCAACTTGCCATGCGCGATGGTTACTTGGTGGTCAAAAGCGGCTTAGAAGGCAATGCAACTGCCACCAGTATAGAAGGGGTATTTGCCTGCGGTGATGTGGCTGACCACGTGTATCGCCAAGCCATCACCTCTGCTGGTACAGGCTGTATGGCAGCGCTTGATGCCCAAGCCTATTTAGATGCCAAAGTAAGCTAACCATGATTCAGTAAGCCAGCATTATAAAAATGTTGGCTTATATTTATATTAATGACTATTTTATGCCAACCTTAGATGAGTTACACGCCTTGGCAGCTACCTGCCCCTATCAATTCCCCAGCCCTCAACAAGCCGACCCAAACGGCACAGGTCTGATTGCCATAGGTGGTGATTTGGCTGTTAATACGCTTTTGTCTGCTTATTTACAAGGGCTTTTTCCTTGGTTTGATGACAATGAACCCATCGCATGGTGGAGTCCTGAACCTAGATGTGTTATCAATCCAATCAGCTTTCGCCCTGCCAACTCCCTAAAACGCCGCGCCAAAACCAGTGACTGGACGGTAAGTCTAAATCATGCCTTTGATGATGTCATAGAAGCATGCAGCCTGCCTCGCGCCTACACCACAGACACTTGGATACACAATGGCATGAAGCGCGCCTATCGGCAACTACACCAACTTGGCGTAGCATTTAGTATAGAAGTTTGGCAAAACACCAAAAATGATAGGACACTCATTGGAGGGCTGTATGGTCTTAAAATTTCAGAAATGGTCTTTGGGGAGAGTATGTTTCACACCCAAACTGATGCCTCAAAAATTGCCTTTTGGGTACTCAACAAGCTGTGTGTACATACCCAAGTTGCCTTGATTGATTGTCAATTGGAAAATCCCCATCTGATGAGTCTTGGGGCAACAGTTATCAAGCGACACACTTTTTTGAGCCAACTCCAAGAGCATACTGCTAAGGACGCAGCAACCGATTGGGCAAGATTGCGCTTTTGTCAGCCTACCAGTTGGCTTCTTGCCCCATCAACACCCCAGCCACTCCTTAACGACTGAATGAGTGGCAAAAAGGTACCATCAACACACACCGCTTATCAAGAGGAAGCTTTGGCAATCATATAGTCCACCGCCGCTTTGACTTCTTCTTCACTCACCCCATTGACTGCTTGTGCTGGCATTTTATTAAAGCCCTTAATGGAATGCTCATACAATACCTCTTTGCCTTGAGCAATACGCGGTTGCCAACTGGCTTTATCGCTTAATTTGGGTGAATTTAACAACCCCTGCTCATGGCAGATTTTGCAAGTGGTGTCATAGCGCTTTTGCCCTGCATCAGGAGGTAGAGCGGCAGCTTGGATGTTGCTATCGGCTTTGTCATTTGTTTCTTCAGGCTTAGATTCGGATTCAGCTTGAGAATTAGAATCGCTCTTAGCAGGCTGACTTGCCTGCACTGTCTCCTTGCCTGACTCATCTTGAGCAGATGGCGCAGGTTGAGCGGGTGATGTAGGTGCTGCTTGGGTAGATGTGTCGGAGCTTGTGGGGGCTTGTGTGGATTCTGACTTGTCACCACCACAGGCAGCAAGCGTCATTACAAGACCAAGCATCAGCGCAATTTTTGAATAAGACGGCATAAACTAAATTCCTTAACAAAGATAAGGTATTGTACCCTGCTTTGGGTTATTTTGCCAATAGTCATCTTCAAGTAGCAAGATTAGTTTGTACTATCATTTTGTGTTACAATGGTTTTTGAATTGATAGACATTTGATACAAGGAAATCTTATGAGCCTAAAAGACACTCTCAACGACACCCTAAAAAGCACCATGAAAGCCAAAAACTTAGAACAAGTCAAAGTCCTAAGAAACCTACAAGCTGCCATCAAAAAAGTAGAAATTGATGAGCGTATTGAGCTTGATGATGGCGCTATCTTACAGATTATTCAAAAGCAACTAAAAATGCGCCAAGAATCTTTGGGCATTTTTAGCGCCAATGGTCGTGATGACTTGGCACAAAAAGAACAGTTTGAAATTGATGTGATTAGTCAGTTTCTACCCAAGCAGCTTAGCGAAGAAGAGTTAAACACACTAATTAAACAAACTATTATAGACATCGGAGCAACAGACATCAAAGATATGGGCAAAGTCATGAATGCCGTCAAAGCCAAAACGGTTGGGCAAGCTGATCCCAGTGTCATTTCAGGATTGGTCAAAAAAGCCCTTAGCGCCTAACCAACCCCATACAAGCCATTTAAGCCAATTGCTTGTCATTTGGCTTAATTTTTTTTAAGGATATACATGAATCAACACCACAACCCCTCTTCTATCTCTTTTGCTTCTGATAATTATTCAGGCATTCACCCAACTATCTTGACAGCCATTGCCAGCGCCAATGAAGGACATGAGGCTGCTTATGGTGCCGACAAGTATAGTAGTCACCTTGAGTTACTTATCAAGCAGCACTTTGGTGAACACGCAACAGGCTATCTTGTTTTTAATGGCACAGGCGCCAATGTCATTGCTCTACAAGCCATTTTGCCTAGAGTAGGAGCGGTACTTTGCACCAAAACTGCCCATATTTATAATGATGAAAGCAATGCGCCAGAATATATTGCAGGCGCTCGCATGATAGCGATTGACAGTCATGATGGTAAGCTCAATCTAGCACTGATTCATGCCCATATCCATGCCAGCGAACACAGTCCTCAATTACGCGCGGTCTATATTAGCCAAGTCACTGAATTAGGCACCTGCTACACCTTAGATGAAATTTGTGCCATCAGCGCTGTGTGCAAAACTTATGGGCTATATCTTTATATGGATGGCGCACGTCTATCCAATGCTGTGGCATATCTTCAATGTCAGCTACATGATTTTGCCAAAGCGGGTGTGGATATACTGTCCTTTGGAGGCACCAAAAATGGCTTAATGATTGGAGAACTCTTGGTTGTTTTAAATCCAAAGCTTGATGCGCAAATGAAACATCTACGCAAAACCAACTTACACCTAGGCTCTAAGCTGCGCTTTTTGTCCGCGCAATTTATTGCTTGGCTAGAAGATGGGTTATATTTACAGTTGGCACATCACAGCAACGCCATGGCACAAAGACTGGCAACTAAGCTTAGCGCCCTACCTGATGTTATTATCACCCAACGTGTTGAATCCAATGCTGTTTTTGCCATTTTGCCTAGCCACATCCTTCAGCCATTGCAAGACGAATTTCATTTTTATACATGGAACACCACCACAGGTGAAATTCGCCTGATGACAAGTTTTGATACTCAACAAGAAGATGTTGATCAGTTTGTAGAAAAACTTAGAAAGTTGTTATTTGCTTAAAAATATCATACAATAAATCCATTTTAACACTAAGGAATTTATACATGAAAAAACAATTAGCGGCAGGTGCGTTATTGTCTAGCTTTATGATTGCACAAGCGCCAGCACAGGCAGAAAGCCAATATGAATATGACTGCATTAAGCCTGATGAGTCTTTTCCTCATATAGTCAGCAACATTGGCTGCTTTCGTGATGGACTAATCCCTGTTGAAAACAGCAAGGCGATGGGCTATGCCAATACCTTAGGTGAGCTTGTTGTTCCTTATCAGTATGAAGCAGCCAATAACTTTTATGATGGCTTGGCTTCGGTTGCAATACTCAAAAAAGGCAAAAAAGGCAACTCTCTTAATGATTACGCAACGGGTTATATCAACAATACAGGCGAGCTTGTGATTGGTTTTGATTACGACTATCATTCTTCTGGCAATTTTATGCCAAACGTGGGGGCAGCATGGGTTGGCAAGCAAAACAAAATCGGCTTAATTGACAAAACAGGCAAAATCCTCATTCCTTTGCAATACGAAGAAATCAATGACTTTATGGAAAATGGCTTGGCGTGGGTCAAAAAAGACAAAAAATGGGGCTTAATAGACCAGACAGGTGCTGTCATTATTCCATTTAGTTATGATGATTATGTTGGCGGCTTTAGCTCGCAACTACCTAGTAATCGGCATTTGGTCGCCAAAAAAGGCAAGTACGGCTATGTGGATGATTTTGGTCAGGAAATCACACCCTTAAAATACGATAAACCATTTTCTGACTATGGTTCACATCAATATTGGTTTGAAAATGGTGTGGCAGAATTGACCATCAAAGGCAAGCCAAGCTGTCTTAGAGTGGATGGTAAAGAAACACCGTGTCCAAAATATGACTAAAATTAGTTGTTTTTAGCCACTTAACAAGGGTGTGTGCCATCACACCCTTTCTTATTAAAAAAAGCTTCGCCCTACAACTTAAGCTCTTTAAATTGCCTTACCTTTGCCAAATCATCATCCAATGAATTTGTCAAAATCACATCCCCTGCCACCAGTGTTTTGGCTTGGGTCAAAGAGCTTAGTGCCTTATCATATTGACCCCGCCACAGCTCTTTTTTGGCACGTGCTTGTAGGGCACGCGCTTGGGCATGGGTTTTTGTGGTGGCTTGGGCATTTTTATCAGCACTTTGAGCTGTATACGCCCGTTGTAACAAATCCCATGCGACTACATCATGATCATGACGAGCCACCAAAGGCAATAATAATGGCAACGCCTCCTCTGCTTGATTGGCATAAATCAAGCTGTCCGCTAAATAAATACGCACATCACGGCGCTCTGGATAGATAGTGTGACTCTGCGCCAAAAGCTTTGCCGCCGCCTTAAAGTCGCCCTGCTCATAGGCAATATGCGCCTTAGTAATCGCAAACAAAGGATCTTGACGCTCACTGGCGGGCAATGCCTCCACTTGACTCCACCATGTTTGTGCCTCTGCAAATTGGCGCTCATCCGCCAGCTTAGCAATCAAAGCAAGCTTAGCACCTGTACTGTGTTTGGCGGCGGCACTTAGGGCGGTTAAGTCTGCTTGATTGCTTAGATAAGCCAAACGCCATTTTAATAACTCAAACTGTGCCTGATGGCGCTGAGTTGCGACCAAGGCATAGCCATCAGCACGACTACGCGCATCACTTAGGCGCTCTTGGGTTAATGGATGGCTACGCATAAAGCTAGGCACAAAGACATCTTGACTCTGATTTAGGCTAATTTGGCGCTGCAATCGCTCAAAAAACTGGGGCATGGCACGCGCATCATAGCCTGCCTGCGCCAAAATCTGCATACCCACTCTATCAGCTTCACGCTCATGCTCTCGGCTATGAGCCGCTGCAGTATCGGCTGCCATCGTCTGTGCTCCAAGTAGCACTGTCGCTGCGGCATCGCCACTGACAGATGAGGCTGCAATCGCTGCCAACAGTCCACCAAGTGAAATGGCAAGCATCTTGCCCTTGCTATCCTTGGTGTGTTCATAATGGCGCTGACTTAGATGGGCAATTTCGTGCGCCAACACACTGGCAACTTCATCCAAACTACCCGCTGCCAAAATCGTGCCTGTATTAATCGCTATCAGCCCACCTGTAACCGCAAAGGCATTGATGCCATTATCCTTAATCACAGGCACAGCAAGTAAACTTTGTGAGCGCACCTGTGCATTCATTGGCGCACTAATACGATAAATAAAATCCACCACCCAAGGATCATGTACCTGTGGCAAGCTTGCGTTTACCTGCTGCAAAGACCACTGGGCAATGGCGCGATTGGTGCGCTCCTCACTAAAGCCTACACTATTCACCCCAAGTTTTGGGATCTGAAAACTAGAAGAAGCATTTGACAAAACAGGGGTGTCATAGCTAGTGGTCGCTGACCATACAGGTGTCTGCCCCAAATTGGCTTGTGCCATTGCTTGATGAGAGATGGTTTGACTGGTCGCAGCAGCATTGGTACACATCGTAGCTACCGCCAGCCCCAACACTGTTGAATAAATAAGAGAAGACATGATATTCATTGATGCTAATTTGTATCAAATTATATCATGCCTATGTTGCACAGATGTTGAACTTATGTGAGCACATTTTGGGCAATATTATAGGATATTATGATTGCCAATACTTAAGATGCGGTGTAATTGGCGCGCTCTTATTGCGATGCATTACTTTGGGTTGCACTACCTTGGGTGGCATTGCGTGCATCAATTTCACTCATCGGCACCGCAGGGGTGAATTGCTCACCACTGACATCCGTACCACGAGCAGCGTGTTCCGTCTTGAGAGATTTGGCAACTTCTGGGGGCATATAATTTTCGTCATGCTTGGCAAGCACTTCACTTGCCACAAAGGTGCCGTCTTGGAGCTCACCTGTCGCCACCACACCTGAATTTTCGGCAAACAAATCAGGCAACACGCCACGATAAGTAACTGGCGTTGTACTTTTGAAATCAGTAATGGCAAACTGAATGTTTAGCGGATCATTGGCATCGCGCTGAACACTACCTGCAACCACCATGCCGCCTGCACGAATGCGCTTGTTCTCTGGTGCTTTGCCTTGGCTTATCATGGTGGGGTCATAATAATAATCCGTCTGCTGTCCAATGGCATAGATAATCAATGCCACTGCAATTGCCGCACCTAGCAAAGTTGCGAACACCCACATAAGTTTTTTTTGACGAACTTTATTCATGATTGCCCTCTTGGGTTATTTGGTGGCGAGCTTGATGACGAGCGTGGTTGGTAAGGATTTTTTTTGTAATGCGTTTGCGCTCATAGCGTACATAGCCCACACCAAAAACCACCGCCAACGCCACCACACCATAGCACAACCACACATAAAACCCATGCCCACCCATTGCCAAAAAAGATGGAATGTCCTGAAAATATGGGGTCATGACCTTACTCCTACGATGTGTTTTACCCATGCTTTGGTTTCATCACGAGCCAACAATAAACTGTTGGTGCGATAGATTGCCAATGCTGCCACCAAAAAATAAGCACCCAACATCATAATCAATAATGGCACCCACATACTTGCAGGCATTTTTGGGGCATTGGTGACGGTAAATGTCGCTCCTTGGTGCAACGTATTCCACCACTCCACCGAATATTTGATGATAGGCAAATTGACTGCACCCACAATAGAAAGTATCGCTGCTGCCTTGCCCCGACTTTGACTGTGCTCAAAGGCACTAAACAACGCCATCACCCCTGCATACAAAAACGCCAAAATCAGCATACTGGTCAGGCGCGCATCCCATACCCAATACGTTCCCCAAGTTGGCTTTGCCCAGATTGAACCCGTCAAAAGACTTAGCACACAGGCGATAAACCCGATTGGCGCAATCGCTTGAGCAACCACATTGGCTGTTTTTACTTTCCATACCAAAAATATCACTCCAAGCACGCTCATAGCAAAATAAATACTCATCGCCAAGTTTGCTGTTGGCACATGAATAAAAATAATACGATAGCTGTTACCCTGCAAGTAATCGGGGGGTGCAAAGACAAGACCCCAAATTGCTCCCACTGTCAAAAGCACGCCTGCCATCATTGCCAAATACTTCACCCAAGGCGAAAAAAGGCGAAAAAATGGCTCAGAGCCAACAGTCGTCAAAAACGCTTGCCAAAGACGGCTTAAGATTCCGACTTTGGGTGTGGGAGTTGATGGTATGGACTTGGTCATGGCAAATGCAATCAAAAGAAAAACGCCCTATTATAGCATGATAGGTGATGGTATCAAAGACAAATGGCATCTACCTATTAAAACGCCACACCCTTTGGCTTTTATCTTGCTGTCAATGATTAGGACATCCTGACACTTCATCACACTGCTTACAATTGAGCAATGATTTAGAAAAAACAGAGCGTTTTTGCCTTAAAAATGGCTAACTCTTGATTTTAATAGCAAATACAAAATGTCAGGATACCCTAGTATCATCAAGATAAGGATTGATAATGCTGCTGATTTCTAACAATGCGTATTTTTGATGATACTCCACACTTATCAATGCCAAATACTCATCATCACTTAAAAAATTTGCCAGCTCTTCATTATCATAAATCCAGTTTTCAATTTGTGTTATACCATCATTGTCAAGAATAACCTTAAAAAATGGTAGTTGCAACTCAAAGGGCAGCTTGATTTTATCAGCTATCATCTAGCCCTGCCAAGCCAGCTTTAGAGCAAAACCAATCACCCAAGGTGATACCATCACTGCAATAATACTACCCGCGAGTAGTAGAGCAAAAATCGGCAAAGACGACATTCCCATACCAAAGCGCTCCACCGCTCCTGTGGCAAAAATCAAAACAGGCAATTGCAAAGGAATGGCAATTAATGGCACCAATATTGCGCCGTTTTTTGTGGCGAGTGTCAAACCACTAGCAATAGCAGAAAGCATAAGTAAAATTGGCGATGCCACCAAAATAGACGCCCCCAGCACCAAGGCATCCATCATTGCCAAGCCAAATAATGGCACGGACAGCAAGCTCAACACCGACACACAGCCTGCGCCAAATAGCCAATGCAATCCCACACGCACCAACACCCACACAGGCAGTGATGAGCCAGAGGCAACAAGCTGCGCTAAGGTGCCATTGTCATATTCAGGCTTGAACAGTCCATCCACACCGATGACAAGAGATAATAACGCCCCAATCCACACCATCGGTATTGCCAAGCGCAACAGCAAGGCAGGCTCACTACCAATCGCCAAGGGAAATAAGGTCATAATCATCAAAAAAATCACCAAAGGATACAGCCATTGCATCAGTCCTTGCTGTTTGATTTGCCATTCACGAATAAACAACGCTCCAAGCGGTGCTCCTACTGGTCGCTCACTCATCTTGCACCCTTTGTATGTATTTTGTCAAATTGATAGTTTTGGTGGCGATGGAAAGTGGCTGATGGCTAGTAAGTAGCACCGTACCACCTTGCTTGGCAAAGGTATGAATGCGCGCCAACAAAACATCTACCATTGCCACATCCAGCGCTGTCAATGGTTCATCAAGCACCCAAAGCGGTGCAACACTGGCATCCACTAGCCATAGTTTTGCCAAGCCTACGCGTCTACTCTGCCCTGCTGACAGCTCACGACTGTTAATCTGCTGATATCCAGATAGCCCCACCGCCGATAAAGCAGCAGCAATTTCTTCATCGCTTGGTGTTAATTGGTATAGCGATGCCAAAAAACGTAAATTTTGCGCCACATTCAATAGCTCATGAATACCCGCCTGATGACCAACATATACCGCCCCTTTGGCGCTAGCTTGCCCCAAATATTCCACAGCACCTGTTACGATAGGCAACATTCCCATCAGTTGCATAAGCAGCGTGGTTTTGCCCAATCCATTTTCGCCCACCAAATGCGCAATTTCCCCTTGATACAATTCAAAGCTGACATCATGGCAAAGCACAAATTCTCCCCGTTGCACACTCAGATTTTTTAGCGCAACGATAGGAGGTGTTGAGGCAGACGTGGTGGCAGAAAGTGTTGTTATCATGGTTTATTTTGACAGATAAAAGCGCTATTATATACAAAATCACTACCCTTGTGACAAAATATCCATCTTTACTTGATTTTTGGCATTCATATACCCATCTAAATAGAGTATTGATAATAACTGACAATCACCACAACCAAGGCGTTGGCATGAATTTTTTTAAAAAAATTAAATTTCTATTTAAAAATAATGATAATAATGCCCCACCCCTACCCTCTCACCCCACCCCCAATCAAGTCTCTAACGAGGTAGGTGATGCCCACCTAAGCGCCATCAGCAATTTGGTAAAAGCATGGCTAGATCAACGCGAATGGTACTATCATCACGACCCTGCCAGTGATGACGATGAATTGCGCACACATCATTTTTTGATTGGATTTAATAATGACGAATTTTCTTGGCATTGTATTTTTCGTATTCGTGAAAAAAATCAGTTGGTAAGCCTGTTTGGCATCCTAAAAGAAAATGCGCCACAGTCACATTATCTTAATATTTTATATAGACTGTCTCAATCAAATGCTCAACGCGGCTTTGGTGGGTTAGAACTGGATACCGCCACAGGCGAGGTACGAGCCGTCATGCATTTTGACGCTGAATTCACTCTCATCAACCAGCGTATGTTAGATACCTATATGCACGGCTTAGCAAGTTTGGTTGAACACCTTCATAGCATTGTCACTCAAGAGCTAAGCAATCCACCTCAAGACAGTCTAAGCCTCTTGATGCAACAAGACACACAAAGCAACAGTACGGATACGTTGGCACCCTATTTTACGCCCACCACGACCGCTCAATAAGCCATGCTAAAAATCGCCTATGCCCCTATTTTTTGTTATGGTGTGCCTGATGGTCATCGCTTTCCGATGGCAAAATATCGGCTATTGCCCGAGCGACTGCTTAAGACAGGTATCATCACTATGGATAATCTGTTTACGCCCGAGCTGCTGAGTGTTGATGAAATTTTGACCACGCATACGGCTGAGTATTGGCATAAACTTGTTACACAGACACTCACCGCCAAAGAATGCCGAGCCATTGGGCTGCCGATGTCGCCAGAGCTTGTTCTGCGTGAACGCTATATTTGTCATGCCACCTATGAATGTGCGTTGTATGCTCAAAAATATGGCATCAGTCTGTCCACATCAGGCGGTACACACCATGCCTTTGCCGACCGTGGGGAAGGGTTTTGTGTGATGAATGATATTTGTGTGGCGAGTAATTTGTTACTACAAAGAGGTGAGGCTCGGCGGATTTTGATTGTGGATTTAGATGTACATCAAGGCAATGGCAATGCAGCCATCATGGCGAACAATCCATCGGTGTTTGTATTTAGTATGCACGGTGAGAAAAATTATCCCTATCATAAGCCCAAATCCGACATAGATATTGCTCTGGCAGATGGTACAGGCGATGAGGAATATTTGGCGATTTTGGGCGAAACTTTGCCACGTCTTATTGATGATTTTGATCCTGATATGATATTTTATCAAGCAGGGGTAGATGTGCTGGCGGTGGACAAACTGGGGAAATTATCGCTGACGCTTGAGGGCTGTCTGCAAAGGGATAAACTGGTACTCACCACTGCACATAAGGCGGGTATCCCTGTGGCAGTGGTGATGGGTGGTGGCTATGCCCCTGATATTGATATTATCGTACAGGCACATATGGGGGTGTTTGGGGTGGCAAGGGGGTTGGTGGGTTAGTTTAATACAGTCTTAAAATATAGTTGTTAAGCTTTTTATCAAAAGATTGAGCATTGTTCACCAACTATACACAACTCAACCTACCATTCCACTTAGCAAAGAGTAGAGTTAAAGAGAGTTCAATCATCTTTTTGCACTTAGAATAACATTTGGTTTTACGTTTAAACCTTGCAAGATAATGGCGCATCCTACTGTTATACCCTTCAACTGTAAAGGTTTGGGCTTTGCTTTGTAGGTGTTTGTAAGTTGGAATAACCTCTTGGTAAACTTTCCAATAATCAGAACAAAACAGGTTGATGTTGTTTGGGTTTAGGTGGTTATATAGTCTTTTAAAGGTTTTGGTATCTCGTTTTCCACAGACAAAGCCTAAGAGATGTTTTGTTTGTCGGTCAATGGCAATCCAAGTCCAGCAGGTGTTTTTTAAACTTACTGTAACTGTGAATTTCTCAAGTTCTACCACATCAATCACTTCATTGTTATGATCTAGATTGGTGTTATAGGTTGCTTGATGTTTTATGCCAAGCTCTTTAACCCAATAATATACAGTACTATGTCCAATGCCCAAAACACGACCAATCGCACGAAAGCCTAAGCCTTCAAGGTACATATCAATAGCAAGCTTTCTGATACTTTCATCTTTTTTGGTGCTTTTATAAAGTACCGTAAAGTGATGCTTGTAGTCTTTGCATCTATACCTTTGTTTGCCATAAGCAAATCCTGCTTTAACAATATGGTTTGATTGGCATTTTGGGCAATGATCTAAGGGTATCATGGTGTGTTTGGTCTTTGCTTGTTTTTGGAGTGGGTATTATAGATTAGGTATAGGTTTTGAATAATACCAAAACACATTAAAACAAATGTGATTTTAAATATAAGTATTTAAAAAATAAAGGTTTATATATAAGTGATTGATTTAATGAAAAATAAAAGGTTATCCACCGCCCCGATGATTGATTGGACATAAAAAACAAATAGTAATTTGATTTTTATAATATTTTTCTTTTTAATATTTATTAAGGTGTAAATTTAGCACAAAATAACATGAGTAATACCACCCATCTCCATTGTGCTCGCAATTATCGCCCTCCTTGTTAGCATTACTCAAATAGAAAAAAATCTCGCCACCTGGCGGGATTTTTTATGCTTCGTTCACACCCACCCTGCCATCACTCTTTAATCTATGCTAAAATACTAACTTTTTAACATAGGGCTATCAAATGACCCAAAAAAACTGGCAACCGCCACTGCCCGATGACATCAAAAACTTACGAGAACAAACGGGCTTCACCCAAGCTAAAACCGCCCATTTGTGCAGAATCGGGCTTAAAACATATCAGAAATGGGAAAGCGGGGTAGCTTCCCCAAGTCAATCCGCTTGGACGGTCTATCAATTTGAGCTCAGAGCAAGAAATTTAGGCTATCAGTCTCTTGAACATCTGATAGATACAGCACAAAATAAAAATGAAGTCTGATGACTTCATTTTTTTTTGCAAAAAATTTAAAAAAAATTCTAACTCATCACTTGAAATTTACCGCATTAAGAGGTAATATATACACATCAAGTCAAGAACGGTAATCGCCCAAAACCGTGAAAACCTTGTCGGCTTTCTTCATTTTTCAGAAATCAAAGACATCAATGCTCTTGTTGGTGTTGATGTCAGCCAAATGTCGTTTGATGATATTTGCCAAACCACCTTTGCCCAACTTGGGGCAAAAATCATCAAGAAAAAACAAGCGATTGCTGTTTTTAAAATCTTGATGACTGCCAATAAGTCGTTCAAAACTGAAAAATTCCGCTTTGACAGTGCCACTAACAGCATCTATGAATACAGCGAGCTTCACAACGGCTATATGTTTTTAAAGCGTGGCAACAGCCGTGATGTTGCCAAGCTAGAAAAGGAGTTCGGCAAATATGCTCTTTAAAACCCTCTCACAAGAGTGGTTAGAGCAAAATCAAAAGGCTTGGGTATTAACTACCCAAGTCAATCGTCAAAACCTATTTGCCAATCATGTCAACCCTGTGATTGGCGATATGGACATAAAAGACATCAAAGCTCGCCACGTTCTGAAAGTCTGTCAAAACTTGGAAAGTCAAGGCAAAACAAAGACTGTACGCACTGTAACACAGCTTATCAAGCGTATGTTTGCGTATGCAATTATCAGTGAGTACGCTTTGCACAATCCAGCGTCAGATGTGCTTAGTGTGTGCCAAAAACATGATGGTAAGCACCACCCCTTCTTGCCAACGCATGAATTGACTGACTTCTTTAATGCGATTGGCAAAAAGGGTAAGTTATCTCCCCAAGCAAAACGTGCGTTCTTGTTGCTTGCCATGACCGCCTTGCGTAGTCAAGAAGTGTTAAAAGCACGGTGGGAAGAGTTTGACTTTGTAAATAAAGTCTGGACGATACTGCCACATCGCACTAAGACACGTCAAGAACATAAGGTGCCATTGACAGCCCCTATGATTGAAATCCTGCAAATTCAAAAGCAGGAAAATCATGATGATGTTTGGGTGTTTCCATGCCCAAATTATCGCAACAAACCGCTCAATGCGTGGACGCTTAGCCGTGCCATACATCACGCAGGTTATGGCGGACGGCAGGTAATACACGGTTTTCGCCACATCTTCTCAACACACGCTTATGAGAGCAACAAGTGGCGTGATGATGTGATAGAAAGCTGTCTTGCACACAAAATCAGTGGGGTGCGTGGCGTGTACAACCAAGCCAAATATTGGGATGAGCGTGTGGCACTCATGGCTTGGTATTCTAAACAGATGACTGTTTGGGCGAAAGATTTAGAAATTAGAGGTAAAAAATCATGAAACTTATTTTAAAAATTTCTCAAAAACAATTTGGTGTATTTAAACTAGACGCTATCAAAGACGCAAAAGATGACTATTATGATGGCGTGCGTGGCAATCGCTTTGTGTATAGCCATCAATCAGACGCACGATATGCTAATCGTGAAGCGGAATTTATTAAACGCATTAAAGAAATTAAGGTAAAACCATTCCCTTTTAGTATTTTTATGTCCTTACAAAATAACACTTGGGGCAATTTTGGGTTGGATGAAATAGCCCCAAACATGGACTGGACTATCCGCACCCAGCGTGGCTATATCATTGACCACGAACACCAGTTATACGCCTATGCCAGTTGTGCTGGCAATTTTGAAGGAGTATATCAAGAAAATGGAGGGTATTTCTATTTCTACAATGGCTCACGCCATTGGAAAAACTTGGAATATTTATCTGATTGCGAAGTCGTGTTATATGAAACCACCGCCCCAAAAGATATGAAATTTTGGGAACGACAGTCAGATTATCTAATTAGAAAAGGGGCGAGCTTTACCGCTCAATATATCGCTGAACATGGTGAAAACAGCCAATCTGTCTCTAATGCGAAGCACTACTTTTATCAAAAAATTGGCACTCAAGCATTTAATAAAATGCCTGCAAGGGCAACATTAAGCGGTCAAGACCCTGAACAATATATTTTAAGAAAATATAGAAATAAACGTCTTATTATTGATAAATTTGATAATAAAGATGAAATTGCTTGGTCCATGTTGTCAGATGATGTAAAAGAGCGTATCTTGAAATACGCTTGACATCAGCTCATCAGTTGCAATACAATCATTCAGTTATTGAGATAACTTAGAAATTACAATTAAAATGAGAACTTAGAAAATCTTTTAAAGTTGTCATTTGATAATATTTTTCTCATCCGCATAGATGACTTAGAAACAATAATTCTTCGCTTACAGCGTTTTCAACTTCTTACACATCGCATAGATGGCTTAGAAAACGCACCTCCGCCAAAGGATTGTACTTGCCAACTTACACATCGCATAGATGACTGTGAAAATCCCTCTTTTACTGAGGGATTTTTATTTGACGAGGTTATTTTGCTTGGCTCTAGGCTTCGTTTTTGCTCACTTGCCAACACAGGCAGCTAAGCACAACAGTACTGACCTTTCACCCCAAAAACAACGCTCGCTCCGCCTGCCGTCTACGTGTCAGCCCAGTAAGCACCTTTCCGCCTGCTTTATTCCACATCAGGAACGCTTCGGCAGCAGCTGTCTTGTTGCCTTGCTTTAAATG
>JBHBMT010000166.1:0-13493 GCA_041773075.1 Moraxella sp.
CACGATTAAGTCTGGCAAGCTGCCCTTTGAGCACACTAAAGCGAGAACCTGTCAATTTGCTTGCCATCTCAAAATCAAGTAGTCCCAAGCCTTCGCCGATGTCGGTATGGTCTTTGATGGCAAAATCAAATGTCCGTGGCACGCCCCATCTACGCACTTCCACATTGTCATTTTCGTCCGCTCCCACAGGTACGCTGTCATCAGGCAAATTAGGAATGGCAAGGCTTGCGCTGGTGATGACCGCTTGCAATTCACGCAGTTGGACTTCGGCAGCTTTCATCTGTTCACTGATACTCTCCATTTCTTTTAATAGGTCATCAGCGTTTTCGCCACTGCGTTTTAGTTCGCCAATTTTTTTTGCGCCAGCGTTTTTTTGTGCTTGTAAATCTTCGGTTTTAACTTGCAGCGCTTTGCGTTTGGTTTCTACGTCCGTCCAAAACGCCACATCAAGTTCATAACCACGGGTGGCTAATTTGGCTTGTAAGTCGCTTAATTCACCACGAAGTAATTTTGGGTCTAACATAACTTGCTCATTTATTGTTAAAAATAAAGTGCTATGATACCAAATTTTTACATCAATTTGTCGCAAAAATCCCACTCAATCCCGACAAAATCCCTTATTTTGATAAAAAATTATAAAATACCCTCACAAACCGTTAATTTTTGTGGCAAAATGCGCTAAGATAATGCCTTTCGTTTTGGGATTGACTTATGAGTAAAAAACAAGCACTTTATCCTTATACCCTACAACCTGTTGCCCTTAATATGACCGATGATGAATTTCACAAAGCTCAACGTGCGCTTTTTGAAACCAGTAGTCAAAGTGTGGGACTCAATAGCATTCACACCAAAGAATGGATTATTCTTATTGTGATTGCTTTGTTGGCTGTGGCAGGACTGCTCTTTTTTCAAGGATATTCCACCATCTTTTTTTGGATAATGATTGCAGGATGTGTTGCATATTTGCTGGTGCGCACTTTGGGGCTTAAGTGGTATATGAAGCGCGAATTTGACAAACAAGTCGCCGAAACCGAAATCCCCGAGCAGCTGCGTCAGCTCAAACTAGGTGTACAGTCTCATGGGCTTATTATGAATCTGCCTGCACCCAATACAGCCATGCCCATACAGATGCGTGGTATGACCATGAAGGCTGCACCAAGCCAGCAAGCCGTCATTCCTTGGAGTGCTGTTACCAGTTGGGATGAAACTGATGAATATGTGTTTATTATGTTTACCCTACAAGGGCAGCAAGGCAGCCAAATCATTCCAAAACGCATCAAAGAGCTGCCCATCACCACCATTACCAAGCATTTGGGCGAAACCATGCCCAAAGGCTTAAGAATGGACACTCTACAGACTTCATAGTCATGAAATCACTGTTTCGTCAGACCCCCATCACAGCCTGTTTGATAATCAGCATAGTAGCCTATTTTATCTTACAACTTATGATGGGGGTAAACATTGAATCTCCCACCAATGCAGATCTTGTGCGTTTTGGGGCAAATTTTTTGCCTTATAGTGCCAGCACCCAACCATGGCGTCTACTAGTTGCAGGGTTTGTTCATATTGGCTTTATACATTTATTATTCAATGGCTTTGCACTGTATTATTTTGGACAAGCACTAGAAGTATTGATAGGAAAATGGCGATTTTTGGCACTATTTATGCTGTCTGTGGTTGGTGGTAATTTACTTAGCCTATATTATACTTGGTATTTATGACAACAGACAGGGGCAACTCCTATCATTTCAGCAGGTGCTAGCAGTGGCATCATGGGTATTGGCAGTGCCCTAACACTACTTGCCTTTAGTCGCCACCCATCTGCCCAATTATTAAATAAACACTCGCTATTAATGGTGATGACAATTAATTTGGTTATGGGATTTGCTATTGAAGGCATTAATAATGCAAGTCATATTGGTGGCGCACTAACAGGGGGTGCGCTTGGATTGGCAGCATATTCCTTTAAATATTGGCTAGTCGTTCTTATGTGCGCTAGTTTATTTGTTTTATTATGGTGGTATTTATTTATGCAGATAACACCTTATTTGTAGAAATCTTGACGCTTTGTATTTGCCATTACACTCAAGAAAAACGCAGAAGTTTCAAGAAAAGATTGTGTCGTTAATATGAATATATCAACAAGCAATTTGACAATGAAAATGAAGAGCTAGCCAGTTTTAAGGCAAAATGCTATATTTTTTCTCAATAATTACCAAATCATAATCAGCATTTGAATTGTCAGGTTAGAACACCTCAACCTACCCAAACCTATTGATTACCAATAATTTTCTACTGCAATATTACCCACACCACGCCGATTCATTGTCAAACCACGCGCCTTTAGAGTCTCTTTAGTATCTTCCACCATCTGTGGGTTACCACAAAGCATCACATGGCTGGTATTGGCATTGAGTCTAAGTCCTACTTTGTCTTCAAGTGCGCCATTAGCAATCAACATAGGTAGGCGCTCACCCAACACGCCCTCCACTTGCTCACGCGTCACAATAGGCACAAAAGATAGGTGCGCAGGCTTATCCACTAATGCACCAAACTCATTACTTAACGCCTTAATTTTATCCAGATACACCAATTCACGTTGGGTGCGCACACTAAACACAAGCACAATGTCGGTATAGTTTTGCCACGCTTGTAAATCCTGAAGCATAGATAAAAATGGCGCAAGCCCTGTGCCTGTTGCTAATAACCACAATTCCTTAGGAGCAGGCTCTTGAAAGCGTGTCAAAGTCAAAAAGCCAAATGGTGTAGGATTAAGGTGTAGTATGTCTTCTGGCTGTAGATGTTGCAGTTGACTGGTAAACTCACCCTCAGGCACAACCACCGAAAAAAATTCCAAAAACTCATCATAAGGCGATGACACAATCGAGTAAGCGCGAAATACAGTCTGATTAGACGCTTGTTTATTTTGATTGGCAATCAACTGGCTTGGATTAACTCCCAGTCGTACAAACTGCCCTGCCTCAAAGCGAAACCCTTGTGGACGCGTGGTTGTAAAGCTAAATAATGTAGGTGTCCATACCGTTTTTGATAGGACAGTCAAAGGGATGCTTTCTTGGTCGCTCATAGTTTTTCCAATCTTCAGGACGTTTATTATTGTAGCACATTTTATCAAGCAACAAAAAAGCGCAATATGCCACATTGCGCTTTTTTTAGTCATTGTCTTATTGAGCAATGGTTGCTAAGCTTGCCAAATAAAACAACCCATTTGGCAAAATACCCAAGCCCAAAATAATCGCCGTCACCAATAACACCATTAAGCCATTGGCTTTAAAACGCCAGTCATCAGTCACATCAAAGGCAATATGAGTGGTTGGGCGCTTATACATCATCAATAGCACTTTTAGGTAATAATACAAACCAATGGCACTACCGACAATCAGCATACCCGCCAACCAAAAACGCCCACCAAAGACAGAAGTAAATAGCACTTGCATCTTTGTAATAAAGCCAGCGGTTAGCGGAATGCCCGCCATAGACAACAGCATCAAGGTCATCACCGCTGTCAAAACAGGGCGACGCCAAAACAAGCCTTGATACACCGTCATATCATCAGCTTCATCTTCTAGCTTAGCACTCATGGTGTTGCGATCTTCCTCACCATAAGCACCTGTCATCAGCACAATCACCCCAAATGCACCAATACTGGTCAGCGCATAGATACCCATATACATGGTTACTGTAGTATCTGCACCTGCACCACCCCCAAGCAAAGCAATCAAGGCATATCCCATATGCGCAATCGATGAAAATGCCAACATACGCTTAAGGTTATTTTGATAAAGCGCCAACAAATTGCCCACCAAAATAGATAGCACCACCAAGGTTGCCAATACCATATCTACCGAAGGTAGTATAGGCGTGGCAGACAAAACAAAAAATCGCACTATCACCGCCATGACTGCTACCTTACCCACACTTGCCAAGAAGTTGGTAATTGGTGCTGGGGCGCCTTCATACACATCGCCCGCCCAAGCATGAAATGGCGCCAAAGACAATTTGAAAGCAGTTGCTGCCACCATCATGACTGCACCCACCACAAGCAACGGTGTTATCTTATCAGCTAGCACCTCTTGACCTAGTTTGGCAAATTCTAGCGTGCCTGTGCTGGCATATATAAACGCCATACCCATCAATAAACTTGCTGAAGCAGTAGCAGACAAAATCAGATACTTAATGCCCGCCTCTAGGGATTTTTGTTTAATAAAGGTATAACTAATCATTCCATACATAGGTACAGACAATAACTCAAGTCCCATAAAGAAACTGGCAAAGTGCTGTGCCGATACCATGCTCATCGCTCCCATAGTAGAGATGAGCATTAGCAAATACAACTCTTCTTTGTTGTCTTTAAAGCTATCAAAATAGCGGTATGCCAATGCCATACATGCCAGTGCTGAAATCAACACCACCGCCATATTCACAAGGGCAAACCCATCCATCATAAACATCACCCCCACTTTATCAGCATGGGGTGCATATCCAAACAACTGCAACAAGGTGTATATAAGGGCAATGTTTAATCCAATCACACTCAATAATGCCGTCAAAAAGTGTGAACGTTTTAAGCTAATACCAATCATCACCACCAAGGCAGTGATTGCCACAATCAACATGGGCATCAGTGGCAACAAAGTTGGGGTTAGAATTTGATTCATTGGCTCACCTCTGTTGTTACTTCTGTTGATTGCTCATTGGCTAATGGCTCTGCCACAATAGCTTCTTCTTGATCTTCATCCATCACCTCAAAGCTGATGGTGCTGCTGTCCTGTCCTAGTTGCGACAAACGCTCTGGCGACAACTCAATGGTAGCAGCTCGCTCAGCTTCTGCCTGTACTGTTTGCTGATAGCCTTTGGTGTTGGCAATCATGTTGTCAATCACCGAAGGGGCAGGTGCTTGCGCCTTATCTACCACATATTGCATGGCTGCTTCAGATTTATTTAAGACAGGCTGTGGGTATAAGCCTAGCCACACCAACCCTGTTGCTAAGGTCAATAGCAGAGCCAATTCACGCCCACCCAAATCCTTGAGTGGCTTGGCGGAGCTTGGGTGAGCCTCAATAAACGCCTGATGCAGTGCTTTGGTTGTATTGTCACCAAACAATGCTTTATAAATCAAAATCAGTGCATACAATCCCGCCCACACAAAACTTACCGCCATCAATACTGACACCCAAGGGTACGCTTTAAACGAGCCTAGCAAAATCAAAATTTCACCAATAAAGTTGCCTGTACCGGGTATGCCAAGCAGCGCTGCACAAAAGAACATCAGTAGCGGTGCCAAATAGCGAAACTGACCCCACATTCCCCCCATCAGTGTCATGTCGCGGGTATGCAAACGCTCATACACCTGCCCTGCCATAATAAACAGTGCTGCACTAGACAAACCATGCGCCAACATCTGCACCATCAGCCCTTGTAATGACAGTAAATTACCTGCATAAATTGCCAACACCACAAATCCCATATGCGATACACTGGTATAAGCCAACAAACGCTTGATGTCCGTTTGAGCAAAGGCAGCAAATGCCCCATAAAACACCCCAATCAGACCCAACGCAATGGCAATTGGTGCAAATTCTGCTGAAGCATTGGGAAATAATGGAATCACAAAACGCAACAATCCAAACGCCGCCGTCTTAATCAAAATCCCTGCCAAGTCCACCGAACCTGCGGTTGGGGCTTGGGCGTGGGCATCAGGCAACCAGCCATGCAAAGGAAATACAGGCAATTTGACTGCAAATCCAATAAAGAAGCACAGCATAATGACATATTCCCATTTGCCAAGCTGAGTTGCTAACAAATCAGCATAAGCAAACGTCAATACACCTGTCTGACTCCAATGCATAATCACCAGCATGCTAATGCCGATAAACATAATCAAGCCTGACGCTTGGGTATAAATAAAGAATTTGGTGGCTGCCACACTTTTGGGTTTGATGATAGTGCCAGTACCATCACGCACATCATGCCCCCAAAGCGCAATCAAAAAGTAAATTGGCAATAACATCATCTCCCAAAAGAAGAAGAATAAGAACAAATCAATTGCCAAAAATACGCCAATCACCCCCGCCAACGACCATAGCAAGTTAAGATGAAAAAACCCCACTCGATGACGAATCTCGCCCCAAGAGCAACCAACCGCCATAATACCCAAAAAAGCAGTCAATACAATCATTAGCAGCGACAGTCCGTCCATTGCCAATGAAAAAGTAACGCCAAACATTGAAATCCAAGGGACACTAAATTGCGCCGCCCATGGTAACCCCGCTTCATTACTGGCATTCAAGGTGCTAAAATCACCCTTAAAACACAAAACCAAAGACAAAATAAAGGTAATGGTCATACCAGTCAATGCCACCCATCTAGGCAGGCGTGCATCATGTTTTTCAATCAGCCAACAAATAAATCCTGCGATTAAGGGTATCGCAATCAGACTTGGCAGAAGATAGGTTTGTTGTAAATCCATGTTATATCACCATAATCATTGCCAAAACCAAGACCAAGACAAGCCCTACTCCAAAACTTAGTGCATGGCTTCTTAGCAAGCCTGTTTGGGTTTTTATCATCAAGCAGTTACCCAAGCGAGTAAGCAATGGGAAAATATTCCACAGTTTATCCACAGGGTCTTTTTGGTGCAGCTTAGCAAGCAACAAAAACGGTTTAACAAATAAAATATCATACAGTGCATCAAAACCCAATCCATGATAACACCAATGATACAGCGCAGCACCAATGCTAGTTTGTTTAAAATGGGTTAGCCATGCACCTTTATTGACCGCATAAAGCACATATGCCACAATCAAGCCAAATGCTGTTGCCCCAACTGCAATAAATTCTGCAGTATGCTTACCCTCTGCATTACCTGTATTAACCAAAGTTTGACCAATACCAAGCGGTAGTACATTAGCAAGTGGTGGATGAATAAGCGCCCCAAGTCCTGTAGATAATATCAATAATACAATCAATGGCAGCGCATAGCTGATGCCTGACAAAGGCTCAGCATGAGCGCGCTCCTCGCCAAAAAAAGTAATCCAAATCAAACGGAATGTATAAAAGGCGGTCAAAAATGCGCCAAACACCCCTGCATAAAATAACGTGGTTGCACCTGCAGCATAAGTTTCCCAAAGAATCGCTTCTTTGGAATAAAATCCTACCGTCACAAAAGGCAACGCCACGAGTGCACCACCACCCACTACAAATGACCAAAAGACCAACGGAATCTTTTTGCGCAATCCGCCCATCTTAAAAATGTTTTGTTCATGATGGGTACTGATAATTACCGCCCCCGATGCCAAGAATAACAAAGCTTTAAAAAATGCGTGTGTCATTAAATGGAAAATCGCCACTTGCCAAGCACCAACACCTAGTGCCATGAACATCATGCCCAGCTGACTCATGGTAGAGTATGCCAAGATACGCTTGATGTCGGTTTGCGCTAGCGCACAAAATGATGCCACCAGCATAGAAATTGCACCAACACCCCCTACCCAGTAGAGCAGTACTTCTGGAGTTAAGATAAATAATGGGTGCATACGGGCAATCAAATACACCCCTGCTGTTACCATCGTAGCAGCATGAATCAGTGCCGATACAGGAGTAGGACCTGCCATCGCATCAGCAAGCCAAGTATGTAGTGGAATTTGTGCAGATTTACCCCATGCACCCCCTACCAACATCATCACCGCCAATACCAACAATGGGTCATTGATGGCAAATTGATTGGCAGCAGCGGCATTAATATCACTCATCTGCAATGTACCAAATACTGCAAACAAAATAAACAATCCTACCGCCAAAAAGACATCACCCACCCGCGTTACGGTAAAGGCTTTGATGGCAGCACGTCCATTAGCACGATTTTTATAATAAAAACCAATAAGCAAATAAGAGCAAATGCCCACGCCCTCCCAGCCTAAGTACATAAGCAGCAAATTGTCCGCCAATACCAAAATCAACATACTGGCGACAAACAAATTTAAATAACTAAAAAATCTAGCGAATCCCTCTTCACCACGCATATACCACGATGCAAACAGATGGATGAGCATGCCCACCCCTGTGATAACACCCAGCATTGTCAAAGACAGTCCATCTAATAGCAAAGCAAAATTAGGGGCAAATTCCCCCACTCTAAACCACTGCCACAATGCTACTGTTGTAGGCTCGCGACTGCCCTGCAAAAAAGGAATTATTACCATGACCGCTGACAAAAACGACAGCACCATACTTCCCACACCCACAACTGTTGCTACTTTTTCGCTTAGGCGGTCACGCATACTTGCCAAAATCAAAAAGCCCAACAAGGGGAATATAAACGTCATTGCAAGCATCTTCTACCCCTTTAATGTACTTACTTTGGTGATGTCCAAGTTTTTGAAACGATGATAAAACTGCAACAAAATTGCCAAGCCAATTGCTGCTTCTGCTGCTGCCAAAGTCAAAACCAAAATAAACATCACTTGACCATCAGGACTACCCCAGATATTCCCCCCAACCACAAAAGCAAGGGCGGCAGCATTCATCATGATTTCAAGACTCATGAGCATAAAGAGCATATTACGGCGCACCATCACACCACACAGCCCAATGACAAATAAAATCGCCGCAAGCAACAGTCCATGCTCTGCAGGAATGCCCAGATTTGCCATTTGTGAGATTTGATGGGCAAAAGGAGAATCTGCACCTTGTACTGTTTGAATGGTAAGATTGCTCATAACCGACCCCCTTTGTCATGATGTGATATGGCAGCGGCTGTCGTATTAGCATCTATTTCTTCTTGGGAATGACTGATATTTTCATCATCAAGTGCTTTTTTACCCAAATGATATGCTGCCACCAATGCGCCAAGCAACAAAAACGCCGCCATCTGCACAACCAGTACATAATGACTAAATAAAGAAACGCCCACCGCTTTGGCATCTACTGTGGTATTTTGCAAAGAAGTTTCACCAACCACATAAGATTGACTTAAAATAAACGCGCCAAGCACCGCTGCAATGATTACTGTCAATGCCATAGGTGATGCCCACGCACCAGATGACAGCCATGTTTTTTCAACGGTAGTATCTGTACCAAGATTTAACATCATGATGACAAACACAAACAAAACCAAAATCGCCCCAGCATAGACAATCATCTCAAGCATGCCCGCAAACGGCGCTCCCAAGATAAAGAAAATCCCCGCCACCGCAAGCAGCGACACTATCAGCGACAAAATGGCGTGTACAGGATTGGCGTGAGTGATGACCCGAAAACTTGCGATGATTGCCACCAATCCTAGTGCATAAAAACCCACCGCATCGGCATTGTTTAAAATTTCCATCATGGCAATAAGCTCCGTACATCAATGGGCGCAGCTTCATGCTCATGCGAACCCTTGGGATTGTCCTTGGTTGCCATGCCCGTTACTCTATAATAATTGTACTCTGGATATTTGCCTGTGCCACTGATGAGCAAATGTTCTTTTTCATACACCAAATCTTGACGGCGGTATTCACCCAATTCAAAATCAGGGGTAAGCTGAATGGCAGTGGTTGGACAGGCTTCTTCACACATACCACAAAAGACGCAGCGACTGAAGTTAATTTGAAAAAATTCAGGATACCAGCGCCCGTCTTCACGTTCTGCCTTTTGTAGGCTGATACAGCCCACAGGACACGCCACCGCACACAAGTTACACGCCACACAGCGCTCTTCGCCATCAGGGTCTCGTGTTAGGACAATGCGTCCACGAAACCGTGGCGGCACAGGCACGGGCTGTTCTGGGTACAAAATGGTATCCCTAGGGCGCAGGGCATGACTGTTTACCATCCACATAGAACGAGCAATGGTAAAAATGCCTACGGCTGTATTTTTTAAAGTTGCTAACATAAGCACACCTAATTTATTTACAACACTCTGCCAATCATTTGGCAAACCGTGCAATTGACCTAACTAATAAAACAATCATCGCCAAAATGCCATTATAAATGAGCGAAATATAAAATCTGAACATCATCACCATCTGTCATCAATGCATCACTCACACTTAGCACTACATGAATCAATATATTATAAACATCAATAAAAAAATACAAACAACGATTAATTTTTCTTTAATTCAATACAGTTAATAAAAAAACCAAAACCTTTGATAAATGTTTCATATGCTTGCATATCATCAAATCAACCGTTTAAGCCATTTGCTTAGATTGCCTTATGCTTAAACCGTTTAATCAGTTCAATCAAAAATCTTATGACTAACACCATCAATGCCAACAAGGAAATTATCAGCACCACAAAATTGACAATTTCACTAAAAAAAATTTTGCTCGTGGCTTGGTATAAAAACATGATAATATCATCACCACTCATGACTGCATCTGCATCAGAAATAAGAAACATAAACTTAATTGCCATAGAATAAAAGCCCAAACCAAAGACAAATACCAAATAGCGATTAATGTTATTCCTAATCCAATAACTACCAATCCATGCCATACTAATAGCCAACAGAGTGAATAAAAATCCCAATCTATCTACCAGTATCTCATAGTTTTCTGTATACCACATAACTCCTGTCCGTAATCAAGAGTTAAAAATTTGATTAATTACACTAGCACCGATTCTGCCTTTTTGTGTAACTATCTTTTTTGCGACACCATTATGGTAAATGATTCTTGTGCCATGCCGATAATCCTGTTGAGCATTAGTTGTTTTACTTCCATTAATATTTGGGTTTGCTTTGGATTGATGACCAATAACCACACTTCAATTTGCCTACCTGATACAAAAGTTTGGAAAATTCTTTGCAAAAAATTATCACAACCCTCTGCTGCACTACAACCATAAATTTCTATCTTGCAAGCGTTTGTAAATACTGACAACTTCAATTCACTTAGAGAAAATTGGTTAGCATAATCTCAATTCCAACAAACAGCTTGCTTTATCGTCATCTACAATAATAACACGTTTGCCACAGACTCTTATAAACCATTCTCAGCAATAGTGAAGGTTTCACAACCAACAGATATAACACCTTCATGTGTGGTTGTAGAACCCGTCACAATTACTGATTTTAGCATACAATCACCCCACCAGCAAAATGACACCAGCCGTTACCAGCAAGTTTACCAAAGTTACTGGCAAACACACTTTCCAGCCAAAATTCATCACTTGGTCATAACGTGGGCGCATAAGCGAACCACGAGCCAAGACAAATAACGTCATAAAAAACAAGGTCTTAATCAAAAACCAAAACACAGGGGGAATAAAAGGAATGTCCAAATTAAATGGCGCAAGCCACCCACCAAAAAACAAACAAGTCATGAGTGCCGAAATCAGCACCACATTGACATATTCGCCAATAAAGAACATACCAAATTTCATGCCCGAATATTCCACATGATAACCTTCGGCAAGCTCTTGCTCGGCTTCTGGTTGGTCAAAGGGGTGGCGGTGCGTAACAGCAACCCCTGCCACCACAAAGCACAAAAAGCCAAAAAACTGCGGAATCACATTCCAAACGTCTGTTTGCGACATCACGATGTCTCGCAAATTACACGACCCTGCCATCGCCACCACACCCATCAGCGACAAACCCAAAAAGACTTCGTAACTGATGGTTTGGGCGGCACTTCGCAGTCCCCCAAGTAGCGAGAATTTGTTGGCAGATGCCCAGCCCCCAAACATCACCGCATAAACTGCCAAACCTGCCATGGCAAAGAAAAATAGCAAGCCCACGTTCCAATCCGCCGCCCCGAGCGTTGGACTTAAAGGAATGATGGCAAAACTTGCCAGCGCCGTAAACATGGCAATGGCAGGGGCAAGCGTAAACATGAACTTATCGGCAAAATTGGGCGTCCAGTCTTCTTTAAAAAAGATTTTTAGCATATCGGCAATTAATTGCAATGACCCCTGCCAACCCACACGGTTAGGACCATAACGGTCTTGCCACAGTGCCAGCATACGCCGTTCATAGACAATCATCAAAGCCGCTGTCAGCACCAATCCCAAAAAAATCACCAACGCCTGTAGCACCAAAAACAACACCGACCACAGCTCAAAACTAAGCACACCCGCCAATGATTGTGGCACATCAGGAATGATGCGAATGTTCATCAAAATACTCATCACGCCACCTCCACATTAGCAACGCCATTGTTTTGACTTTCCTTGTTTTCACCTTTATTAAAGGCAGACAAACTGATGTCTTTTTTGCCTTGTAGCGCCTTGATACGCAGCTGATAGGCAGGGGTATAAAAGGTGGTGGTGTCGGTTTTTTTGACCACCGCTGGTAAATGCGCCACCAAAGGCACTTGTCCTACAGGATAGCCAATACACCCTTCTGCCACATAGTCAGTCAATGTAACAGGTAGGCTAATCTCTGCCCCATTTTGGCTGATAGTCAAAACGCTGCCTTCTTGAATTTGCCAACGAGCCGCATCTTCGTGAGCAATCGTCCAAGTTGCTTGGGTTAATTGGCTGGCTACCACAGGCGAGCTTGACACCAAGGGCGAACTTGAAAACAGATGATACACAGGCACCAATTTTGCCCGCCCTTCAAAAATGCTACTGCTTGGCACTTTTGGCAAGGTCATGGCGTGATACTGGGTGTCTGTTTTTGGCAATGTGTCAAACAAACGCACGCCCACATCACCGCCTTTTAATTTGCCACCGACTTTGTCTTGTAGTTTATTCCATGCTTGGGGCGAGTTCCACCCTGCACTCCACGCAAAGGCAATGGCGCTTGGGTCGGTTTGGTCGCCCACATAGCCTTCCATAGAAAAGGTCAATGCCGTATCGGTGTCTTTAGGCTGCATGGGTTCGTGCACAGAAATCTTGGCACGCATGGACGTACGCCCTGAATAACGGCGGGGTTCACGTGCCACTTTTAAGCCAGAAATGCGGTAATCCGACTGCGGTGCAGCGTGGACAATGTCTGCCAATTCATCGTGGTTTGCCACCACTTCTGCAATCAGCTCATCAAGATTATGCCAACTGGATTTGGCGGTTAATTCGCCATCAATCGCCCCAAGCCAGCGCCATGCGTCTTTGATGTCAGACAGTGGCACATAGTATTTTTTGTCATAAGCGGCAAAAAAGCGTTGGGCACGTCCTTCGGCGCTAATAAGCGTGCCATCACTTTCGGCAAATGAACCAGACGACAGCACAAAATCAGCGTCTTGATGCCAGTCATAACTTTGATGGTCAAGCACCACCAACAGTTTTTCGGTTAATTGGCTGCGCTCTTTGTCAGACAACACCGACAAGTCATTTTCAAGCACCACCACCGCATCACATTCTTGCGCCAACACCTCTTCAAGGGCTTTACCACCCAAGAAATGCACGCCCACGCCGTTGGCTTCGGGTAGCGCCATATAAATGCCAGTTTTGGTTACATATTGAGCATTATCTTGCGCCAAATTTTTCAATGCTTGACGTTTTTGGCTTAGGGCTTGAGCCACATAACCTGCAGCTTCAATGATGGCAGG
>JBHBMT010000167.1:0-6939 GCA_041773075.1 Moraxella sp.
CATCATAATATCCCACCGCCTGTGCGGCAGTTGCCACCACTTCTCGCAACCTAGGTAGCGCCACCGAAAAATTCAAGGCTGACTCTTGGGTAATATTGTCTAGTGCTGCTTTGATATTTTTAAAAGGCTCTTGTTTGTTGTCAGCTTTGACCAAGCGTGTTTTTTGTTCGCGATTATCCAGATACGCCACATAATCTTTTTCATAAACCCATTCTGATTGCGCCTGCGTCTCATCGGCATTGACTGCCACCTCTGGTGCTACAGCTTGCTCTTCTTGTACTGCAAGATAGACGTTTGCTTTTAGTTTGGGTAGGCTTGCCACCCCATCATTAAACAGGCGATTATACGCACGGCGCAATAGATTAGGAGATTTGGCGGTTGCTGAAGTGTTGCTCTCTTGGGTGGGGGCTGTCTCTGATTGCTGATAATCAGGCAGGTAATCTTCAGGATTTAAGGCATTTTCTTGTGCATTACTTCCACCCCCTTCTTGAATGATGGTGTCATCTTGAGGGTTACTAGGCTTATCGCTAGGCAACAAAACACTAGGGTCTGGCAAACCAATGGGGGCTGTTTGTGTTTCGATGCGTGCCACTGTATTTGCAGCATCTTGGGTGTTGTCCAAATCACTAAATGTTGCAAAAATAGGCTGACTTGCCTCATCTTGAGCTGTTAGGCGGGCTAATTTTTGCTCTACCGCCTGTGTGCTAATCGCGCTCAACACCTCTTCTTCATCTGCCAATAACGGCTCATCTTCTGTGACTAATATTTCTTCAAAAACCAAGCTAGGCAACGCAGGCACGCTGGCGCTGGCAGAGGCAGACATCAGCACCGACAGCCATATCCAATGACTGCCAAATTGGCATCTGTCTTGTTGTGATTTTTTCATAAATCGCCTAGCCTTGCCGTGATTGATATGATATCGCCCAAAAAATGATTCATTATAACAAAAAAAACCAAATTCACCATGCACAATTTATCAGCAGCGCTTGATGCCAAGCCCCCCTATGGGCAAACGCTTGTAAGCTATGATATAATAATTCTCTTTTTGGTTTTGTGAGTCCAAGCATGGCACATCAATTTCAACTTTTTAAGCAACGTAAATTTAGCGCCATGTTTTTTACCCAATTTTTGGGGGCATTTAATGACAATGTTTTTAAACAAGCCTTAATTTTGGTATTAACCTATAGCGCTGCTGCCAAAATGGGCATGCCCATCAGCTTGCTTAATAATTTGGCTGCTATGCTGTTTATCCTGCCCTATTTTTTGTTTTCAGCAGTGGCAGGGCAAGTGGCAGATAAATACGAAAAATCCAGCCTCACCAAAAAACTCAAACTCCTAGAAGTCATCATTATGGTGTCTGCTGCGATTGGGTTTGTTTTTGAGTGGTATTGGTTTTTGTTTTTGGCATTATTTTTGATGGGCACTCACTCTACCTTTTTTGGTCCTGTCAAATATGCCTATCTACCCGAAGTCATGAATGATGATGAATTGGTTGGTGCCAATGGACTTTTTCAAATGGGTACCAGCCTTGCTATTTTGACAGGAATGATGTTTGCTGGCGTGCTAACCCAATTAGACAATGCGCTTTATTGGACAAGCCTTGCTGTGGTCATCATTGCCCTACTTGGCTATGTTGCCTCCTTGTATCTACCCAAAACCACGCTATTTAATCCTGCTCTTAAAGTTGATTTTAATATTTTTCGCACCAGCTTTGATGTCATTGGCTATCTATACAGTTTGCCTTTATTGTTTTTTGTGATTATGGGCAATAGCTGGTTTTGGTTTTATGGGGCAACTTTTTTGACTCAAACCCCTGAATTTAGCAAAAGTGTTTTGCATGGAGATGAGTCGGTCGTCATTTTGTTATTGACCTTATTTTCAGTAGGTACCGCCCTTGGCTCGGTGCTTTGCAAAACTTTGACCAAAAACCAAGTCAGCCTGCGCTTACTGCCCATGAGTATTGCAGGGTTAAGTGTTTTTGCCATCTTGTTGTACGCAGCACTAACGCACTTTCACATTGCTGCACCTGCTGAAGGTGCGTACTATACCATTGCAACCTTGGCTAGCCTGCCAATGAGCTGGGTAATTTTTGGCTTGTTGTTTTTGTTGGGATTTTTTGGGGGGATGTACATCGTACCCTTATATGCATTTATGCAAGCCTACGCTCCCATCAGTCACCGCGCGCGCATTGTTGGTGCTAACAATATTTTTAATGCCATCTTTATGGTTGCTTCTGCCATTTTTGCCATCCTCCTACTGTCCAAGCTGTCTATTGCTCAACTGTTTTTGAGCTGTGGTATCTTAAATGCCTTGTTTGGGGTATTTTTGTACAAAAAACTACACCAATACAAAGACAGCATGGAAATGATCAAAGGCAATCTCCCTTTGTCATAGTCACCACTTATGCAGACAGTAAAGGTCAAATACCCAATTTATTACAAAAAATAAACACTTTATCATACAAGGCGCAACCATTCATACAAAAGGGGCTTGGCATCTAGTCAAAAAACCTGCTATCCTTAAAATTTTGAGCAATGGTTATCTGTGTAGAGCAAATGCCCAGTCATCATGCTCAAGATGACCTGCCAAACACTTTGGCAATTTTGTTGTCTCATCACATAACCTGCTTTGTTTGCTTTTTAGGTGTTTATATAGGATTTATCATGAAAGCTGTTTTTCTTATCGCGCTACTTCCCATGGCTGCCCTTGCCAATGAAGCGCCCTTATTACAAAATGAGCTAGGCGCTCTGTCTTTGCCTAGCGCCCACGACATTCATCGCACACCTATTGCCGCCCTGCCCACCCCCACAGCCAGCGTTACCAATATTGATTACATACCCACGACCTTAATTCCCCAAAACACCCAAAATGATGGCAAGGTCATTGATAGCACCATGATTGATGATTTTTTGACAGAAATCTCTCCTAATGCGCGCCACTATCCTCCCAATTTCCCCAATCGCACCGCCCAACACGTCACCCGTGAAAACCTAAAGCATCTAAGCCAATGGATTGAGCCTTATGCCAGCGCCAAAGATGCGTCAATAGAGGTGTTGTTACGCGCTGCCAAAATCAATATCATGGCACGCAATTTGGACTTGGGTTCAGACTACAGCTTAAGAGCCAGCAATCATTTAAGCAAAGCCTTAAAGCTAAACCCTAAACACGAAGAAGCCAATTTTTTGTATGGCATGATGCTTTCTGAAGGCGGTGCATTTAAAGAGGGCAAAAAATACCTTGATATCGCTGCCAACTTAGGCTATTTAGAAGCAGAACAAAGTCTTGCTCAAGCCGATTTGCTTACTGACAATCCTACAGGCGCCATTGCACGCCTACAGCGCTTAAGTCTAGCACATCCACAGCATCCACAGCTTGCCAAACAGCTTGAAATTGCTCAAAATGGCGGTTATTATATTTGGAATATCAAAAGCACTCAACCTCTCAATCTAAAGCGCTTTGCCCAACCTTAACCCCCAAAGCCAGCATTGCTGGCTTTTTTTAACCTTGATAAGCCATGCGTCCATTATTTATTATCACCATCACTTTTGGTTGCCTACTGGCAGGCTGTCAAAGCTTGCGCCCCATGACTGCCGCCAGTACCATTGAGTCAGAACGTGCCAACATCACCACCAGCACCAATCTTAGTCACGCAACCAATAGCGTGGTGATTGCCTCAGGATATACTCAAATAGGATGCTTTGATGCCTTTGATGACTGCTTGGCACAGGTCAAACAAAACTTCTTGGACAATGCACCCAAACACCAATTAGCCACCTTAGCAGAGTTATATTATGCTTATGCACGCCATCTTCATGCCAAGCAAGAGTGTCAGCCGTTTTTGGTGCGTCCGCCCATTGATGCTTACTACGCTAACGCACCCATTAGCGCAGAAGCGCAAGCCCACAAAGACACTGCCATGTCAGCCTGCCTATCGGCATACCAGCAAGCACTTTATGCTAGCCTACGACATAGCTTTGCGTATTTGTTTTTTGAATCACTTAACGATCAGCCAACCCCCAGCTCCACCTTTATTGACGAGCAATCCATCAAAACTCAAGACATCTATCATGTTGCCAGTGCCACTTTGATTGATGAAGTCTATGCCAGTCACAAAGGTAGCTTTGCCAATGCAAACAGCATTCTTAGCACCCAACATAACATAGCAAACAGTACACAGTCTCACGTTTTAGTCAATCAGATTCACACCAATGACGGTGCAGGCACAACAGATACTCTATATTTTTATTTGGCAAATGATCCCTACTATCTTGACTATCTTGGCGCTGATGCACACACCGCCTTAAGCCAGCTTGACTCCATCTATCATTTACCAAAACTAGATACCATCAGCACGCGCTCAGGCTTTGGTGTTGGTTATGTTGGTTCGCTCAATAATCGCCCTGCGTTTACTCTAAAACAAGCCATTAAAGCCCAAAAAAACAGCTTAGATGACTTACCCACCCAAACCAACAATACGCTTGGACGAACCCACCCCATGCAGCACTTATTGCTGACCGCTTTGGTTATTCCCAAAGGCAATACATTAGATGAGGTGTTGAACAGCCATCACTTTGATGTGTACTTTTTTAATCCCTATCACACTGATAGTATCAGCCTATTTAACCAAAGCCACCCCTTGTATGGCAACTTTTCCGCTGGTTATGCCAAATGGATTAACGAAAATCAATTCCGACAGCTAGGCATTGTCAATATGCTAGACAAAAACTACGCCAAGCTACCCGAACTGTTTATGTTAGAGCCGTACAATCCCAACAAAAAAGTAATTATCTTATTGCATGGACTGGCATCTAGCCCAAAAACATGGGTAGAGGTCACCAACAGTCTGCTTTCCGACCCTTTACTGCGCAACAATTATCAAGTATGGCAAGTGTTTTATGCCACCAATTTACCCATTTTGGAAAATCGTTACCAAATCCACAAGCTTATCAATGATAACTTTGCACGCCTAGACCCCGAAGGCAAAGCATTTGCCAGTCATGATAACGTGCTGATTGGACATAGTATGGGAGGCATCATTAGTCGCCTACTACTTTCAGAGGATACCTTGTTGGCGCGCTTAGAGGAGTTGGACAATACCATTGCCCCCAAAGACGTCCTAGAAGACAGCACTCTAGCACTCAACAACTTGCAAACAAATCAACTGCTATCAGACCTCTACAACCAAGAGCTAAAAGAGCGCTTCGTGCTTACGCCCTTGCCTCAAATCAGCACCGCTGTTTTTATTTCCACCCCTCATCGTGGCACAGATTATGCCGATCGCTGGTTTACACGCGCTTTGCGTCGCATGATTGCACTACCTGTCAATATCACCCAAGACATCACCAACACCCTCACCCAAAACAACACCCAAACAGCCCACACCAATGCTTTGGGCGCGCTATACCTAGACAATGGTGCAAGCCAGTTGTCTGACAAGTCCGCTTTTATGGCACTCACCCAACATACTCACCTCACCCCCAAAGTTACCTATCATTCTATTATGGGCAACAATACAGGCAAAGATGCCAATGTTAGTAGCGCCACCTCTGATGGCATCGTACCTTATGACAGCTCGCACCTAGAAGGTGCTGCTAGTGAAGTCATTTTAACAGGTGGTCACAGTATTCACGAAAATCCCCAGACCATTTTGCATTTGCGCAAAATTTTGCATGAACATCTTGCCACTCACCAAGCAATTGCCCCACTAAATACTGACGCACCATCTGAATAAAATTAGGTGCCATAAGGCACCTAACAAAACTAACAAAAACAGATTGGGGAACGATTTATCTTATACCGCTTGAGTATGCTCTTCAATCAAAGGCTTAAGCTCACCTGATTGGTACATTTGTAGCATAATGTCGCTACCACCAATCAGCTCACCATTAACCCATAGCTGCGGAAAGGTCGGCCAGTTAGCAATCAATGGCAAAGTGCTACGAATGTCAGGATTTTCTAGGATATTGACAAACGCAAAAGGACGACCAATTTGTGTTAATACTTCTACCGCACGAGCAGAAAAGCCACATTGAGGAAATTGCGGTGTGCCTTTCATATATAGTAGGACGGCATGGTCTTTGATTTGGTTTTCAATCAAGGTTTTGATTTCGGGGTTAATGTCAGTCATAAAGTTTCCTTAGATGGGCGAGTAAAGTTAATAAATTTAGGGCTATTATAAGGCTTGTTAGTGGATTTTTAAAGGCGGATTGCAATCTTATTAAGAGTTTGCCTATCCCATACCCTCATCCAACCATCGCCAAAATCTCATTGCCACTCACCACAGTAGCAAATTCACCGTGCAAATTAGCAAGCGCAGTACGGTGTATCAGCTCGCTGTCATATATTTGCCCATCAAAACCCACCCTATCAAAGGTCGCCGTCGCATCATGCACCACAAAGGTATGAAAGCCCAAATTGCCTGCCATGCGCGCCGTGGTAGAAACACAGTGATTGGTTGTCAGCCCCACCAAAACAAGCGTGTCAATACCTGCATCATTCAGCTTGTTTTGTAAATCTGTACCAATAAATGCACTGTTCACCGTCTTATCAATAATACATTCCCCTGCTATGGGTGCAGTCGCTGGCATAAAAGCAAAGCCTGCGTGCTTTGGGTTTAGGGGTGACTTTGGCTCGGTGGAATTATGACGAATATGAAAAATCGGTAAATTGTGCGCTCGCCAATGGGTTAATAGCGTTAGGCAGACTTGCTCGGCATCAGGATTGTTGCGATTACCACCCCAATGTGCTTCATCGGCAAAGCCTTGCTGCAAATCTATCAACAATAACGCAGGGTTTTGATGGTTCATCTTAAATCCTTTTAACCATTCATCTTTTGAAGTAATACCACACTACTGGCAAAAATCCCTTCTTTTCGTCCTAGATAGCCCATTTTTTCGTTGGTGGTGGCTTTGATACTGATACAATCCACGCTAACGCCTA
>JBHBMT010000168.1:0-5621 GCA_041773075.1 Moraxella sp.
GAATATTTTTGCGCATGAATTGCAAAATTTCATCAAGCAAAAATTACTGCCAGAGGATATTTTTGCTGCTGTAGAGGCGGTGTATCGTCGCTGCCAAGGCGCGTATGGTGTGGTGGCGCTCATCACTGATCATGGTTTGGTGGCTTTTCGTGATCCCAATGGCATTCGCCCTTTGATTTATGGCAGAAAACAAACCACTCAAGGTGTGGAATATATGGTGGCGTCCGAATCCATTGCATTGACGTCGCTTGGCTTTGAGGTGGTGCGTGACATTGCCCCGGGTGAGGCAATTTTTATTGATATGGCACACAATCTGCACACCAAACAATGCGCGCAAGGTAAATATACACCTTGTGTTTTTGAGTATGTTTATTTTGCGCGACCTGATGCCATTATTGATAATATTTCAGTGTATCGCGCGCGGATGCGTATGGGTGAGAAGCTTGCTCTAAAAATCATTGATGAATGGGGCGAGGATCATGGCATTGATGTGGTCATTCCCATTCCTGATACTTCGCGCACCTCGGCGCTTGAGCTTGCCAGTCGCCTCAATGTCAAATACCGTGAGGGATTTAACAAAAATCGCTACATCGGACGCACCTTCATCATGCCCGGGCAGTCGCAGCGCAAAAAAAGCGTTCGCCAAAAATTAAACGCTGTGCCACTGGAGTTTAAAGGTAAAAACGTACTGCTCGTAGATGATTCCATCGTGCGCGGAACGACGTGTCATGAGATTATCCAGATGGCGCGTGAAGCAGGCGCCAAAAACGTCTTTTTTGCCAGCGCCGCGCCACCTGTCAAATTCCCTAACGTGTATGGCATTGATATGCCAACGCGCGGTGAGCTCATCAGTCATGGGCGAGATGTGGAAGAAGTGCGCCAAATCATCGGTGCTGACCGTTTGATTTTTCAAGATTTGGATGATTTGATTGAGGCGGTGAGTGATACTAAGCACAGTCGTGTAGAGGGTTTTGATTGTTCGGTGTTTGATGGGTACTATATCGCAGGTGATATCAATGAGGCATATTTCAAAAAACTTGAAGATAAACGAGCTGATACCAAAAAAAGCACAGGCGCTGTTGTGATTACAAGTCCTGTGGATATGACTGGTGTGGTTGCACCTTAAGTTTAAGGTTTATTAAAAATAAAAGACGGTTTGTGCCGTCTTTTATTTTTTTATTTTTATTTGGCTCTAGACTATCAAAGTTAAAAATCTCACTTAATCAAACTCCACAAATGGCGTTGTAGCTCATCAACATCCTTACCCCAACGCCATTCACATTCTTTGTCGTTGCACTCAAAGTTGGCAGTAACACCATTAAATTTAGCAAGTCGTCTTTTGCTAAAACTCCAAAAGCTCTCTATGCCATTGATATGGCATTTACCATGAGCAAATTCATTATTGCCGTGATTAACTCTAAAATGCTTATCATAGCCCACATCAACAAGTCCGTTGTAACCACGCCAACCGTCTGAGTATATCACACTTTGAATGTCTACTTTACCAAGTATCACAGCTTGTAAGGTTGGTTTGATACTCATAGATTTCTTGTCTAAAAATACCAAACCAATGATTAATTGTATTGCGATTTAACTCAAGCAAAAGTGCTGTTCTTGTTGCATCTATATCAATACAAAAGCATTTTATGATTCTTGAGTTTATAGACACTTAACTTACTGTTATATTTCATGTTTCTAGTCTAGCATGGGTTGGGATGCTAGTCTAGAGCCTAAGCTTAATACAAAATCCTCACAACTGCTTATCTAAACGCACCAAACAATCACGATTAATATCTTTAATGGTCTTTGCTCCTGTTAAAGTCATCGCAACACGCATTTCTTTTTCAAAAATATCCAAAAGATTGGATACACCAGCCCCGCCTTCAGCTCCCAAAGCATAAACAAAAGCACGTCCAATCATACATGCATCTGCCCCCAAAGCAAGCATACGCACCACATCTAAACCATTGCGAATCCCAGAATCCACCAAGATTTTAAAATTATCACTTCGGGTAGCATCAGAAATGGCAGGCAATGCTCGAGCGGTTGACAGCACACCATCCAATTGGCGACCACCATGATTGGATACCACAATACCATCGGCACCAAACTTCACCGCATCTTTGGCATCTTCTGGATCCAAAATCCCTTTGATAATCATTGGACCGTCCCAAAATTCACGAATCCACTCCAAGTCTTTCCAAGAAATAGATGGATCAAAGTTTGCACCAAGCCAACCGATATAATCCGCTAAACCCGTGGCTTGACCTCGATATTTTGAAATATTACCCAAATCGTGCGGACGCCCAAACAAACCAACATTCACCGCCCAATGCGGATAAAAAACTGACTGAATATAGCGACGCATAGCAGCATTTGGACCACTCATGCCTGAGTGTGCATCACGATAACGTGCTCCTGGTACAGGCATATCCACCGTAAACACAAGTGTTGAACAGCCTGCTGCTTTGGCGCGCTCTAGCACATTTTTCATAAAACCACGATCTTTGAGCACATACAACTGAAACCACATTGGGCGATGGATAGCAGGCACCACCTCCTCAATCGGGCAAACCGACACTGTTGAGAGTGTAAATGGAATGCCTTTTTTGTCGGCAGCAACAGCAGCTTGCACCTCACCACGGCGAGCGTACATACCTGTCAACCCCACAGGCGACAATGCCAAAGGCAGCGACAATGTTTCGCTCCACAACGTGCTTTCTAGGTTGAGTGTGGACATATCATTAAGAACACGTTGACGCAGTGCTACCTGGGATAAATCTTTGACATTACGCTCAAGCGTGTACTCCGCATAAGCACCGCCATCAATATAATGAAACAAAAAAGGTGGTAGCCGACAGCGGGCAGCTTCTTGATAGTCTTTTGCAGATGAAATAATCATAAAATATCCTAATAAACTTTGGGTAAGCGATGAGCTCTTTTTAGACGTGCTTCAGCTTCATCAATCTGTCGCACCTGCTGAATGACAAACTCAATATGATGACAGACACTTTGTTTTGCCACTATGGGTTTTTTTTCATCAATAGCGGTCATGACATCAAAATGCTGTTGATGCAATTGATCAAAACGTAAAGGCTCGTTGTAAACTTTGCGTCTGCCTAGCACAATATTAAATTGCAATAAATCAAACAACTCACGCATCATTTGAATTAAAATCAGATTGTGTGATGCCTCAGCAATCGCCAAATGAAAATTCGCATCATGAATGGCGGCTTGCTCCCCATCACCGAGTGCTTGATAATGTGCAATTTGTTCATAATAATAGCGAATTTTTTCACAATCTTGTTTGGTGGCACGTTCAGCTGCATAATAAGCAGTACCTCCCTCCAAAATCAATCTTGCCTCTTGAACGTCAAAACGATAGGATGGATCTTGATCAATCAATTCGTTGATTAACGTTAAGGGCATAATTGGCTTGGCGTGCTTATCAGATGATGGGTGTGGTATGAATTGAATATAAGTACCATCACCCATGCGGCTTTTAAGCACGCCTTGTGCCTGAAGCTGTTGAATCGCCTCACGCAGCGAAGAACGAGAAATTCCCAACAAAGCACACAATTTACGCTCTGATGGCAACCTATCCCCGATTTGCATATGCCACTCGGTGATTAATTGCTTTAATTGTTCAATCGCTTTGTCAGAAACTCTCATTTACTACAACTCACTTAGGTTTTATTTTTACCACTTAGGCACATCAAAACCAAAAACACAATTGGCCAAACAATCGCCAGACCCCACCATAACGCCCCACCATAAATGGTCGCCATACCCAACAAACCACCTTGGATAATATAATAACACAAGCTAATCAAAGTAATACGGATAATAGAGCCTTCACGGTTAATCAAACCGACCACTGCCGAGGCTGCGACCACGTTATGCACCGATATCATATTGCCTGCAGCACCTCCAATTGCTTGTAAGGCGACTACTTTGGATGCCATTGTTACATCCAAGCCAATTTGGGTTGCTGTTGACCACTGAACATAAGAAAACATCATATTAGAAACAGTATTGGAGCCTGCAATAAACGCACCCAATGAACCGATTGTTGGAGCAAATACTGGCCAAAAATGCCCAAAAATATCCGCCGCTGATTGTGCTACAAATATCGGCATCGCAGGCAACACTTGAGCTGCATCAGGTGCTGAAGCTGAATTAATAAATACTTGCACCATCGGAATAGAAAACAGCAAAGCAGGAGCAGCCGCCAACATTGCCTTAGCAGAAGCCGACCAACTACGCTTGACGTCTGCTTTTTTCATCTTAAACAAAAAAATACAAAAAATAGATGTCAGCAGCAAAACTGAAGCAGGTGAGTAAAGCAAAGATTCGCTGTGATTGATTTTGGTACCAAACAATTCTGTCAATTTAATGGTTACATCACTGCCTGTCAAAAATTTCTTAATCTCAGGAATGGTACGAGTGATGATAAGCAATACAATTACTATTAAATAAGGTGCAAAAGCACGCACTACTGAAAATTTAGGCTTTGACGCATGCTCATCGTCGTTTGTAGGTGCCAAAGTACCGATCCATTCACTGGCCCAATCACTGCGTGCAGGAAAATCAAAAGTTTCTTTGGGTATCAAAAAGCCTTTTTTGGCGGCAGGCACAACAATCGCCAACCCAACAAAACCACCCACCAAAGAGGGAAACTCTGGACCTAAATATTTGGCTACCAAAAAATAAGGAATGGTAAATGCCAACCCTGCAAAAAGAGCAAACGGCCAAATCTTTAACCCTTCCACAAATGAACGCTTTGCTCCAAAAAACCGAGTCAAAAATCCGCACAAAATCAATGGAATCAAAAATCCCACCATGGTATGGTACAATCCCACATCGGCGGTAACTTGCAACAAATAACCCTCTATAGAGCCATATTGAGGCGATACCGCTGCAATAACATCTTCACTGCTACCAATCCCAGTATTTACCCCAATCAAAATCGGCGTGCCAACTGCCCCGTATGACACTGGGGTAGACTGAATAATTAACATAGACATAACCGCTGCCATCGCAGGAAAGCCAAGTGCTAGCAATAATGGTGCACCGACCGCTGAAGGCGTTCCCCAACCAGAAGCTCCTTCAATCAAGCTACCAAACAGCCACGCACAAATAATCGCCTGCACACGGCGGTCAGGAGAAATATCCATAAATCCCCGCCGCAAAGCGATAATTGCACCGCTTTGTTTGATGGTGTTTAACAGCAAAATTGCTCCAAATACAATAAATAAAACACTGATGGCAGTCACCACGCCCTTGGTACTTGCCGCCAAAATTTGATTAATATCCGTATCCCAAACAAACAACGCAAGAGCTGTGGTTACAGCATAGGCAACCGCCATGGCGTACTTTGCTGGCAGACGCATCACCACCAACAAAAAAAATACAGTTAAAATCGGAATGAGAGCCAAAAAGGTATACATAATTTAAAATCCTTTTTTAAATCATTTATAAACAATAAACTAATTGCCATAGGCATAATTGACATCCCTTTGTCTGATGAAAATTACTGCTCCATGTTCATTTTTTACCAAATACACTGACCAATTACAACCTGTCAGACCAATTTTGTAAAGAAATGTAATAAACTATAA
>JBHBMT010000169.1:0-3378 GCA_041773075.1 Moraxella sp.
TAACAAAAGGAGGTGGATTGTCAGTTCTTTCAGTCTCGCCTTTTACTTCTGCATCAGCAAAAGGAGCTGTACCTTCATTGCCACCACCATAGTTATTTGTGTGGTCATGATGTCGTTGTGAAGCACTATGAAAACTTAATAATGATGTGGCTTGACTGGATTGACCAGGGGTATTTGTCATGGTTGTTAGTGCCAATTCTTGGATGCCAGGACCTGCTTTGATATAGCCTAATGTACCATTTTTTGAGCCATTTACTAAGCTGCCATCGCTATTGGCACAAATTCCCCAAGGCAGGCAATATAGTTGACGCTCTGTACCACCCAAAACAGATGCTTCGCAAGAGCTACCTGATATGTATTTATATTCTGGGCTATAAACACTGGTATAATAAATACCACCCAAAACAGCGCCCGAGCCAACTGATTTTAGATTTTTGATGCCAAAGCGACCATCAAATCGGTTCATTTCATAGTACCAACCTTGTTTGGTGCCATTTTTTAGAGTATTTATTAGGTTTTTGCGATAATTATTATTAGAAGATTTAGCAAGCTCTTTGGTATCGTACCCTATTAAATTATTGTGAGTTAAATTAATGGTTGTTAAACCACTTAAATTGGATGCTGACAAAATTTTTGAAGTCGCTAAGTCTCTATCAATAATGCCATAAATGCGGTTGGCATTTCCCAATTCACGGTGTTTGTGGGTAGGAGAACTTCTATCGCCACTGGCAATATTAACGACAGCAATACGAGTTTTGGCACCTGTATTGGTGTCTTCAATATTATAAAAACTGATTTCGGGTTTTTCGTAGAAGCGATAATTGATATGATTGCTTGAAGCACCTGCATTGGCATCAAATACTCGAACCACACGGCGAGTCAGTTTATCACTATTGGCACTGACACCTTCTTGTAGGTCAATACGGAATATTTGACCGCCTAAATCTGCAAAGTACAGACTATCTACATAACCATTGCTGTTACGATCAAGACCAACAATTTCACTAACAATACTATGTTTAAGATGCTGTTTGCTAGATGAGCTTGCGTCATACGTCCAAGTCTGTAATAAGTCACCATTGGTGGCATCAATCATATAAACGGCATTGCCTTTGGCTTGGGCAATATTATTACAAAGTGGATCGGTATTGCTACGGTCATTGAGTGTGAATTTGGGATTTTCATAACACATATCATAACCACCCCCTATAATCACAACATCTTTTTTGTCAGTTAGATTGGGGCCGGTTTTGATGCTGGCGGTCAAGGGTTTTGACCATGTTTGACCTAAATTTCCAAAACCTGTAGTATTGGAATTAATGCTAAACATCAATCTAGGATTTTCTTTATCGCTAATATCCAAACCATAAAAGCCAACACCACCCATACGCAATCCACCATAGGCATACATTTTGCTAGCAGTCATCTTGGTAACTTCGCTATTATTTGAGCTGTGAATACCGTAATCATAAGTAGCATCGGTTGCCCAAGGAGCATCTACACCAAATTTAGGTGAGCCTGTTTGGTTGTAAGTGGAATCTACAAGTAAAGCATTGCGTTGATTGGGTTCATCAAACATGGCTCTGGGAATAAAGCTAAATTTCTCATCACCTGTTCTAGACTCTACCATATGTAGAGCACCTTCCATTGAGCCGTATAACAGATAATCAGAACGTTTGCTTTCATCGGAGGTGATATTACCTGTAGCGTCATCCAATTCCCCTGAATAAGATGCTAAGACAGGCACGGAGTGGACAACGCCGCCCAACATGGGTTTAACATGAAATGTTGTATTATTTAACTGATTTCTTAATATTTACAGATTGGCAGCTAATGTTCTGCCATTGTAAGTAGATTCGTTTGTTGATACAGCAAATCCTAGATAGTTTAAAATATATGCTCTATCAACCATCGTATATTCTGAGCCAAGCTGATCAAAACCGATTAAATTGGTGCCATTTGTACCTACTTTGACTAATTTACTTTGACCGTTTATGGTGGTTTCTACATAGACAGTGCGGATATTGGCTTTGCTGTTTGCTTTGGGTATGGGTAAACGATTTCTTGCACCTCCTGCAGATAACGCTCTGTTATCTAGTGTTTCTCCAATTTGCCACAGATCCGTTGTGCTTTTATTAAAATCAAAATGTATATTTTGATTGGTTGAGGTAGCTTTTGGGTTGGTAGTGTAAAGAGGTCTATTGTTTTTACCATACAAAGTACCAAATAGGGTATGGTACTTTTTAAGATTACCTTCCCAAGTATTGTAATTTTTGGCTACTTCAGGCTGAACCATAGGCAAATAAGCATAAGGTTGAATAGCGTCTATATTCATTGGGTCTTTAGGTATGCTGACAGTTCCCGATGGCGATAAATTAAGTGTCTGGTTAAGGGTTTTAATAAATTCTACAACACTTTTTTTGATATCAGCACCAACCATTGCGTGGGTAAAGCCACCCCTGCCGTATTGATAGCCGTTTTTTCTATCATCTCCAAGTTTACACATATTACGAATGTTGATGGAAAGATCGTTGGCTCCGCCATCACAATCATAAACGGTTACTGTTCTCTTTTTTCCTTCGGAGTCTTCACGGATTTCTTCGCTTTTTGGCAGACCTTGAAATTCACGACCAAACCCTACTGTAGCTGTTAGAATTTCTCTCCCGCTTGGATTTCTGGTATCCCTAAGAAGTTTGGCATATATAGACATACATGCCCAACCTTGAAACACTTCTGCTGTGTTATCGCCAATAAGTTGACCATTTTTGCAGGAATTTTCAGTAATTCTTAGTGGATGATTGGCACCAAAACTATTATTAATAAACGCACGTGTTGCACGATTAATATCAAAATAGTTGGGACTTTTGTAGTAGCGAGAGTCTGCATTATCTTGACCTAGATCATAACCATCCGCTCGTACAGTTTGTCTCTCATTATCTGTTAATTTTGCAATTTCAATAGGGTTATAAGGGTGACCATCACTCATCAAATAAATACCATTACCCTCACATGTAATCTCTGAGGCACCTTTTTTGTAAACAGTACCATTTTTTGTTTTTCTATCGGAATCTCTAAATCCTGAAAAAACTGAACTACCAGGACTGGTACCCATCATAAAAGCACCAACATTAGCATAAGCAAATGAAGTTGGTGTTGCCCCACCTGCCCCTATAAAATCAATTATATCAATAAGTTCCATGCGATTTTCTTTGGTAAGTTGCATCATTGGGGTAAGCATTTTGCTTTTATTGCCTGAAAACTGACCTAGGGCAATTTTGGTATGATCACTCAATTCACCTGGGGTAATCAATACTTCTATTAGAGATTCTCGCAAGATGCTAATGCGATCACCATAAAATTTGTTGTTTTTTTCATCTA
>JBHBMT010000170.1:0-43796 GCA_041773075.1 Moraxella sp.
CTAACATGGCTTTGGCGTCTTTGTCGCCGCCTTTGGCTTTTTTGTTTAGGTTGGTGATGGCTCGTCCCACCGCTTCAAGGTCGGCAAGGGCAAGTTCGGTGTTGATGGTTTCAATGTCGGACAAAGGATTGACACGCCCGTCCACATGAATGACGTTGTCGTCATCAAAACAGCGCACCACATGGGCGATGGCGTCGGTTTCACGAATGTTGGCAAGAAATTGGTTGCCCATGCCTTCGCCCTTGCTCGCTCCTGCCACAAGCCCTGCGATGTCCACAAATTCCATGCTGGTGGGAATGACCCGTTCGGGCTTGACAATGCCTGCCAAGGTTTTTAGGCGGGGATCGGGAACAGGCACAATGCCTGTGTTGGGGTCTTTGGTACAAAAGGGGAAGTTTTCGGCAGCAATGCCTGCTTTGGTCAGTGCGTTAAATAGGGTGGATTTGCCCACATTGGGTAAGCCTACAATGCCACAATTAAAGCCCATGATGATTTTTCCTAATAAATCAGAGAGTAAAATAGTTTATTTTAGCAGGTTTTATCAAAAATTGCTTTAGAACCTGCTTATGATTAATTTTTTTTAGACAACAATAAGATAAATCACAAGCTTTCAAGAAAAAAACTTGCAATTGATGGTTGGTCTATCAAGCAAATTTTTGATGCTTATAAAAGCAAACTTAATTGTGAGCAGATTCTTAGGTTTATTATTGGGCGATGCCAGTTTTTTGTCGCCTAGCAATACTCCCATAAAGCATCAACATGACCACACAAAGCACAGTGGTAAACACAAAATACACATCACTTACAAAGCCTGTGATAATCATACCACCTATCACAGGACCTAGTGCCGACCCAAGATCTGCAAATGCACCCGCCCCAAAATAACTACCGCGCATACCCTCTTTGGCAAGCTGATCAATATGCACCCCTAGTGTCGGTACAACAATGACTTCTGCCACACTAAACAAAAAGAATGTCACACCCCACATCACCATAGAGCGCTCATCCATCACCATAAATAACAGCTGAGACAATAGCAATACACCCACCCCAATTTGAGTGCGCAACGTCAGCGCCAAATGCTCCATAAGACGTAACAAAGGAAACTGCAATGCCACCACAGTAACACAATTAACCACAGTCAGCATGACAATGACTTTTGCTGCCCAAACTTCATCTATCAGTGTGACAATTTGTGGCAAGGTGGCATTGGCTTGCGAATAGATGATGCTAAACATCAAGTTGGCAAGCACCAACAACAAAAAGATATGATCATAGCGAATGACCTCAACCATCTGCCTAAAATTTGGAGGCTGGCTTGTCGTCTGCGTGCGATTGGACTTAATCAAAACAGCAATCCAAACGCAGTACATCAAATACGCAGCAGCAGTCATCATAAATAATAAATCAGCAAAAGCCAGTCCAATCCACAACCCCAACAAAGGACCAATTGCACCACCGATATTGACAATAAAATAGCGCAAATTCAAAGCAAGCTCTCTGTCTTTGGCATCATCAAGCGCATCACATAAGATTGCCCTAGCCACCACTTCAACCATCGCTCTCACCAAGCCCAGCAGTGCCATAATGACAAAATAATGCCAAAATGCAAACGCAGCCACTAGGCTACCATAACACGCCACTGCCAAAAGACAGCCTAGCATCATGATGGGTTTTTTGCCCCATTTGTCTGATAAATACCCAATGTACCACCCTGTCAAAGCCGCTGTAGCAGCGGACACGCCTAGCATTGTCGCCACCCAAAATGGTGATACATCAAGCGTGGTGTTTAGCAAAATAATCAAAAACGGCCAAGACATAAAGTAGCTGGTTCTGACCAACAATGTACCAAATAGCACCGTCCACACCGTCCGATTAAATCGCCTCAAGCGATTCATGCTAAACAAAGTATCCGCTGGACGTGTCATTTATTATCTCCAGTGATTGTTCATTTTACTATTTTAAAAAAAAATAAGTCCCAAAATAGTCTAAGCCATGTGATAATGAGTATAACAAAGTGATAAATATGATAATAGCGGTAATTATTGAGTATTTTTTATGGTGATGTTAGCATCAGAAGTACTGGCTGGTGATTCAACCACCCTCACCACAATCCATTTGACGATGGGCAATACCATCAAAACAGTTGGATAAGCAATAAGCCATGAGATCACCCAAGCTTGTAGCCAGACTGGTAATAAATTTTCTACAAAACCTAGAGCTTTGATGATATTCACCAGTGAGATGATGGCACTCATAATACAAGATAAAATCAGGGGCATTACCCAAGGTGCTGCTTTGGCGGGAAGTTTTTTCATGGTAGTTTTTTTAGGCAACTAAAAGATATGCTTACTTGGTACAAACTTAATGTTTATTCAATGTTAAGTTTGTGCCATCAAAACACTTAGTTGGTTTGGTATCTTAGTCTTTATGGTTTGGGTGTGGGGGGTTTCGGATAGAGTCGCTGTGCGTTTATCCTTATTAAAGATAATATCACCGCTTGTTAGCCAGTCATCGCCTTGGGTGGTGAAGTTGTTGTTGGTTAGGGTCGCTCGTGTGGTTGGTGGTGTCCATGCTTTGGCTTGTAGCACTTGTACACCTGTTTGGGCGACTTGGTTGCTGGCACTGTCTTGTAACCAAGCAAGATAATCTCTATCTGTTTGGTTTGGCAGACGGCGCTCACCATCAGCTAGACGTAGCGTCATAACATCGCCATCTGTACGGTGGCTTATGCCCAATACATTGCCAATCTCATGAATGAGCACGGTCAGTAAGTCAATTTTATGTTCTGCTTCACCGCCAGTATTTGCCTGATAGCTGTTTTTACCCAAAGTAAATTCATCATTGAGATTTGGGGTGGTATCGACAAACCAGCCCCAACCTGCGGCATTAGGCGATAGGGTAATTAGTTTTCCTTCTGTGGTTGCAAGAGCATCATCAGATAGCTGCCCCAATGTCAACCTGATATTTGCCATCTGTTCAATCGTTGCTCCAGCATCTAGCCAATACTGCTTAGCGACTTGATACATGGACTGTAGCTGATGATCACTAATCGGTGTTATGCCATTGGCTATATCCCGTGCGGTCTGTAGCAATGTCTGTGATGGGCTACTGGTATTATGAACCCACAAACCTTCTAACCCAACATAATATGTATGATTATTGGCAACTTCAAGATTATATACTGTTCGAGTAAAAGGTATATATTGACCTTCTTTATTGGCTAAATAGTTGATGCAGTTGCTATCAATAAATTTGCTAATACCTCTAGTCTCATATTGAGTTATATCATAGATATTGCCATTTTTATCAAATTCTTGCTTACTTATTAAGCCTTCAAAGTCATCATCTCCTTGTACATAGTCATCCTCATAATCCTCATAATAATGTTCTTGATACCAATATAGATTTGGATTTGGCTCAGATTCACCTTTTGCTAGATATTGATACACAGGTTGAGCCCGCTCAATACGATACATGATACCATCACGGTTGATAACCACCTCATAACGTTGTAACTCATCTACCCGTTTCCAGTGTGGCTGTTCATAAAATTCAATATCGGCATCAGGATGTTCGTAACAGCCAACCACCCATACAGGATGATTAGGTGTTACCAAGACTTCAAATTTTAGAAGAGACGAATTATGACGTTGGTAATTTATCATATTATCGTTTTTATCGAACAACTCGTTGGTTTTTTCAGCTTTTAATAACCATATCGCCTTATCTTGATGGATAAAGGTTTGAATAACTGGCTGGAAGCTAATAACATCTTCTCCTGATTCAGGACGAGATAGCACACTATCATTAATAGTTATTTTTTCAATTCTTTTAATTTGTTCTTCCGTATCTGCAAAAACTATTGTTCCACCCACAAAACATCCAACGCTGTCCTGCTCACAATAATGTGAGACGGATTTAATAATATCTTGCCATAGGGCGTCTTTAACCAAACCTTTAGTTTGACTTACCTCTATAAACTGCTGTAATGATTGTTGGGGTAGTAGTTTCTCAAAGGCTTGCTGCAAGAAAGCATCGGTTAATTGCCCTTGGGTTTCAGCCAATAGCATATTCAACCGCTGCACTGCCTGACTTGCCTGATTTTCTAAGGGCAGCGTGGTATCCAAGCTGGTTATCATAGTTTGACTTTTTTGATACAGCGCTTCTAGCACTGCTTGAATCTGGTTAGTATCCATGCTTGGCTGATAGGTACTGGTCGGTAAGGTGCTCACCAGTTGATTTTGAGCACTTGAATTTTCTAGCTCTTTGAGAGCTTTAAGCAATCCTTGATGAGAAGGCTTACTGGGGTCAAGCTCTTTTAGTACCTCCTCACGGGTTTTGAATTTGACTTCATAAGTGTCACCCTTTTTCTCTAAAGCATAAAACCCAGAAGAATCAAAGCGATTACGAGTGACCAGTTCACCTGTGATTTTGTCAGGTATGGTAAATGTTTCAATTTTTGGGATTGAAATATACATATGTGATGACCACCAGTCACCTGTGGTGCGCGGATCCCAACGACTACCCCCTGCTTTGAGAATATCAAACCCTGCTTGGTCTTCAAAAAATGCCTGTTTCTCTTTGGCAGTCATGTTTTTGATAAAGTCCTTGTTGTTGGCGACTTCTGCAAGGGCATCAGCCATATATCTAGCATTATCCGCCAAGGTTTTATTGTAGGCGTTTAATTTGATAGGGTCTGCCAGGCTTGCTTCACTGGGTAGCCAGCGTAAGCTTGGAGCAAGCGAAAACGATAATGCCCCATTGTGGAATTCTAGCAGCGATGCCGTTCCTGCCAACTCTTTAATGACTTTTGCAGTGGTTGCCTTATCTTTATATTTTGTTGTATATTCTTTTTCAGCCTCAGCAATAGCATCTAGTTTATCTCTTTTTAAGCTTTCACTTAGAGATTCGTCCATTTCCACTTGTTTTTTCTGGAAATCAAAAGCAAATTCACTTTTTTCTTCTAGCTCTGCCTTCATTGCTTTTATTTCAGCCAGTTTTATCTTCTGCTCCTCCTTAGATAGTTTATTCAAACCCGCCAATTCTTTATTGATGGCATCCTGTAAGTCAGTGAGTTCACTAAAATCTTTTTTATACCGATTATAAATAGAGTAATTTACCAAATCGCTATAACCTGCTCCATATTGGGCTTTGACATCGGTAAACATATTACTAAAGGTAATTTTACCATCGGCAGTTACCTTAAAGGTATGTAGGACATCCCCAATGGCTTTGGCAAAGGCACCACCGCCTGAGCCTTTGATGACATTCATGCCACCAAGCATAAATTCAATGATTTTGCCACCTGACGCTGTGCTCCAAAGATTTTTGCTCGCTGTCGTGAACTGTGTAAAGCTTCCCATATACAGTTGCTGTATGCGTTGCCAATTTGCTCTACCATCAGAAGTTTTCAATATCTTTTCTATGGTTTTTATTTCTTTACCTGTTACAGGATCGATTTCTTTGGTGGTTTTTTTGCCAGTATAGTTAACACCTTTCTCTTTAAAGTTACCATCTACTACAGCCACTACGGATTCTGAGCGTACTTTATCCAAGTCTGCTTTGCTTTTTAGGTGGGCTTTTTTATCCGCAATTTTTTTGTATTGCAGAAGGTCTGACATGATTTTCCCAAATTTTTGCTCTACCTGTGTAGCAAAGCCTGTTTTATTATTTTGTGGCATATAGGGTGATTTGGTGACTTGCCCAGTTGCTGCTTCTTTTAATAAGTCTTGATACTCTAGCAAAACATCTACCGTTTCTTTGCCAGTTAAGGCTTCGATGGTTTTGTTTTCACAGTCAGTATTGTGTACCCAGATACCAGCGTTACCAATAAAATAGGTATGATTATCAGCCACCTCAAAGTTATAAACCGTTGTTACAAATTTATCATTTGAGCGATTAAAGTTTAATATTTCACCCTTACTATTCTCGATAGCTTTACTATTATATCCTTTCGCCGTATAGAAACTTATATCATGCACCAAGCCTTTACCTTTATACTCTTCCTCACTATCGACCATATAATCTTCGGCATCTTGTACATAATCTTGCTTATAATCTTCATAATAATATTTTTGATACCAATAGTAATTGGGGTTGGCGTCTATTTTATCATTTTTTACTTGATAGGTTGGTTGGGCACGCTCTACCGTGTACATCACACCATGATGATTGACCACAATCTCATATTGTCTTAACTCATCGACCCGTTTCCAGTGTGGATGCTCATAGAATTCGATATCAGCGTTAGGGTGTTCCATACTACCCACCACCCAAACAGGGTGATTGGCGGTACTTAAAAAGTTACAAATCTGTATAGATTCTTCCATTAACCGATAGTCTAATATGTCACCTTTAGCATCAATCATTGTAGAATTTTTTGTTAATTTAACAAGCCAAATTTCTTTATCTTCATGGACAAAGGTTTTAAGCACGGGCTTATACACTGGCTCACCTGTACCGTATTCGGGCTTAGATAGCACCATATCACCGACCTTGATGTCTTGAATAGGTACTTTGCCTTTGTCTGTTGTAACTAAGGTGCCTGCTACGAAGCAGCCATTATGTTTGCCCTCTAGCTTTAACTCATCAACATCAAAATTTGGTTGGGATTGTTGTTTTAGGCAAGATGGGACTTTACTAACCATGGGATAAGCATCTCTAGTGAAGGGAGGGAGAATATTATAAAGCATAATATGTTGATTACATTAACTTTTTGGCTGCTTTGCAGTTTTGATGATTAGACTGATAGGGCGTCCTGACATTTCATATTTTGTGCTTATGGTTTGGGTGTGGCGCTTAATGCAATCATAACACCCATCATTTTTTTGTCATGATGCTTAAGCTCGGTGCTATACAATGCGCTAGCACGCCCACCATCCAAAAACAATGCATTTTCGCAGTGTAGCGTCTGCTTAAATAATTGAGCAAACTGATAAAAATTTACCGCAACAGCACTATTGACAAATATCACCTTGCCATCACGACATATACCCACCCCATTGCGCATTTTTAAAGAGGTGCTAGCGGGGTCAAATTTTGGGTGAATTTGCCCATCAATGACCAACATAGGACCTGACTGTGTGGCAAACAAAGGCTGTTTACCTTGTTTGAGCAAGCGCGCCATTTGGTGACTTTCACTGATATAAACCCCTGTTTTATCCCACCAAAACACCCCATTTGGCATTAAGTGAAAATTGCCACTACCTGTATTTAAATTCAAAGAAAGTATTTGCCTGCCCTCAATCACTGTATAACCAATCGGAGCATATTGATGGTCATACATACCTGCATTGACCGCAAAGATAATCTGATTTTGGCTTTGTTGGGAAATCAGATTGGAAAAATTTAACAAAGGCTTGCCATCAGCGCCTTGCCAATACAAAGACAGCTTTAGATGTTTTTGGTTGGGAGTGTAGGTGCAAATATGGTGAGCAAAGGGGGTTTTGATGGTTTGACAAATGGGGGGTGTAGCGTGGCTATGCTGATATGCCACGCCAACTAAACATCCGCCTAGCACCATCATTGCCAAACCAAAAAGCGATTGTTTTTTAAAGCGCATAAGCGAGTTATTTATTCAAAATGCGTTTGATGCTGTCTTCCATTTTTAGGTCATTGGCTTGTTTATAATCTGCAATCACTTTGGTGGTATTTTGCTCCACACTCTTTAGATAAGCTTCGTAGACACTGCTTTCTTTTTTGAGCGCAGAAATGCCTACTTGACTACCATAAAATGCAATCATCGCATCCACTTCTGCTTGCGTAAAGTGCTGTTTGGCAGCAGCAATATAGGCTTTTTTGAGTTCTTCTTTTTTGGCAGGTGTATCAAAGTTTTTGATGAGGTTTTGGGCGTATTCATCAAAGACCTTGATGGCATCGGTGCGCTGTTTGTCTGTCAATGTGGCATCTTGACTGACGGCATACATTAAGCGCTCTCTGTCTATCTCAAGTGGTGTAAATGCTGCCTCCACAAAGACACCTGTATAGGGCATAATCTCTGCAAGCTTAGCTAATGACGCATCGCTTGGGGTGTTGGCATAGCTTAGAGCGCCAAAAGTCATCGTTGCTGTCAAAATAGCAAATTTAAATATCTTCATAAAAAAAAACCTTAAAAATAAATCATAGTAGTAAGTCAATAAGGACGATTTGCTCATCAAAAACGTTGTCTAAACAATAACATCACGCAGTTTTTTGGCAAGCTCTGATAGCTCATCATGGTTACCCATAGTGCTTTCATGATTGCCAATCTTGCTAAGATGCGTAGGCACAAGGTGCATATGATAATGAAAAACTGACTGCCCTGATTGGGCGTGGTTCAGCTGCATTTGCACAATACCTTGTGTATTAAAAACGGTGCGCTGTGCCTGTATTACTTTTTTGGCGGTGGCAAAAACGGCGGTTGCATACTCAAGAGGCAAATCAGACATTTCTACCGCCTCACATTTTGGAATCACAAGAACATGCCCTTTGTCCACAGGCATAATATCCATAAACGCAAGGGTTTTGTCATCTTCATAAACCTTATGACAAGGAATCTCACCACGCAAAATTTTGGCAAAAATATTGTTGGGGTCGTAAATAGAAATGCTCATACACGTCCTCTTTAATTTGAGAATGGTTGCTATTTGTGTGGGCTTATTATGCCATAACTTTGGCGGTTTGGGGTAAATGTTGGGATTTTTTTGTCAAAATTTGTTATGATGATATTTTTTTGTTTCAATGAAATATTATGTCTGATGAATTAATAATACAAGCATTGCTGGTAGATGATAGCGTCACTTGGCAAGTGCATAATTGCAAATTGACACAACAAAGCATTGTTTATGATGGCAATTTAAGTCTACTAGCACATTATGACACCCTAGATGATGAGCTAAAATGTGCCCACCCTTTGACCATGACTTTATTAAAACATATGGATAAGCAGCTAAGCGCCGATGAAGCCGCTGCCATGATTGGTGTGCCAGCCAGTGCCATTGCGCGCGCATGGCAAATTAAGTATGTTGGACGCGTGGTGATTTTTTGTGAAGCACTGCAATTGGCATTGCGCATTCATTTTAGCAACACCAGTAAACACGCCAATGCCTTGTACATCAAAGATAAGCACACCGCCTTGATGAATGAGGCGGCAAATTGGCGCAGTTTTGGTGTGGTTGATGTCTTGACCAAAAGCACTAGGTCATATATCAGCCTTGATACCCAAAACAATGAGCTGATTTTGACACAAAATGCTCAATATCAAGCGTTGCCAAGTAGTCATTCTTTGGCAATTACTCAATTACTAAACGATGATAGACCGCTGTTTGATTGGCTTGACACCACCGTGTGTAACTTTATTTTGGATGCCATCAATAATCATACAGACGATTAATAAATAACTAAAACTTTGGTATATCAAAGCAAATTTAAGGGCTTTTTAGTGTGTAATTAATGATAAAATACGCCCAAAATAGCCAATCGCCATGTAACAATAGGAAAATTTATGCCAATCTATCGCTCAAAAACTTCTACCGCAGGTCGTAATATGGCAGGGGCACGTGCGCTGTGGCGTGCCACGGGTATGACCGATGACGATTTTAACAAACCCATCATTGCCATTGCCAATTCATTTACCCAGTTTGTCCCAGGGCACGTCCACCTAAAAGATTTGGGGCAGCTGGTCGCCCGTGAGATTGAAAAGGCAGGCGGTGTTGCCAAAGAATTTAACACCATTGCGGTTGATGATGGCATTGCCATGGGTCATGGCGGTATGCTGTACAGTTTGCCCAGTCGTGATTTGATTGCTGACAGCGTGGAATATATGGTCAATGCCCACTGCGCCGACGCTTTGGTGTGTATTTCTAACTGCGACAAAATCACCCCTGGTATGCTGATGGCTGCCTTACGCCTAAATATTCCTACCGTGTTTGTGTCTGGCGGTCCAATGGAAGCAGGTAAGGTCTTGGCAAGCACCTTGGGCGATGGGCATACTGTCCACGAAACCATCACCAACGACAGCGGTCAAAAAGTGCGTAAATTGGATTTGGTGGACGCCATGATTGACGCAGCTGACGATTTAATCAGTGATGAAGATGTTGCCACTACCGAACGTTCAGCGTGTCCAACGTGCGGTTCTTGTTCGGGTATGTTTACTGCCAATTCTATGAACTGCTTAACCGAAGCTTTGGGACTGTCTTTGCCTGCCAATGGCTCACTGCTTGCCACGCACGCCAAACGCAAAGACTTATTTTTACAAGCAGGGCGATTGATTGTTGAGCTTGCCAAACGCCATTATGAACAAGATGACATGAATGTTTTGCCACGTTCCATCGCCACCAAAGCCGCCTTTGAAAACGCCATGAGTCTTGACATTGCCATGGGTGGCTCAACCAACACCATTTTGCACCTATTGGCAGCTGCCAATGAAGCAGGCGTGGACTTTAAGATGGCGGACATTGACCGCTTGTCTCGTAGCGTGCCTTGTTTGTCCAAAGTTGCCCCTGCCACGCAAAAATACCACATGGAAGATGTACACCGTGCAGGTGGCGTGATGGGCATTTTGGCAGAGCTAAACCGTGCAGGGCTGTTACAAACCAATGTTCCTACTGTACATTCAACCAGTCTGCAAGCTGCCCTTGATAAATGGGACATTATGAACCCTGACAACTTGGAAGCTCGCAATTTGTACATCGCTGCCCCTGCTGGCGTGCGTACCACCGAAGCGTTTAGCCAAAATAAAGAATGGTCAAATCTTGATGTCAATCGTGAAAGTGGCTGTATTCGTAGCCGTGAATTTGCCTATTCGCAAGATGGCGGTTTGGCGGTGCTGTTTGGTAACATCGCTGAGCGTGGCTGCGTGGTCAAAACCGCAGGCGTGGACGAAAGTATCCTAAAATTTACAGGACGTGCACGGGTTTTTGAAAGCCAAGAATCGGCAGTAGAAGCCATTTTGGCGGATCAAATTGTTGCAGGCGACATCGTCATCATTCGCTACGAAGGACCCAAAGGCGGGCCGGGTATGCAAGAAATGCTTTATCCCACGTCTTACCTAAAATCCAAAGGGCTAGGCAAAGCGTGTGCGCTACTCACCGATGGGCGTTTTAGCGGCGGTACGTCAGGCTTATCCATCGGGCACGCCAGTCCAGAAGCGGCAGAAGGTGGCGCCATTGGTTTGGTGGAAGAATTTGACACCATCAACATTGACATTCCAAATCGCACCATTCATCTAGATATCAGCGATGAAGAGCTGGCAAAACGCCGTGAAGCCATGAACGCCCGTGGCAAAAACGCATGGAAACCCGTCAATCGTGAACGCTACGTTTCACAGGCTCTACGAGCCTACGCTGCAATGGCGACAAGTGCCGACACAGGGGCGGTGCGTGATGTGTCGCAGGTGGAGTAAATTCAGCTACCGTATCGCCAACATGGGCGACAAGTTTGTATGAAATGATTTGTCGCCCTTTTAGAAATCTGTTATAATTTTGTCGGTTTGGTTGGTTGATTTTCATACCAACCCTATTTTTGGTTTTATTTTTAAGGAATTTCTCATGGCGCTAGAGCGTACCCTTTCTATCATCAAGCCAGATGCTGTTGGCAAAAACCACATTGGTGATATTGTTGCACGTTTTGAAAAAGCAGGTCTTAAGCCTGTGGCAATGAAATACAAACACCTCACTCAAGCAGAGGCAGAAGGATTTTATGCAGAGCATAAAGAGCGTGGTTTTTTTGCTGACTTAGTCGCATTTATGACTTCAGGTCCTGTGGTTGTTTCTGTACTAGAGGGTGAAAATGCTGTGTTGGCACATCGTGACATCTTAGGCGCAACCAATCCAAAAGAAGCGGCTGCAGGCACCATTCGTGCTGATTTTGCAGTAAGCATTGACGAAAATGCAGCACATGGTTCTGACTCTGTAGCATCTGCTGAGCGTGAAATCGCTTATTTCTTCAGTAATGATGAAATTTTCCCACGCACTCGTTAATCAGTACACAATAAAATACCTCTAAGCATCCCACTTAGAGGTATTTTTTATCAGCTTAAAATCAGAAGTAACACAGTCGCCAAAGCTACGCTCTACAGCTCTGCCAACTCTTCATCGCTCAAGTCATCTGTATTGACAATACCATAATCAGGATGGATGACATACTGCCCTGCCTCTAACGCATCGGCATACTGCTCAAAAAACACGCGCAACGATGGCGCAATCACACTGCGCACCCCCTCATCATGCCACATTTGAATCACTTGTCCATATGTGCCTGCGCTACTAGGATCAAGGTCTATCATCTTGCCATTGCCACCGCCATCTGCTGTAAGCGGCACCCATTTGGGATTCCACCAATAATCAGGCTTAATGCCTACATCAGGCTCACAGCCAAAATCCTTGCCTCCATCCAAAAACACCCCATCCTCGTACAGATCTCTCCAAATCGTGTATTCATCAATTACACGCTCAATAGACAGCCATTCCTCGCCATCCAATACACCATTGCCAAAGTCCTGCTCGCCATTATGCACTCGATATAATGCCTTAAAATCCTCAGGTAGTGCACAACCAATCACAGCCTCAAGCTGGTCAAAATCAGCTTCGCTTGCGCCTGTATTGAGTGGGTATTCATAATCAGCCTCTGAATACTGCGCCATTAGCCGTTCAATCTGTTTTTTGATGCGTTCAACACTGTGTTTCATTATAACCTCCTTTTGTGGATAATCAGCCAAAACGCCTGTTGCTACAAGCTTTAACCATTATACACAAAGTCCCATGGATATAAAAGCTGTCAGCATCATTAAGACTTATTTATTTAAAAATTTATTTAAAAAATTTATCAAGCCCCTCTTGAATCCCAGAAGTAATCGCACCCTTTAACGGCTTTGCCAAAAATGCCAAATCCGCCTCAAACACAATCTTGTCCGCCGTCAAAGTGGCGCGTGCATCCACACCTGCTTTTTTGATGGTAGCAGTATCCTCAACACCACCCTCTTGATAAGAGATGTCAAGTCCCAGCTCTTGATTGGCTTCTTCTAGCCATTTTTTTTGCTTGTGCTCTTGCAGTTGCAAACTCAAAATTGTGCGCTCTTTCTAAATGAATATCAGCCACAAGTATCCTCCAAATGTATTTTATAAAATTTAGGGTATGTTGATGGTTTAATTTGAGTGAAAAATTTAGCTAAGTCGCTAGCTTTTTTAGGCGATAAACTTAAGACCATATAATCATATTGACAGGTTCATTAACAACAAAAGGCAAGGGTTGGCTTATTTTTCACCAAAAGCACGTCTAAAGTCTTAGCATTTAACATTTTTTTTAGGGCGTGTGAACTGCCAACACACCCTAAGTTTTTGGCAGTGTCACACCTGTCTGCCCTTGGTATTTACCACCACGGTCTTTATAAGAGGTTTGGCACACTTCATCACTTTGAAAGAACAGCATTTGTGCCACACCCTCGCCTGCATAAATACGCGCAGGTAAATTGGTTGTGTTGCTAAATTCTAGCGTCACATGCCCCTCCCATTCAGGTTCCAAAGGCGTGACATTAACGATGATACCACAGCGCGCATAGGTGGATTTGCCCAAACAAATGGTCAAAACATCTCTTGGAATACGAAAATATTCTACCGTCCGCGCCAAAGCAAAGGAATTAGGGGGAATGATACATTCATCTCCTACGATGTCAATAAAGCTTTTTTCATCAAAGTTTTTTGGATCAACAATGGCAGAATGCACATTGGTAAACACCTTAAACTCACGAGCACAACGCACATCATAACCATAACTAGAGGTGCCATAACTGACCAATTTATCGCCACGCTCATTAAAACGCACTTGATTAGGTTCAAATGGTTCAATCATGCCATGGTGTTCTGCCATTTGACGAATCCAACGGTCTGACTTAATGCTCATGTTTTTTATCCTTAACAATATCATCACCATCATAAAGTAGGCGCATTATATCACAAAGCCACCCCAAAAGTGCTACCAACCTTAGAGCCTGTTCATAATTAATTGCGCTTTTATATTTTGTGGAATATTGCATCACAAGAGCTTGCTTTTTTTGTCAAAAATGGTCAACTCTTGTGAGTTGATGTCAAAAATCTGCTTGATAGAATATCACTAGCAATCTGCATTTTTTGCCTTGAAAAGCTTACCATTTATCTTATTTTGCCTAAAAAAATTAATCGTGGACAGACTCTTAAATTGATTGGTTATCAAAAAATCCGCCCACTATCTTGCTTGGCAAATGGAGCAATATTTTTTTCAATATTTTTGGCAATTGTCATATAAAATGTCGCGAACTCATCGTCTGCCAATACTGATGGCACGCCTTTGTCCATCTGTTCACGGATTTGGCGTGCCAACGGCAACTGCCCTAATAACGGCACGTTATAGAGCTTTGCCATCTCATCGCCCCCACCTGTCCCAAAAATCGCCTCGCTATGACCACATTGGCTACAGGTGTGCAATGCCATATTTTCAATAATGCCCAGTACAGGGATATGGGTTTTGGCAAATAATTCCATGCCCTTTTTGACATCTAACAATGCGATATGCTGTGGGGTTGTCACAATCACTGCTGCCGTCACAGGAATTCTTTGCGCCAAGGTTAATTGAATATCGCCCGTACCAGGAGGCATATCAATAACAAGATAATCTAGCTGCGGCCAGTTTGTTTGCCCATATAATTGCATTAATGCGCCTGTCGCCTTAATACCTCGCCAAGCCACAGGGGTTGTCTCGCCCTCAAGCAAACTTCCAATAGACAGCATGGCAAGTTGATTCACCTCAATAGGGATAAATTGCTCATGTTCTAACGCAGGCTTGACACCTGCCACACCTAGCATATCAGGGATGGACGGTCCGTAAATGTCCGCATCCAAAATTCCCACGCGCTTGCCTAGCTTTTGTAATGCCAGTGCCACATTGACTGCCGTTGTGGATTTTCCCACCCCTCCCTTTCCTGACGCCACCACGATAATATGACGAATGCGTGGATGGGGCGCAAGCGCACTTTGTGTTGGCGCAGATTTTAAAATGGGAGCCTCTTGTGGCATGGCATTGGTAGCAAGTGCGTGAGCAGCATTAGGGGAGCTAGGCGGCTTAGCGGCTTCTTTTGTGAGTACTGTCAAATTCACCTCTTTGATGGTATGCCCTTGTGTGTTTGCCAAATGCGCACAGAGCGCGTCATAAACCACTTGCGGCACCTTGGTATCAGGCAAGCGCACACTCACCTCCAACACATCCACTGTCAAACTGGCAGACACAACCCACTGTGCAAATGGCGTATCATCAATCAAAAAATCTGTCCATAGCGCCTCAAGCGAAGGATTGGGTTCGGGTTTGGGTTTTTTGAAGGGATTGAACATGGCAACTTTCCAGCATAAATTTGGTCATTATACGCGAAATTAAATCAAGCGCCAACCGCTTGCTTTTCTTATTCCAATCTCCATTAACAGTCCATAAGTTTAAGGAAAGCATGATGAAACTAAACCCCCGCTATCTACAGCTAGATTCCGCCTTGTACCACCTGCAGCGCCCCACCCCTTTGGATACCAAAGCCATCGCAGGACACTTTAACGAAGCGCTTGCCACACAGCTTAACTGGACAGATGACGAAAAAAACGACTGGCTATTATATTGTAGTGGTCATCAATATTTTGCCAGTCCAAGTCTTGCTATGGCATATGCAGGGCATCAGTTTGGGCATTGGGCAGGGCAGCTGGGCGATGGTCGGGGATTATTGATGGCACAAGTGATTGATATTCATGGAGAAACCATAGATTTACATCTCAAAGGCGCAGGACAAACGCCCTACTCGCGCATGGGTGATGGACGAGCAGTGTTGCGCTCAACCATTCGTGAATATCTTGGCGCACACGCCTTGTCAGCACTTGGCATTCCCTCTAGCAATGCGCTTGGTTTTAGCACTTCTGATGCACACATTCGCCGTGAGCGCCTAGAGCGTGGCGCGATGCTTTTGCGCACCTGTGATAGCCATATTCGCCTTGGACATTTTGAATGGTTGGCACGCTTTTATCCTCAATACCTCCCCACCTTTGTTCAACACTGTATTGCTTGGCATTATCCAGAGTGTCTAAACAGCGATGAACCTATTTTGGCATGGGTTAGGGCAGTTATTGCCAAAACCGCTAGCCTCATTGCCCAGTGGCAATTAACAGGCTTTGTTCATGGGGTTATGAATACAGACAATCTTTCCATCACAGGCACTACCATAGATTTTGGACCTTTTGTATTTATGGAGCGTCATCGCCCTTCTTATGCTTTCAATCACTCTGATAGTGAAGGTCGTTATGTCTATGAAAATCAACCAAAAATTGCCAAATGGAATCTATGGGTATGGGTTAGTAGCTTGCTTTCTTTGGCACCTACACTCAATCACAGCCTAGATACCAAGCGTTTTTCTTATAAGTTATTAGAAGCGCTAGATGAGTTTGACACCTTATTTGACACCTACTTTTATCACGGACTTGCCAAAAAAATGGGGCTACCTTTTGAGACACTAACCCCCACCGATAAACAAGCAGTCATCAAATGCACCCAAAGTTTTTTAAAAATTCTAAAAGAAGAACAGCTTGATTTTACCAATAGTTTTCGTCATCTAACAGATAAAAATTTGGACGCTTTGCGCAATGAATGTCTTGATGGTCGTCAATTTGATGAATTTACCCATCAGTATCATCATTTACGTCAATTTGCTGACATTCAAGCGCTCACCAAGACCATGCAACAAGTCAATCCCATCTATATTTTGCGCACACAGATGGCGCAGACTGCCATTGACCATGCCAATGACTTGGATTTTTCAGAAGTGGCGCGCTTATTTACGCTATTAACACACCCATTTACAAAACAGCCAAGCTTAGAAAAACCAAGCGATATCACACCTTTGGACAAAAAACATACAGGCATAAGCTTAAGCTGTTCTTCTTAGTTGATTAACGCCAATCAAGATTTGCCCAAACTTTATCTATTGGTGCTTTTTTTGTATAATCCACGGTTTTATTAGGGGTGTTTTATGTATCCTTTTTTGCGTTTGACCAAAACCATTGTCCAATCTAGCCTTTCGTTTGCCAAAGGCAACACACTTGCTCTCACAGACGACAGCGAGCTTAGCTTAATTGCCAATATCAATGACATTGACAATTTTTTTGAGATGAACAATGGGCGCATCTTTACCCTATTTGATTTAGGACGTACCGATTTTGCCATTCGTACTGGCTTAGGCAAAAAACTCATCAGCCAGCGCTGGGGGTTGGTTGTGGCAGGCAGCACCATTCAATATCGCAAACGTGTACGCCTGCTCAATAAAGTCACCATCAAAACTCGCTTAGCTGCTATTGATGAACGCTGGTTTTATATTGAACAATCCATGTGGGTCAAAGGACAAGCCACCTGTAGCGCCCTACTACGCACTGCTGTCACCAACATAAAAACAGGCAAGCCCATCAACACCGCCATTGTCATGAAGGCTTTGGGATATGATGACATTAATCTGCCACCCAATGACTGGGTGCAAGCGTGGATTAATGCCGACAAACTTCGCCCCTTTCCCACAGGAACAAACCATGTCTAACGCCAAAACAACCAAAGCACTTTCAACCCAAGACTTTGATTATCATCTGCCCGATGAGCTGATTGCTCGTTATCCTTTGGCGACCCGTTCGCAGTCTCGCTTGTTGCACGTTTGTGGCGATAAATTTACCGATGAACAATTTGCCAATTTGCCAAACCTGCTAAACGCAGGGGATTTATTGGTGCTAAATGACACCAAAGTCATGAAAGCCAGACTCTTTGGCAAAAAGCCTACAGGCGGACAGCTAGAAGCTTTGGTGGAGCGTATTTTGCCCGATGTGGCGGCACTGCCTATTTCTGCAAGGCTTGATGACACTGTCTTTGGTGAGCACAGCATAGCCTATCCACATCTTGCGCTTTGTCATATCAAAGCCAGCAAAGCGCCAAAGGCAGGGCAATTATTGATTTTTGGCGACACAGACAGCGATGATGTGGCAAATCACGTGTATGCTTGCTGTTTTGGGCGAGCGGATAATTTATTTATTGTGGGCTTTACCAGTCCTATTTTGCCAAGTCTTGAGCGTTTTGGTGAGCTGCCCATTCCGCCTTATTTTGAGCGTCATGCCGATGACACCGATGACACTCGCTATCAGACCGTTTTTCACGACCCCACAAAGCTTGCCAGCGTTGCCGCTCCCACCGCCAGTTTGCATTTTGATGACAAGATTTTAACCGCCTTAAAAAACAAAGGGGTAGAAATCGCCTTTGTAACCTTGCACGTTGGCGCTGGCACCTTTGCCCCTGTCAAAGTGGACGATGTAACACAGCACGTCATGCACGCCGAATACGCTCATCTGCCACAAGCGACCGCCGATAAAATCAACCAAACCAAAGCCCAAGGTGGACAAATAATAGTGGTTGGCACAACGGTAACTCGCACCCTAGAAACGGCTCATTTGCACCGCCAAGATGGGCTTTTGACCGAGTTTAGTGGCGATACGCAAATTTTTATTTATCCGCCTTATAAATTTGGGGTGGTGGACAGATTGATTACCAATTTTCATTTGCCAAAAAGCACGCTGTTAATGCTTGTTTCGGCATTTGCAGGGGTGGATAATATCAAGCGGGCTTATCATCACGCCATTGGTCAGCATTATCGTTTTTTTAGTTATGGTGATGCCATGATTTTAGATAAATGCACGAATGAATCGGTATAAATCTTGCAATAGAAACTAGGGCATCCTGACATTTCGTATTTACAATTAAAATCACGAAAAATCGTAAGAGTTTCAAGGAAAATTGTGCCGTTGATATTGGTATATCAACAAACAATTTGACGATGAAACTCAAGATTTAGCCATTTTTAATGTAAAAACGACATATTTTTTTTTAAATCATTGCTAAATTGTAATGAGTGTTATGAAGTGTCAGGATGCCCTAATAATAATCCTATAATTATTGGTTTTTAAAAGGGCAATCAAATGAGAAGACGCATTCATCAAGGCATTAAAAAAGAAATTTTGTACGCCATTCGTCATTATGTTTTAAAGTTTTTGGGTAAGCGTAGTCATAAGTCTTATTTTCATAGACGTTTTTATCAGATTGTGAGTAATTTTTTATATCGCAACATTCGTTAAACTTTCACATCAATGAATAACCCAAACATCAATCAATTATACGGCTCACTGCTTGGCACGGTTATTGGCGATGCCTATGGGTTGCCCTTTGAAGGCTTGTCGCCATCTCGCCTAAAAAGACTGTTTGCTCAAGATGGGGCGTATCATTTGATTCCCATTATCAAAGGTGGCATGGTGTCAGACGACAGTGAGCACGCCATCATGACCGTGCAAGCCTATATTGCCAGTGGTGGTGATGTCAGCCGATTTGGTAGCGCCTTAAGGTGGCGTTTGATGGCGTGGCTATTGACGTTGCCTGCTGGGGTGGGACTGGCGACAGGGCGCAGTATTTTTAAGATGATGCTTGGGTTTCGGCAGTCTGGCGTATATTCGGCAGGTAATGGTGGGGCAATGCGTTCGGCAGCGCTTGGGGTGTTGTGCGATGACTTAAATCAATTAAAAACATTCGTTCACACAAGCACCAAGCTTACCCATACCGACCCAAAAGCCGTGCAAGGTTCATTGGCAGTGGCACTTTTGGCATGGGCAGAAACTCGTCGCCCAACATGGAGCAGTGAACAAATATTACGCTTTGTGGCAGAGCAGTTAGAAGACAAAGCGCTGATTGCTTTGCTTTTTGATGATACAACCCAACAAAATCCGCCACCTGCCCAAGGTGTAACGGGCTATATGTACGACACCGTACCTGCGGTGGTGTGGGCGTGGCGACAGTATAGACATGAGCCGCTACGGGGGCTAAACTGGCTGATTGGGCGTGGTGGCGACACCGATACCACTTGTGCCATCTTTGGCGGTATCGTTGGGGTGCGTCATGGCGTGGCGCTGTTTGATGTCATGCAAGGGGCATGGTGTGAGCCTGTAATTCGTCCAAAGCTCTTGCAAACACTTGCCAAACAAGCTTGGCAAACCAATGTCCCAAATCGCCCTGCAAGGCTTTTTTCGTTTTGGACGTATCCTAGAAATGTTGTTTTTCTTATCATTGTGTTATTACATGGCTTTAGACGCTTATTGCCACCGTATTAATTTGTGTTGGTAAGTTTGTTTTAGGGGCTACACTAGAGCATATTGGTATTTTGTGCACCTTGAGAAAACAATCTTGCATTAACCAATAGGTATGCTTTTGGTGAAAAATAAACTCTTACCTTTTGTCGTTGATAACCTTGTCAATAGGATGATATTGCCCAAAAAAATGGTGACTTAGCTATGTTTTTTGCTCAACTTGAAGCATTAGCACACCCTAGAACATCCCCATAAATTGATATTATAGTTCTACCATAAAACATTGGAGTTAACACCAAATGCTTTATAAACGCATGGGCACACCCATTAATCGAGTTATGCATGATTTTGAGCATCAGGGTATTGATGGGTTTTTGGGTTTTGATGACATACCCTATCCATTGGTATTGCGCCAATCACGCCACCGCTTGATGGTATGGGCGCTCACTGCACTAATAACTAGCATTTTTGCTTCCATCCTTTTTGGATTTATGGCAGTAGGTTTATTTGATATGCATTTGTGGGGAATTGCTTTTTTTGTGCTATTATTATTGACTACGCTATTTCCTATAAGTGTAAAAAATTTATTTCATACACTGTATATTTATCACGACCACTTGATATGGCAAACAGGATTTATTTTTAAAAAGACGCACCGCATTACTTTTGATGATATTTATAACATTCATGTAAATGGAATTTTTATTTATGTGCCATCACTCCTAAGTAGAATTGGCAGATATGTATATTTTGACACTTTGCACATCAGCTACACTTGCTTTGATGATAATAACCCCAAACAATGCCCTTGCCACGTCCTATCTATGCCGTTATATCGCTCCAATAAACAAAAAGAACAGGTGGAACTAAAAAATATTGTTACTTGGCTTGCTCTGTACAAGAAATTCCTAGAATACAAGCAGTCCAAAAATAATAGCTCAGAATATACCGACACAACAGACAAAGACATTCTCCATCATCTTTATCTTAATTTAAGTTCTGGCAATTTAAAAAGCAGAAACGATACAGATACAGCTCATTCATTCCTTGTGAAAAATTTGGCTGCTCGCCCATTCATAGAGTATCCAATCACCTTTTATCTAACACGTCATAAGTTGCGTATCTATTTTGTCATTGGCATTATTATTGCTTTTATGTTAATGCTGGCAGTTATATTTTATAATATTCCTAATAGTCTGAAACTATGGCTGTGTATACCGTTGCTATTATTGTATTATTTTTCTATCAAGTTAATTAATCATGTTTATTGCTCACTAAAAAAAATTAGCTGTCTTAATGTTTCTTGTGATGCCATTGAAGTGATAAATGGATATCCTACCAAAAAATCAAAAAAACTCGCCACAAAAGATTATAATTTTTATCTAAGACAAATTCAAAAACAAGATTATTATACTAGAAATTATCATATTAATCCAAGGTATCTTTATAAAATAAATTATTTAAAAAATGACATGCGTTATAATTGGAATAAAACTTATGAGCACTTTTATCTGTCTTTGACTATAACTGAAAAAGATTATCTGTTAGCACTCTTTACCTTACTACAAAACAAAGTTTATGAGCGCTTCTACCTGTCTTTGACTACAGACGAAAAAACATATCTATTGGTATTCGTCTTTATTTTACTAAAAAATAAAAGAGAAGAATATTATAATTTCGTCCTAGGCATAAACCGCCGTGCTTATCGATATAAATGAAGTGCTAAGGCATTGGAGCGCCTAAGAAACTAGACTTTCTATTTGTTAAAGAGTTGTCTTTATACACCAACCAAACGTTTAAATTAGATACCTAATAAATGGATGCTGACTTGCTATTTCATTAGGATGTTTTGGAATCGGTTTGGTTTTTTGGGTGTATTTTGTATTCTTGCATGACTTTAGATGTTTATTGCCACCGTATTAATCTTGATTAACAAATGTATTTAAACATCACACCCATAAGACATAAATTTGCCCTTTTTAATAATTAAATCTTTATTTAAATGCTCGCTTAATTGTGTTCGTATTTGCCAAACACTGCCATCAAAACAAAATTCAAATTTAATTGCCACATCATTATTATAAAACGTCATATTTAATACATCGTCCATCATTGGCGTATAATCAAAATCAAAAACGGATTGTGTGGCGGTATGATTTAATAACAATAATAATTGATTGCCAAATGCTTGTTGCAAATGGGTATAAGTCAAATTCATGCAGCGACCCATTTGTATTGAACATACATCAGTGATGTTGTGCCATCGTTTTAATTCCCAATAGGGCGTGCCTTTTGGGATATCCGCTTTGCAAGTACATAATTTAAATCCGTCAGTAAGGGTACACATGATTACCTTTTATTGCTATTCAAATAATACAGCTTCTGTTATAATAGCCAATTTTTATAAATTTAACAAGACAATGAAATTTACCCTACACAAAACCGCCAAAGGCACAAGTCTGGCTCGCCGTGGCACCGTACATTTGGCGCATGGCGATGTACAAACCCCTGCTTTTATGCCTGTGGGCACTTATGGCACGGTCAAAGGTATGCTGCCACGGGACATTCACGCCATCGGAGCGGACATCATTCTTGGCAACACCTTTCATTTGTGGCTGCGTCCGACCACGAGTGTCATTGATAAATTTGGCGGTTTGCATGAGTTTATTGGGTGGCATAAGCCCATTTTGACCGACTCGGGGGGCTTTCAGGTGTTTAGCCTTGGGGCAATGCGCAAAATCAAAGAAGAAGGCGTTACTTTTCGTTCGCCCATTGATGGGGCAAAGGTGTTTTTGTCGCCTGAAATTTCCATGCAAATCCAAAAGTCTCTAAATTCCGACATCGTCATGCAATTTGACGAATGCACCCCATATCCTACCACTCACATAGAAGCACAAAAATCGCTAGAGCTGTCATTGCGTTGGGGTGAGCGCTGCATTAATGAACACCAAAAATTAGGCAACAAAAACGCCCTGTTTGGCATTGTGCAAGGCTCTATGTATCAAGATTTGCGACTGCAATCGTTACAAAGCTTGGTTGCCATGCCTTTTGATGGTTATGCCATTGGGGGTTTATCAGTGGGCGAGCCTAAAGATGAGATGATGAAGGTGCTGGATTATTTGCCAAACGCCATGCCCAGCGACAAGCCCCGCTATTTGATGGGGGTGGGTACGCCAAGCGACATCGTAGAAGCGGTACGCCGTGGCGTGGATATGTTTGACTGCGTCATGCCGACCCGCAACGCTCGTAATGGTCATTATTTCACCAGTACAGGGGCGGTCAAAATCAAAAACGCCGTCCATCGCTATGACGAAAGCCCTTTGGATAAAGAGTGCGACTGCTATACTTGCCAAAATTTTAGCCGTGCTTATCTGCACCATTTGCATAAATGTGGCGAGATGTTATCGGCTCAACTGGGCACGATTCACAATTTGCGGTTTTATCAAAACTTAATGCAAAACATTCGTACCAGTATTGAAAACGATACGTTTGATGAATTTGTAAAGGTGTTTTATGGAAAGCAAGGACAACTAGCACCTCCTTTGATGTCAAACTAGCGCATCCTGACATTGTGTATTTGCTATTAAACTCAAGATTTAGCCAGTTTTAAGACAAAAACACTTAGTGTACTCCTAAGCACTTTCCAAATCATAATGAGTGTTATAAAGTGTCAGGATGTCCTAATAAGCCCTTGTGCAAATAGCCGCCCTACCAGCACCAATATTGCATTTGTATTGCGCTTATGTTAAGATTTAAGAAAACAAGGTGTTTGTTAAGTCAGGGGAGGATGCAATGATATTGCTATTGATTTCTATCATTATTTTTGTATTGGTATTGATAGCGGGTGTGTTGGTGGTGCGCAAAAAACCCCACTTGGTTGAAAAACTTGTTACCAAACTAACTGTGGTGGGTTTTTGCTTTCAGATGATGGCAAATTGGTTATTTTGGGGTAGTGGCACTTCGCTCAATCCTATGGCAGTTTCTACCACCCCAGACAAGAGCTCAACTGTATTTTTATTTTTAAGTTTAATTAGCATTTTTTGTTACGCAGGACTATTAGCGCTCTTATTTAAAGCCCATGACTTTTACAATGGGGACAAAACCCAATTATCCTAACCCTCACAAATCTATGCCATCTTGACAAAAGATGGCATAGTTATTTGAATAATACTCATCTTATATCAAAAAAAATTCATCAAACTTAAAATCCAGATAAAAATATTCAATGTATAATATCACTTTTCTATTGTCTTACCACAAGGTTATTTTATGTCAAACTCTGTTTTGCGTCAGGCGATTTTGGTCGCACTTAGTCCAAGCATTTTGTTACCTGCCATCGCCCAAACCTCACCTCAACAAGAGCCTACAACCATTCTAGACCCCTTGGTTATCACTGCCAGTAAATCCAGCCAGCTACTTAGCCAAACCCCAGCCAGCTTAACAGTGATTAATAGTGAGCAAATCAACCAAAATCCCACACTAAACCTTTCTGACATTGTCAAACAAGATGCCAGCATCTACATTAAGCAAAATGGCGGTATAGGTCAAGGTGCCACCCTATCATTACGCGGTACCAATCCTAATCACACGCTACTGTTAAAAGATGGCATACGTCTTAATACCCCAAATACACTTACACCCACCTATCCTGAAACTTTGGATTTATCTGATATTGGACGCGTTGAAATCCTAAAAGGTCCCGCTTCTGTGCAGTACGGTTCAGATGCCATCGGTGGTGTGGTACATTTAATCAGTAAAACCCCCAGTCGTACAGGTGCCAAATTAACAGGACTTTATGGCGAAAACAACACCTACAAAGCCATTGTCAATGGCGATTGGGTGCACAATGGATTTTTTGCCAGCATCACAGGGCAAAAATTTAAAACTGATGGTTCGCCCATTTTTAACACCCAAGGACGTGACAAAAAAGCAAGCTTTGAACAAGAAGGTTATCATGCCAAACTTGGCTACGACAACAACAAACTCACCACCAGTCTAACTTATAACCAAAACGAAGGCATCAATACCTACAATGAATATGGTCAAACAGATAACACCGCCAAACGTCATTTTGAGAATTCACAAGCCAAATTTATTGCAAGTTATGATTTATCAGAAAAATTAAACGTATCGGCACATCACGCCCAAGCAAAAGACCGCCAAAAATATGTAGAAACATGGTCAAGCAATGAATTTAACACCGACTACACCGAAACTGATATACACGCTCATTGGAAACTGATGCCACACCACACCCTATTATTGGGTGCCACAAAAACCAAAACCGACTATCAAGATGCGTATGCTTATGCAGGCAACAAGTCTATTGACAGCACAGGATATTATGCGCAAATGCAATATGATACAGATGCTCTTGATGGTCAAGTAGGTATTCGCCTAGAAGATAATGAAAAATTTGGTAATCACACCGTTGGACAAGGGGCAATTCGTTATCATTTCAGCCCAACCACTAGTGTGTATGCCAATATTGGCTCTGCTTTTAGAGCGCCAAGTCTTAATGAATTGTATTATTATTCAGTCAATTCATGGGGCACAACCCTAGGCAATGAAACTCTTGAGCCCGAAGAAAGTATCAGCTATGAAATTGGCGCTACCCACCAACTTCGTGACAACCTTAATGTATCCTTATCCGCCTATCAAACCGATGTCAAAAACTTGATTGCCAGAACTTTTGATAGCACCAAAAATGCCACCACCTACGAAAATTTAAACAAAGCCCAATTTAAAGGCGGTGAATTGGGTGTTAAATATAATTATAATGACTATTATGCGTCTTTAAATTATGCCTATACAGACAGTGAAAATAAAAATACAGGGCTGCCCATTGCTTATCGCCCCAAACAAACAGGCACTGCCACACTAGGGTATGACAATGGTACTGCTGGTGTCAGCGCTACTGTGATTGCTCGTGGCAGAGCCAATGCTGATAACAATAGCAATCCTGTGCAAGTGGCGGGTTATACTACCCTTGATGTCAATGCCCATTGGTATATCACAGACCATGTTAAATTGTTTAGCAGCATCCAAAATATTGGCAACGTCCAAAGCAATATTGTGTATAACTTTGGTAACTGGTATATCAATAGCGGTCGCCAAGCCAATATGGGTGTAACATTCAGCTACTAACCCCCACAAAAAAGGCTCTTATTTAGAGCCTTTTTGAGTGATAGATGGCATCTAAAAGTGCGTACAGCTCATCACCATCCACCGCCATTGCCACCACCGAGATGACCACAGGCGTGCCATAACGCTCGTGATTATAGCGGTGTAACCATTGTCGCCATTTGGGGGCTTGACTGATGTATTTATCAGGATTTGCCACCCTAATTAAAATGAGTGGCACGCCATATTCATTGGTCAAATCCACCCCCGTCATATCGCACCACAGCACCTGCCCAATTCCGCTGACACCATTATCTAGCACGCCTTTATCATTGATGACAAGATACGAACCTTGATAGCGCCACACCTTTATCAGCACCACAAGACACAGCCCAAAAAATAAAAGTGCCACCACCGCCACGCCCCACACCACATAAAGATGGGCATCAAACCAATGGGGCTTGACCAAAAACAAAACCGCTATTGCCACAAACATAAGGCAACTAGCGGTCAGTTTGACAAGCTTTGGGCGACTGGTGGCAATGTGAATGGGTAATGGGGGTAGGTGCATTGTCACAAGTCTCTTTCAAGTCTCTTTCAAGCCTATTTAAATCAAAGTGCTATTTGGCGGTGCAAGTGGTGTGCTTGGGCTTACCGCCGTGTACACCGATATATTCAAAGTAGACTTCTCCACCCTTTTGGTGCCATTCACCGCCATTGCCCCACAGCCCTGTATTGCCCACATAACGCTCACCTGAGCCTGATGATACTTGGGTCAATACCGCACGCTTGGCATCGGGGCTGGTAGTCAGCTCAATTTGGTCATTACCCAAGTGCTTGACTGCCACATCAATGCCATTTTGACATTCAAAATGCTGAATGCTCGGCAAACTTATGTTAGATTTGGTTGGTGTGCTTGGTGTGTTGGGCTTAGGCGTAGAACAGCCCATCAATGCCAAAACCGCCCCCAATGCGATGGATAAAGAAAGCGCTTTCATCGTTTGCTCCTTAATCGTTTGCTCCTTAAATGCGCCAAGATTGGCGTAAATGAAATATAGTAACACATTGTATCCAAACTATTGGCAATGTCAAAAACAATATTGTGTATAATTTTGGTAACTGGTATATCAATAGTGGTCGCCAAGCCAATGTAGGTGCAACATTCAGCTACTAACCCCTACCTTTAATAAACACCCTTAATAAAACGGCTTGCATTTGCGGGTCGTTTTTTTTATGATGTTGATATTATTCACACTTTTAAGGAAACTTCCATGTCGTCTCGTTTTGTTTTATCGGCACTTTTACCCGTCATCGTAGGCACAGCCATCACTGCCACGTCTGCCTATGCCCGTGATGATTCTTGGTATGTGGTCGTTCCTGTAGAAAGCTGTAGTATGGTAACAACCGTCAATGGCTACGGACAAGTGCTGGGCAGCTATCCAAGCTGCAACACCCGACTTGTCTGCTATCTCAATGACGATGTCGGCGAACGCATCAAATGCCCCATGGGTTACAAAAAGCGTTACAAAAACCAAGGAAAAGAACGGGTAGACGCCATTTTAGCCAAACTTGATGCCGACTTAACACACCTAGAAAACCAAACCAATGCCGAACTTGCCAAAATAGACAAACAACTGTATGACAACAACAACGGCGAAAAACAAAACTACTACCCAAACGGACAACTCAAAAACCAATACACCCTAAAAGACGGTAAATATCAAGGCTTATGGACATCTTGGTGGGAAAATGGTCAATTACAGTCCACCATTCCCCATGTTGATGGCAAAGCGCATGGAGAAGCCAAAGAATACGCCGCCGATGGCACTTTGCTCAACAAAACCCAATATCACTGGGACAGCAAAAGCCAAACCCACACCGCCAAAGAGTTTCACTACTATCCAAATGGCACACTCAAAAAAGAACAAACACGCATTAATGACGCACTGCAAGGCGTGGTCAAAGAATACCACAGCAACGGCAAACTAAGCGCCACCGCCACTTATGTCAATGACCAAAAACACGGCACAGAGCAGCAATACGACCAAACAGGCAAACCCACCCAAAGCATTCGCTGGATCAATGGCAAACGCCAATAATTACTTGTCATCACTCATCAATACCACCCAAGGAGAAACCCATGCCCTACTGCGATGACGCTTATCAAAGCCTACTTGCTGTCAAAGGCGTTGGCAAAGTGTTTATTGCTCGTCTCATTGAGATGGGCTTAGATAGCCCTGACAAACTTGCCAATAGCAGTGTACAACACATCACCGAGCAAGGGGCAAAGCTGACTGGCTCTACCTGTTACAAAAACAGCCCCCAAGCCAAAGAAGCCGCCGCCAATGCCATCGCATGGGCAACTTTGTGGTGCAAAGAACATGGCGGCAAAGCACCACAAAACACACCCCAAGATAGCATTACACCCCAAAATTTAGTATAATAATAAGTTTGATTGCCAAGAGATGTTGCAACCTAGTTTCTCATGGATTAGGTCAGGCTTGGTTAATGATTTTTTCATTAAAAACAACGACATCTGCGTTTTCTTTCAATATTTTTTGTTATTTTTAAGGAGTGGACGCAGTGTCTACATTTACCGACTACAAAGTTGCCGACATCAGCCTTGCCGAGTTTGGTCGCAAAGAAATCCGCCTAGCCGAAACCGAAATGCCCGCCTTGATGGGTTTGCGTAAGCGCTATGCCGCCGCCCAGCCTTTGGCAGGTGCCAAAATCGTTGGCTGTATTCATATGACCATTCAAACCGCCGTTTTGATTGAGACTTTGGTTGCCTTGGGTGCAGAGGTTCGCTGGACTTCTTGTAATATTTTTAGCACCCAAGACCACGCAGCAGCAGCGATTGCCGCAGCTGGTATCCCTGTGTTTGCTTGGAAAGGCGAAACCGAAGAAGAATACGAATGGTGCCTTGAGCAGCAAATCCACAAAGACGGCAAGCTGTGGGACGCCAACATTATCCTAGATGACGGTGGCGACTTAACCGCTTTAATTCACAACAAATACCCACAAATGCTAGACAGTATTCATGGCATTAGTGAAGAAACCACCACAGGCGTTCATCGCTTGCTTGAAATGCTGGCTAATGGCACACTCAAAGTCCCCGCCATCAACGTCAATGACGCTGTTACCAAATCCAAAAACGACAACAAATATGGCTGCCGTCATTCACTTAATGATGCCATCAAGCGTGGCACCGATATGCTCTTGTCAGGTCGCCGTGCCTTGGTCATTGGTTATGGCGATGTGGGTAAGGGCTCAGCACAAAGCCTACGCCAAGAAGGCATGATTGTGCGTGTCAGCGAGATTGACCCGATTTGTGCCATGCAAGCGTGTATGGACGGCTACGAAGTCGTCTCGCCCTTTATCGGTGGCGACCAAACCCAAGGTGTAAACACCGCCCTACTACAAGACACCGATTTGGTGGTTACGACCACAGGTAACTATCATGTCTGCAACGCTGAAATGTTAAAAGCGCTAAAAGCCACTGCCGTGGTGTGTAACATCGGGCATTTTGATACCGAAATTGACACCCAATTTATGCGTGATAACTACACATGGGTAGAAGTCAAACCCCAAGTTCATCAAGTCTATCGCTCGGACGATGAAAATGATTATTTGATTTTGCTGTCTGAAGGTCGCCTTGTGAATTTGGGCAATGCCACAGGGCACCCATCACGCATCATGGACGGCTCATTTGCCAACCAAGTACTGGCGCAAATCCATCTTTACCAAGAAAAATTTGCCGACTTACCTGCCAGTGAAAAACCAAGCAAAGTCTATGTCAAAGTCCTGCCTAAAAAACTGGACGAAGAAGTCGCCGCCGCCATGGTCGCAGGCTTTAATGGCGTACTGACCAAGCTCACCCAAGAGCAAGCCGACTACATCGGTGTGTCGGTGGACGGTCCATTTAAGTCGGACGAGTATAAGTATTGATTGACAAAGCCAAAAAAAAAATTACATTATTAAAGTGGTGTTTTTAATGCCACTTTGATTGTTATTTTTAAGGAAATCTTATGTCTGATGTTAATGCTCAAATTGCCCCATTTTATTGGGTAGATAGCGATACTTCTAATTCTGTTTGTATGGCAGATATTGGTTATCGTCAAGATATTTTTGATAGTCGTGCCGATGAGGGTTTTGAGGGTTCTGGCTATGACTGGCAATCGTTGGCAGTTGTGTTTTTGGACGAAAAAATGCCCCATTTGACGGATAAAATTCACTTTGATAGCGAAAGTAGTATGTTTTGCGTATGGGCAAATCACGCTGATACGAACGCTTTAAAAGAATTTATCATCGCTTTTAAAAATGCTCTTGATGATAATGAGCTAATTTTGGATTTATTTAGCCGTGCCGAACTGGACTAAAATTCAAGACTTAATTAGCTTATCGCTCAATATCGGTTGTTTTATTATTTGTACGATATTATTATGGCAGGGCATTGGGCGTGATGTCATTATGGTGATTTATGCCTCATTCTTGGCTGTTTCTTTTGTTGGTCTTGGTCAAAAAGATAAAGGCAAATATCTTTATGTGTGTTTATTATTAGAAGTGCTGATGTGGATAATGATTGGGGTGAGTTTTTTAATCACTAAATTTTAAATAAGGAGTGAAAGATGAGTATTGAACAAGCCATTTATGAAATTGTTAATGCCAGCTACCAAGAGCGAATACAGGCGATTTCTGCCATTGCTGATAGCCTAAAACAAATAGCGCCCGAACCATCAAATAAACCCAAAAAAGCATTTGAATTAACGCCTTTTGATTTGGGTGCTATTGATACACCCACTCGTAACGAAATATACGAAGAAAGACACAAACAAATCTTAGGTATTGATGATGATAAATAAACCATTTGCCATTGATACCAATATTTTGGTTTATGCCTATAATCAAGGCTCGCCTTTTCATCAAAAGGCAGGGCAATTTTTATCACAAAAAATGACCCAGTTTGACGAATTTGGTCAATTATCCATTTGTATCTGCCAACAAAGCTGTATTGAGTTTGTACACAGCATTACTTGGCACAGATTAGAAAGACCCCTAACACTCCAACAAGCCATTGATGTTATTGATTATTTACAAGACTGTGGATTAACAATCATTCACCCAAAAAATACACAAATTACCACTTTTGCTGACCTAATCAAAACACATTTTTCAAGAAATAAAATATTTGATACCGCCATTACAGCTACCCTAAAAGACAATGGCATCAACGGTATTTATACCGTCAACACCAGAGACTTTACCGATTATCCTTTTTTAACCGTTATTAACCCCTTAATTTAAATAGAGCTTTAAAATGACCCAATCACTTTTAAATCGTCTTAATGACATTGAAACCCTATTAAATTCTGTCAAATCAGAATTACAAAACCAAACCAAGCCAAACAACACAAACAACAAACCCCCATTTTCTTTTGAGTTTTTTCCAGTCAAAACAGACGAAGGTCAAGCCAAACTTTTGACCACCTTTGACGAATTAAACGCCCTAAATCCCAAATATTTTAGCGTTACCTATGGTGCAGGTGGCTCCACTCGTGAACGCACGCTTGGCATTGTGGATATTTTGGGCAAAACCTCTGCCACGCCGATTGTCCCACATATGTCGTGCATTGGCGACAGCAAAAAAGAAATCGCCCAGCTTTTGGATTATTACAAAACTTTGGGCGTTAATCAGGTGGTGGCACTGCGGGGCGATTTGCCCAGCGGTCAGGTCGGTTATGGTGAGCTACCCTTTGCCTTGGATTTGGTCAAATACATTCGTGAGCATAGCGGTGATTATTTTACCATCAAAGTTGCCGCCTATCCTGAAATGCACCCACAAGCTCGCAGTTTTAGCGCCGACATTGACAACCTTGCCAACAAATACCACGCAGGGGCAAGCCAAGCCATTACCCAGTTTTTTTATAATGTGGACAGCTATTTGTTTTTGCGTGATGCGCTTGAAAAACGTGGCATTAGCCAAGACAAATTCCCCATCATCGCAGGCATCATGCCCATCACCAAAGCCAGCAATTTGATTCGTTTTGCTGACAGTGCAGGGGCGGACATTCCAAGATACATTCGTAAACAGCTTGCCGATTTTGGCGATGACAGTAAGTCCATTCGTCAATTTGGCTTTGATGTGGTCATCAATCTGTGTGAAAAACTCATCAAAGAAGGCGTGCCAAGTTTGCATTTTTATAGCATGAATACCGTCTCGCCCAACAAAGAATTAATTCAGGCGCTAAGCTTGGCTTAAGTTTATGCTTTTGTTAGCGCAAGGTTAAACTTGCGCTTTTTTATTTTTAGTTAAAAATTATTTAAATTAAAAAAATCAACCACCTACCCCCCTCCAATAACACAGCCAAGCCAATGCACTAACAAACCACATTCAGCCTTTTGGCACACCAAAGTATTGCTAAGTTCACTCTATTGATTGATATATTTTGTTACATTTTTATACTTAAAACAATTAATATTATATAAAAGTTGATTTTTATTGCTGTTATTTCTGTTATTTTTGTAAAACTTTGACATATTTTGTTGCATTTATAAAAAAATAAGTTACAATTGTGCTTTTATTATCTTATAGGGAATGATAATGGGATTTTTGATTAGTAGCATTCTTTGTAGCGTCTTAGTTTCTGTTTTATTAAAAGTTGCACGCCCCAAACAAATCAATCTGGCAGTCGCCATTATGGTGAATTATATCGTTTGTGTCACATTGACATGGTTTGTATTATCACCAACCATCACTGCCGATACAGTGCGTACTGGTGCGTGGATTTTTGGGGCACTTGGAATATTGCTACCTAGCATTTTTTTGGTGATGGGTAAATCTGTTGAAAGCGCAGGCATTGTCAAATCAGACACCGCCCAGCGTTTGGCACTTATCATTCCTATTATTGCTTCTTTTACATTGTTTGGCGAGGCATTAAACACCAATAAAGCCATTGCGCTGGTGCTGGTATTTGTGGCGATGGGATGTTTATTGTACAAAAAATCAAACTCTCACAAATCAGCTTACGCCCCCCATGCCAATCTATGGCTTATTGGCGTGTTTGTGGGTTATGGCGTGATTGATGTACTCCTAAAACAACTCTCCAAAATGGGTAGCGCCACAGCAGGCAATCTGATGATTAGTTTTAGCTTGGCATTGGTGGTGATGGTGATGTATTTGATTGTCAAAAAAATCAAACCCACTCCTGTAAGTATTGCAGGCGGCATCTTACTTGGCATACTTAATTTTGCCAATATCTATACCTATATTAGTGCTCATAAAGCCATGAGCGATACACCCACGCTGGTATTTGCAGGCATGAATATGGGCGTAATTGTCCTAGGAGCGCTGACAGGCTTACTCATTTTTAAAGAAAAATTAAGTGCCATCAACGCCCTTGGTATTGTCATTGCCTTGATTGCCATCGCCAAATTATATTTATTGTAAGCTTAGATGGATTGATATTTCACACGTCTTAAGACAATTAGAAATATCACCCCAGTACCCAAAGTATTATGTTAAATAAAAATCACCCCAAACACTCCCATCGGCAACACCCTACCGTGCTCACTATGCTATGCGTCGTTGCTACATTGTATTTATTAATCATCATTGGAATTGGGGTCTTTATTACACAGCTTTGGTGGTTAGCATCGTGGCATGTCTTAATCAGCCTAATAAGCTTTGCTTGGTATGCCAAAGATAAAATGGCTGCCATCAATAATGGTAGGCGCACGCCTGAAAATACCTTACACCTCATTGATGTCTTGGGTGGCTGGATAGGTGCAAGCTTTGCTCATAAATTTTTGAACCACAAAAGCACAAAAACCAAATTTAGAGTCCTATTTTATGCTACTATAGCAATTAATATAACAGCCACATTGGCTGGGTTATATTTTTTTTATTGACGTATTTTTTTAATTATTTTATGCCCCGTTTTTTTATTGAAACGCCTCTGCATCAAGATTTGCTTGGCACAACCATTACCCTCACTGACACAATTTATCATCATTGGTGCAAGGTGTTGCGCGCCAAAATCGGTGATACCGCCACTTTGTTTGATGGGCAAGGAGGTGAGTATGATACCACTTTGGTATCTGTTGATAAAAAATCAGCCAAGGTTATGTTAAATAACTACTACCCACTCAATCGCACGCCTGCCTTTGAGGCTACCATCGGACTTGTGATGAGTCGTGGTGAGCGCATGGATTACGCCATCCAAAAAGCCTGTGAAATGGGCGTGCATCGCATTCAGCTACTCACCAGTGAGCGCTGTCAAGCTCATCTTAAATACGAACGAGATTTCAAAAAAATAGACCATTGGCAAGGCGTGGCTATTGCCGCTTGCGAGCAATGTGGACTCAATCTCATTCCCAGTATTACTCCACCCCTCGCCTTGCAGACATGGGTGGCGACCTGTCAAGACACACTCAAGCTTGTGCTTGCATTGGCAGATGGCAATCCCATCTTTAATACTCCCCTACCCAAAAACATTGCGCTACTCATTGGCGCAGAAGGCGGTCTAGCTCCTAACGAGCTTGATTTTGCCATACAGCACGGTTTTATGCCTTGGACGATTGGTGAGCGCGTTTTGCGCACCGAAACCGCTCCTGTTGTTGCTTTGAGCGCCCTACACGTTCTATCGTCTTTGTCATAAACACCCTTTTGATAAAAGACCTGTTTTGCCACCAAAATGATGGTATTGTTTTATCAAATATTGCCCACCACAAATAAGCACGAGTTGATTTATCAAGTCTGTCTCAAGCACAGTCATGCACCCTAAATTACTTGCAAATCATATCGTTAAGCTTTAAGATGTTAGAACGGTTTTTGCAATAAGGACATCACCATGACCCTAACTTACCAAGCCCCCTTAGATGAGATGCGTTTTTTGTTAAATGATGTGTTTGATGCCAATCACTTTTGGCAAAACACGCCTGCACTTAGCCATGTGGATGGCGAAACTGTAGAAATGATTTTGGCAGAAATGGCAAAATTTTCTTCGCAAATGATTCTCCCCTTAAATCAAACAGGCGATGATGAAGGTGCGCGCTATCTTGGTGATGGGGCGGTGGTTACACCCACAGGCTACAAAGATGCCTTTGCCAGTTATGCTGAAGCAGGTTGGGTGGGACTTGGGGGTGACCCTGATTTTGGTGGTCAAGGTATGCCAAAGATGGTGACAATGCTCACCGATGAAATGCTTTTTGCAACCAATCAAGCCTTTGCGCTTTATCCAAATTTAACCACAGGTGCAAGTTTGTGTCTATTGGCAGCAGGCAGCGATATTCAAAAACACACTTACCTGCCCAAGCTATACAGCGGTGAATGGTCTGGTACGATGTGCCTAACCGAACCTCATGCAGGCACCGACCTTGGCATGATAAAAACTCGCGCCACGCCCAATGACGATGGCTCTTATAGCATTACAGGCACCAAGATTTTTATTACCGCAGGTGAGCATGATTTGACTGACAACATCATTCACCTTGTGCTTGCCAAAACCCCAAGTGCACCTGCAGGTAGTAAGGGCATTTCGTTATTTATTGTACCCAAATTTCTTATCAATGATGATGGCAGCTTGGGTGCAAGAAACCTTGTCAGTGCAGGTGCTATTGAACACAAGATGGGTATTAAAGCCTCTGCCACCTGTGTGATGAATTTTGATGGTGCAACAGGGTATTTGCTTGGCAATGAAAATACAGGGCTTGCTACCATGTTTATCATGATGAACTATGAGCGCTTAACCATGGGATTGCAAGGGTTAGGCGCGATGGAGCTTGCTTACCAAAATGCCCTTCATTATGCCAAAGAGCGCCTACAAGGACGTGCTGATGATGGCATTAAATCCGCCGACAAGCCAGCTGACAGCATTTTATATCATGGGGATGTGCGCCGTATGCTACTTAATGTACGCGCCTATGCTGAAAGTGCGCGCTGCTTTGCCATGTATGCCGCGCAAGCACTAGACATTGCCAAGTTTAGTGACAACCCTAGCAAAAAAACCAAAGCTGCTGCTAAAGTTGCTCTGTTAACGCCTATTGCCAAAGCGTTTTTGACTGACCGTGGCTTTGAGGCTACCATTGATGCTCAGCAAGTCTTTGGCGGGCATGGTTATATCAAAGAATGGGGCATGGAACAGCTTGTGCGCGATACTCGCATTAGTCAAATTTATGAAGGCACCAATGGCATTCAGGCGCTAGATTTATTAGGACGTAAAGTCGTCAAAGACAATGCAACCACCTTATATGATTTATTAGAAGAAATCATCAGCTGCGCAGATAGGCTACCCGACCACCCCATCAAAGAGGCGCTTTATCAAGGCAGTGCACGCTTACGCACCTTAACTGATTTTGTGCTAAACAATGCCAAAACCCACCCTGCCCTTATTAGCGGTGTGGCGGTAGATTATCTACAAGCGCTTGGTTATTTGTGTTTAGCATATATGTTTGGTTTAATTATCAAAGCCTGCGATGGCAAACAAGGTGAATTTTATGATAACAAACGCACCCTAGCAGCCTACTTTGTCAAGCGCTTACTACCACGTCTGTACGCTCATGCCGATATGGTGGAAGCAGGGGTTGATGAGGTGATGGCATATCAGTTTTGATACGTTAGGTTAGTCAAGCCAACCAAAAAGCACAATCACTCATCCATTGTGCTTTTTTTATGTTTGGTTCGCTCATCTATTGGTAGTATGCTATAATATTTATTTTTTTGACGCGCTTTGTTATGACACAAACACATCCTCTTTGGCAATATATTCGCACTGTACCTGATTTTCCCAAAACAGGCATTGATTTTTATGACATCACCCCTCTGCTAGATGGACACCTCAATGAATTGGTGGATGCACTTATCTTGGCGGTGCCTGATGACATTTGGGCACAAGCTGATTGCCTAGTCGCGGTAGAGGCTCGTGGCTTTGTTTTGGCAAGTCTTTTGGCAGCACGCCTAAACAAACATTTGGCATTGGTACGCAAAAAAGGCAAGCTACCCCCGCCTGTACATCAGCTAAGTTACGGTCTTGAATATGGCACAGACACCCTTGAAATTGGTACACACATCAACCCTAGCAAAGTACTCATCATTGATGATGTTCTTGCCACAGGAGGGACGCTTGGAGCGTGTGTGGAGCTATGTAAGACGGCAGGACATGAAGTGCTAGGCGCGTTGATCTTGCTTGATTTGACAGCACTACATGGTGTTATGCCGTTTAGAACTTGGACAGTACTAGAAAAAGCTTAAGAACCTGTTCATGATTCATTTTTTGGGCAAAAATAAGATAAATTATAAGCTTTTTAAGAAAACTGACTTGTTGATATGAACATATTAACAAGTAATTTGATAATGACACTTAAAAGTTAGCCAGTTTTAAGGCAAAAATACTATGTTTTTTTCTCAATGAGTACCAAATTGTCAGCGGTATTATAAAAGGTTAGGATGCCCAATGCCATTACATCCAGCACTGACATCCCTGTGTTTAATCAAACTGCGCGACTATCATTGCCATACGCCCTGTATGTGCAGCGCCCTGATGAGTGGCATGGCGGTGTGAATAATATTCGCCCGTTTTTGCCCCTTGATAGCTACATTCAACTGCTTCATTAATTACCTCAATCCCCAAGGCTGATAACTGCACTCTTGCCAACATTGCCACATCCAAATAGGCTTTGTTGACGTTGGGGTGCGTGCGCATGATGGCATTACTTAATGCTGCTTTGTCTAAATGAGTTAGCTTTAAGGACAAACATTCATCAACAATGCTATCTGCTAATACCTTATCCACCTCATAATTATCCACCCCAATACAAGCCCCAATATATGCTTGATAACGTGCTTTTGGTAATTGGCTGACAGTTTGATGGATAATGCCTTTGAGCAACCCTTGCCACCCTGCGTGCATACAAGCAATCGCCCCACCCTCTTGTGTTTGCCCAAAAAGCGCAATCGGCACGCAATCAGCGGTCATAATCGCAAGTCCCACACCTTGTTTGGTGCTAATAAGCGCATCAGCACACGCAGGTGCCAACCTTATCTGACCTTCTACGACATCACGACTGTGCGTTTGTGTCAACCAAAGCAGCTCATGCACCGCACCAGAGGACAGCGCCGCCAAGTCTTCTAGTAGCTTAGCACGATTGGCAAGCACACTTTTGCTGTCGTCACCAACATGCAAGCCCAAATTAAAGCCACCATAAGTGCTGTGACACGTATTGTCTGCTGTGGTTTGTACAATACATACTTTGGCATCTTGGTATAAAATTTTTATCATATCATCTCACCATCATTGTATTTTTGTAGGTATATTTTAATAGCACTTAAATCATTATGGCGTGCCAACATTTCAATTTAAGCAAAAAAACTAGGGCATCCAACATTTCGTATTTGCCATTAAAATCAAGAAAAACGCAGCGTTTCAAGGAAAAATGTGCCGCTGATATTAAAATATCAACAAGCAATTTGGCAATGAAAGCAAAGAGTTAGCCCCATTTTTTAACAAACAAGTAATGTAAAAACGCTAGTTTTTTCTAAATGATTGCTAGATAGCAACGAGTGTTATAAAGTGTCAGTCTTTTGCGCAAAAAAAAACTTAAGGCGTATGAAATGCCAACACACCCTCATACATCAACACCCTACTCACTGGACAATGCAGCTATTAATGTCGTCATATCATCAGGTAAAGGCGCGCTAACATGAATCAGCTGATGAGTGACAGGGTGTGTAAATCCCAAAGTATGTGCATGTAGTGCTTGACGGGGAAAATCTTTAATGGCTTGATAAGCCTTATCACTCAAGCCTTTTTTGATGGGGCTTGAATATGTTTTGTCCCCCACCAGCCCATGTCCAAAATGCGATAAATGCACTCTAATTTGATGTGTACGCCCTGTTTCAAGTGCCACATCCAACAAGCAATACTGCTCATTCAAAGGTGTAATGGTCTTAATGTGTGTCACAGCAGGCTTGCCCTGACTGCGCACTGCCATCTTGGTGCGCATGGTCAAATGGCGCGCAATGGGCGCATCAATCGTGCGCAATCGTGCAAGCTCTGGCAATGTTCCTGCCACAACACATTGATAATGACGATACACCCGCTTGTCTTTGAGCTGCTCTATCAAAGCCAGTTGCGCCTGTGCTGTTTTTGCAACAATCAACAGCCCTGTTGTATCTTTGTCAATACGATGCACCAATCCTGCTCTGGGTAGGTGCGCTTGGTTTGGATAATGATACAAAAGCGCATTAACCAGTGTGCCTGTTTGATTGCCTGCACCAGGATGTACTACCAGCCCTGCTGGCTTATTAATCACCAATACCGCCTCATCTTCATAACAAACCTCCAAGGCGATATTTTCGGGCAAATCTTCAGAATGTGCTTGCAACGTCACTAGCAGTGTGAGTACATCAAACGCTTTGACACTGTATTTTGGCTTTACCTGTTGGTCATTGACTGTCAGCTTGCCCTCATCAATAAAACCTTGCAAAACCGCTCGTGAAAACCCATCAAACCGCGCCGCTGCCAGCTTGTCTAGGCGCATACCCACCTCGGTTGGCGCAACTGTATGGCACAGATGTATAAGATGCTCTTCTGCTTTATCCATTGCCAACAACTCATCTTCTAAGTCATGCTCTACTGCGCTTTTGGTAGGTTCAAATATCATAATGACCAACTTAACTTGATTGATTTAGACTAGGATAGATTGGCATTTTACACACCTTAAGAAAAATGTTGGATGTTAGATGGTGGGTATGCTGCATTTAAACTGTTTTTAACATCACAAAACATCAGTTACAAAATCCCAACATGTTTGGTGTCAATGCTTGTGCAAAATGGACACACTTTAGCACATTTTACGCTGATTTTGACCCAATCATGCAATTTTTTTTGGTTTATTCTCTTGGCATATCATGGTAAACTAGCGCTAATTTTGTAACAGATGGATTTTACAACAATGACCACTCCCACTCTAAAGCTGATTGGCGTTGCCACTCTCACTGCCCTAACCTTAACTGCCACAGGGTGTAGCACTCTAAAAAATATTGGCAACAAAAAAGAAGATGTGGTGGTGCGTGCCGAAAAAAGCGACCGCGATTACTATGCAGAAGCCAGTGATGCCATCGCCAAAGAACGCTACAATCAAGCCATTACCGCCTTGAACAACATTCGCACATTTTATCCCACAGGGCGCTATGCACAGCAGGCACTGCTAGATTTGATTTATGCTCATTACAATGCTGGCGATTATGAAGCAACAACAGCTGCAACAGCCCAATTTATTCAAGCCTACCCCACCCACCCTAGTGTAGATTATGCCTTGTATGTACAAGGGGTTACTCATATGGAGGGCTCACCCAAAGCCTCTCGCTTAATTCGCCTTGACCAAAGCCAACGAGACACCGCATGGCTTCGTGCTGCTTTTGCGGATTTTCAAAGCTTGGTAGCTCGCTATCCAAACAGCCTATACGCTCCTGATGCTGCCAAACGCATGACTGCCATTTACAATCAATTTGCCGAACATGAATTGGTTGCTGCGCGCTGGTATATCAAACGTGATGCTTATGTTGCTGCTGCCAACCGCGCCAAATGGGCATTTCAATATTACCCACAGTCTGCTGCCGTTCCTGAAGCCATTGCCATCTTGGCGTACAGCAATGACAAGCTTGGCTTAACTGCCACCGCCAATGAGTACAAAACCCTACTACAAATCAACTATCCTGAATATCTAACCAGCACAGGACAGGTCATCTTGCCTAGCCAAGCCAAAACATCATGGCTTAAAAAAGGCGTATCAGCACTAAGTTTTGGTAAAATTGGCAAAAGCAGCGCCACGCCCACCAGTCGCACTCCTTACACAGGCGAGACTTACACCCAAATCATCCGTGCTAGCACCTTGCGCCTACCAGAAGCCACCAATGCGCCTAGCGCACCCGCCAGTGGCGCAACACCCCAAACCACACGCATTGGATTTGGACTCCCCAGAAGTGATGCTGAAGCAGGCAATACCAATAGCAGCCACACCACCGCTGTAGAAGCTGTCGTCACGCCAGAGAGCATTCCTGTACCACCACCTACTGAACAATAAGCACAAACAAACACCCTTACTTAGGGTGTTTTTTGACCAAAGCCATGCGTATTTCCGACACCCTCCTTGAACAACTCAATGCCCAAGCCGATTTGGTTGCCATCATCAGGCGACATACCCCCCTTAAACCCGCTGGGCGTGAGTTTAAGGGATGCTGTCCTTTTCATGGTGAAAAAACCCCCTCTTTTTATGTCAATCCTGAAAGCAACTTATATTATTGTTTTGGTTGCGGTGCCAAGGGCAATGCCATTAGTTTTTTGGTGGACTTTGAGCGCTTAAGCTTTATAGAAGCTGCCAAAACTCTTTCTGAACAAACAGGCATTGAGCTTCCCAAAGAGGGCAACAAACAATATCAATATCAACGTGGTGTCAGCACACCGCCGCCCACAGCACCAGAGCCGCCAATCAACACCTTTGATATTGAATCAAAAAATGATAAAACACCAAACACCCCTCTTGATACAGGCGCATTTGACACTAGCATAGATGACACACAAGAGCACACCAGCGCTGATGCTGTAGTTGTAGAGGAGACTGCTTTTGCCCTACCTGTGACACCCTTTGAGTTGCAAGGCAACGGGGATTTGTATCAGCTATTGACTGCTGTCACTGCCTTTTATCGTCATCAATTACAACAACACCCTGTGGCAATGAGCTATTTTGTCAATCGAGGATTAAGCCATGACACCATCAACACCTTTGAATTAGGATATGCACCTGCTGGTTGGCAGCATTTAGAAAGCGCTTTTCCCAATGACATTGATGGGTTGCGCATGTTGGGCTTGGTGCGCACCTCTCAAAAAGGACGAGAGTTTGATTTATTGCGCGACCGTGTGATTTTTCCCATCAAAGATAAACAAGGACGCGTGGTAGGATTTGCAGGACGCGCACTAGATGATAGCGTCACCCCAAAATACCTCAACTCTAGCGACTCGGTGGTATTTCAAAAACAACACATTCTTTATGGCTATTATGAATCTCGACAAGCGCGCGCAAAAGAGTGGCTAATTGTTGAGGGCTATATGGATGTTATTGCCTTGTATCAAGCAGGGATTTTTGGCGCTGTCGCACCTATGGGTACTGCAGTAAATGCAGGTCAGCTTGCCAATTTATTCAAATTTAATAATGCCCTAACGTTATGCTTTGATGGTGATAGCGCAGGACAAAGGGCAGCACTGCGCACCTTAGAGGTTGCCATGCCCATTCTTGTTGATGGCAAGCAGTTAAACTTTTTGACCTTAGCAGACAGTCATGACCCTGACACCTTTATCAAAGCTTTTGGTTGTGATGCCATGCGTAATACCATCGCTCACGCCTTGCCGTTATCTGATTATCTTTATCAAATCATGGCACAAAAATACGACCTAAGCCGCGCCGAAGATAAAGCCTCTGCCATGGCAGAAGTCAAACTTTTGACCGAAAAACTCCCCAAAGGTTCAAGTTTTCGCTGGTGGCTTAACAGCGACATCTATCAGCGCCTACGCGACAAACCTGTCTTGCGCCCATCTGCCAACTATCAACATACCAACGATGCTGGTTTTATACAGATATTTTTGTGCATTTTATACCAGCCCACCTTGATAGCAGATGACCCCCTGACACGCCTATACCAAGCATCTGGCTTGGATGCCGCACATCTGCCCTTAATGGAACGCCTAACCAGTCAGGGACTATCCATACCAGAGCTGCCCACATGGAGTCAGCTACCTCTTGATGGCTTGAGTGATTTTATTGACGCTACGTTATTTGCCCTACCCCATCTGATTTGTGATGAAACATCCCAAGCCATTGATGCCAATGCGCACTTTATCTTAGCAAGTTTAAATGAACCCTTGCAAACCACACTGGCTCAACAATGGCGTGAGTTTTTTTATCACACCCATCAGCATCGCATCGCTTTGTTGTTTGATGAACTGCTATGCCAGCTTATTGCTTCTAGTATTCGCCAAGCCCAACACGCAAGCACCCACCTACTTATCACCCAGCTGCATAAGCGCCGTTTATTACAACTCGAGCATTGGACTAGAACCGTCTTAAAGCCTACCATCGCACAGGGAAGTAGCCATACTAACACCTGAAATTATACGCTGATAAACTCATAAAAAATGAGCAAAATAACTAACAAATACTTAACAAAATGAAAAAAATGATTCAAGAAATTTGGAAATCAGAACAAAAGAAAATGCCTTGTTTTGATGTGATTGTCTATCCTGATGACACACTTACAGTGATGGATTTTAGAGTGTTTTACGATCCAAACACCCAAAAAAGCACCGCCGAAGTAACGCCACTTTGTGATTCGGATTTGGAAAGTGTTTTAAAATACAATCCCACCCGCTGGGCTTTGGTTGATAAATGGACTTCGCTACATCACGAAAATCGGCGGTATTTAGGCGGAGAAGGTGCGTACGGTAACGAGGGGTTTATCGCCTGTGAAGACCTTGAAGGCAA
>JBHBMT010000171.1:0-40730 GCA_041773075.1 Moraxella sp.
TAAAATAAAATTGATAGGTATGATAATTTTAAGTGGTTATGCACTAATAAATATATAAAGATGATTGATTTTTTATATCAAAATTATGGGGTTTTTGGCATGATTTTGGCATAAATTTAAGAGTAGAATATTATTTTTGTTTGTATGACCATTACTGATATTATTTTGGCAATTTTTTAGAAATAAAATTAACTAAATATAATGGCATGGAAATAATATAGTAATAAAAACACAACTTACCCTGCAGGAAAAAACTATGACACACCTCTTTGTCCCTTCAAAAAAAATATTGGCATTAACCTTAAGCTCTTTAATGCTTGCTGCTTGTGGTGGCGGTGGTGGTTCAGATTCAACAAGTAGCAACACAACTGGCAGTAGCACAAGTTCTAGTACTTCCAATACAGGTACTGGTAGTACAGGTACAACCAGTGGCAGCACAAACACCTCTGGCAGTAGCTCAACCATTTCTTCTGAGGTGACCAGTTATAATGGGGTAAACAAGAATTTTGCTGATGTTGGCGGTAGTGTAGACAGTACAACTGGGCTGAACACTGTTGAACAAGTTGCATTTAATGCCTTGAATGTGGCTCGCAGTCAATGTGGTTTTGGGGTGCTGACTACCAATACTGAATTACAAAAATCTGCAGACAATCATGCTAATTATTTGGCGTACCATGCAATGACAAATAGTGCTGCAAACTATACCAACCCAAGTTATGTTCATGCAACTCATGGACATAATGAGTTGGATACCACCAGTCCTTTTTATAGTGCTAATACCATTGCAGCGCGACTAAAAACTGATAGCAGTAAGGGCGTTTTGGCAGATGCGGTGCTTTATAATTGGCGTTTTGTGACAGAAAACCTTACTTTAATGACGATTCCATCAACAACCATTGATGCTACTTATGACAGTCGTGCTGCCACACATGGTATGCGCAATTTGCTTGCAGCACCTTATCATATGGCAGGACTGCTTGAAAATAAATATAAAGAATTGGGGCTTTCTTATCGCCGTAGTACAATGACAAGTTCTACAGGGGCTAAATTACCACATTCGGTACTGGAGGTGATGTCCGCGTCTCAAACCACAGCGACAGTACCTACAGTTAATGGCACAGTGCACTATCCTTGTAATGGGATTACTGATACAGCATATGAATTGACAAATGAGGCGCCCAATCCAATTCCAAATAGAAATTTAGCAACCAATCCTATTGGGCAGCCTGTATTTATTCAAAGCACAGTGGGAAGTACCTTGGCGATTACTGCTTATAGTATGAAAGATGCTCAAGGCAATATTGTGACGCTTAGCTTGCTTAATAAAAATAATGATCCCAATGGGTTGGTGGTAACCCACCAAGCCATCTTAATGCCTTTAACCAAGCTTAATCCAAGTACTACTTATACAGTGAGCTATACTGCTACTGTTAATGGTGTGAGTGTAGGTACAAAGACTTTTAGCTTTAAAACAACTGCAAATCAAACCTTATTAAATAAAGTTTAGTTAGATGACAAATGATGATATTATTCTAAAAAGCTTTGTTTGGCAAATTTGCTTTGTTTTTGGGTGAAATAATTTGTCATATCAACCAAGATTTACAGGCGTCCAAAAGACGCTTGTTTTTTGTGATAACTGTGGCATAATCGTGCTTTGATAATTACTTGGAAGCCTTCTTATGACAACCAAACTGCGTGTAATTTTTGCAGGCACTCCAGAATTTGCCAAAATCGCCTTGCAAACCTTGATTGATCATCAAGATGAGCTAAGCATAGACATCGTGGCGGTCTATACTCAACCCGATAGAAAAGCAGGACGCGGTCAAAAACTTACCGCAAGCCCTGTCAAAGAACTTGCCTTGACTTATGACATTCCTGTGGAGCAGCCAGTTAGTTTTAGTTTAAAACATGAACTGGGACAAGTTTCACGTGAAACACTTACCAATTATCGCCCTAATGTGATGATTGTGGCGGCGTATGGTTTGATTTTGCCACTTGGGGTGCTAAATACACCTACTTTTGGGTGTATTAATATTCATGCATCCTTGCTTCCTCGTTGGCGTGGAGCAGCACCGATTCAGCGGGCGATTTTGGCAGGTGATGATAAGACAGGTATCACCATCATGCAGATGGCACAGGGCTTGGACACAGGTGATATGCTTTATGTGGAGCAGTGTGCCATAACCCAGACGGATACCACGCAAAGCCTGCATGACAAGCTGGCAATACTTGGTGGGGTGGCAATTGTCAAGACATTGAAAAATTTAGAAAATTTACAACAAAACGCCATACCTCAAAATAATGAGTTGGCAAATTATGCCGAAAAAATTACTACCGATGAAGGGCAAATTGACTGGACGCAGCCCGCTTGGTACATTGACCGTCAGATTCGTGCCTTAAATGCCTTTACTTTTTTAAATGGCGTGCGCATCAAAGTGTTATCCGCCAAACCGATTAAGCCAGACCAAACCACAAGTGAGCCTTGTGGGAAGGTTGTCAGCGTGGGTAAAAATGCCCTACTGGTGGCGTGTGGCACGGATGAACAAGGCGTGCAGCATCTTATCAATATCACAGGCTTGCAATGGGCGGGCGGTAAACCCTTATCTGCCCCCGACATCGCGAGCAGCAACAAAATCAATGATGGTGATGTATTTGGTAAGTAGGGGAGCTTATGCAGGTGACGATTTGTTATGCAAGCTGGCAACTTGAGTGCTGTGGCGAACCTTTTAAGGTGGGTGATGTGGTAACATGGGACTGCATACCATCAAAAAGTGACATAGTGAGGTGCGATTATGGTTATGAAGCTCATGCAGAGAGTGAGTGTGTGATAACAGGAGAAGTGGCTCATATTTATCATTTGAGCTATCACTATGAAAATAAAGATGGGGTGTTGTATCCTGTTTCTTATACCAAAAAAGAAATTGAAAATGTAATAGAACATCAAATATCAGGTGAGTATCTGGTGATATTAACTCATGCCAGTATTCAATAATAAAAGAACATTATGAACCATAATAAAATTTCCGCCCGAGCCAATATTATCCTAACGCTTGAAAAAATTCATCAAGGGCAATCTTTGTCTGTCTTATTGGATAATTTATTAAATGGCATCAAAGATAACGAAAAAGCTTTTGCTCATGAGTTATTACTTGGTACGCTACGTCAATGGTTTGCGATGAGTCGTATTGGTGAGAGCTTGATCAAGGTGCCACCAACGGATAATGCGATTGTTTGTGCCTTGAATATGGGACTGTATGAACTGCTTTATATGAATACCGCTGATTATGCGGTATTAAATGAAACCATTAACGCCCTAAAATCCTTAAATAAAAACTACGGCACAGGACTTGTTAATGCCATCTTACGAAAAGTGGCAGATGATAAAAAAAAGTATCAAAAAAAGGTGGCTAAAAACCACAGTCTGCCTAATTGGCTTGCCAAACAAATCAAGCAAGATTGGGGTGAATATTACGAAACTTTGGGACAAAGTTTAAGACAACCTGCGCCAGTATTTATTCGTTTTCATCATTATCGCATTGGTGATATGCAAGCATTGTATGAGTTACAGGGTTTGGATGTTTTTAAAAAACAAGACAACACAACTTGTTGTATAGAATTTGAAAATGATGATGACACCACTATTTGCCGTGATTTGAGTGCTTATCAGGCGACTCAAAATATTACTCATTTGCCCATTTTTAAAGAGGGTAAACTCACCATTCAAGACAAACATGCTCAAATCGCAGGCAGTATTACTGATGCCATCATGACTTATCTGACTTGGCATAATACTAATAAAACGTATCATCTGCTCGATGCTTGCACTGCGCCTGCAGGCAAATTAACGCATTGGCTGGATTGTTTATTAAATAATGAGTATCCGCCTTTTGATTTTCAATTAACTGCCATTGATAATGATGAGTATAGATTGACACGAGTGTATGAGAATATTAAACGCTTGGGTTTTGATGGGTTATTAAATGATAGTCTACACATTAAATGGGTAGATGCCACCACTTTTAAAGCTGATACACTCTTTGATGTGATTATGCTGGATGCTCCATGCAGTGCCACAGGGGTGATGAGACGGCATCCTGACATTGGGTTATTAAGACAGCCTGATGATATTGATAAGATTGTGGTATTACAACAGCAGATTTTGGATAATCTCTGGCAAAATCTTGCGGTGGGCGGGTATTTGTTGTATATTACCTGTTCTATTTTAAAGGCAGAAAATGAAATGCAAATGCTGTTATTCTTAGAGCGACATTCTAATGTCAAAGAAATCAAGCTCTTATCTGATGATGGCATTGCCCAAACGGTCGGTCGTCAATATTTGCCTTTACAGATGGGCGATGGCGATGGTTTTTATTATTGCTTATTACAAAAAATATGATAGTCAGTTTGTATTTTTATGATGATGAACTTAATACAATATACAAAGACGAATTTGATATAAATCGCCTTGATGAATTGTTTAATAATCGTCTAGCAAATAGCAAAATGACGTTTGATTATGTTGAAGAAAGAACAAGCAAAACCAGTTTTATCTTATCTCGCTCTAAGATGGATTTTTTAGATGTGGGGATTAATGATGAAAATATCATAACACTGTATAGTCAAGGTATTTATTATTCAAAAGGGTTATTTGGTTCATTTAAAAAAGTATTTGGCTCTAAGAATTTTTTTGATTTTATAGAAGTAGATTGGGCAACCGCCAAAGCCATTTGTCAAGATTATGTCACATTAGACAGACAAGATTTTGAAAATAAATATCACACACTATTTTAAATTATCTAATGATTGACAGATGAGTAAAAAAGAATGGTTAAATGGGTAAATATCCATTTTACAACGAAATACATTTAAATTAAGGTAACGATATGAACTATATCAGCACTCGTGGCAACACGCCAAAAATGTCATTTAGCGATGTTCTACTGATGGGGCTTGCCCCTGATGGTGGTTTGATGCTGCCAGAAACATATCCTGTGATTGATGACAAAACGCTTGAGCGTTGGCGCACTCTAAGCTATACCGAGCTTGCTTTTGAGATTATGCGTCTGTATATTGATGACATTCCTGAACAGGATTTAAAGGCGCTGATTGAGAATACTTATACTGCCCAAGTGTTTAATAGCGCTGATATTACGCCTGTTACCAAGCTGTATGATGAGATGTATTTGCTAGAATTATCCAATGGTCCTACGTTGGCATTTAAGGACATTGCTATGCAGTTTTTGGGCAATTCTTTTGAATATGTACTCAAACAAAAAGGCGAGCGTTTGACCATTATTGGTGCTACCAGCGGCGACACAGGCAGTGCAGCAGAATACGCACTACGTGGCAAAGAGGGTATTCAGGTGTTTATGTTATCCCCTTATGGCAAAATGAGTGAATTTCAGCGCGCTCAAATGTACAGTTTGGATGATGCTAACATTCATAATATTGCCATCAAGGGGATGTTTGATGATTGCCAAGACATTGTCAAGGCATTGCAAGAAGATGCTAATTTTAAACAAACCTACAGCCTAGGTACGGTCAATTCCATTAATTGGGGGCGTATTTTGGCACAGATTGTGTACTATTTTAAAGCATATTTTGCTACCACTACCAATAATGGTGAGCAAATCAGCATTTGTGTGCCTTCAGGTAATTTTGGTAATGTATGCGCAGGACATATTGCACGTCAAATGGGTTTGCCAATCCGCCGTTTGATGGTTGCTACCAACGAAAATGACGTACTCAATGACTTTTTTAATACGGGACGTTATAGCCCAAGAAAGGCAAGTGATACTTTTGTGACTTCTAGCCCCTCTATGGACATTTCAAAAGCGTCCAATTTTGAACGTTTTGTTTATACACTATTAAACAAAGATAGCAGTCAAGTGGCGGCATTATTTAATGACGTAAAAGCAGGTAAAGGCTTTGACTTGGCAGAAAACTTGCAAGCAGTACAAGGTGAGTTTGGCTTTGTGTCAGGTAAATCTACCCATGCTGACCGTCTGGCTACCATTAAACAAGTCTATGAGGAAACGGCGCGCTTGATTGATCCGCATACAGCCGATGGTGTCAAGGTGGCATGGTCACTCAAACAAGTGGGCGAAGTGGTGGTGGTAGCAGAAACGGCATTGCCTATTAAATTTGGGGCAACGATGGCAGAGGCGTTGGGTGCTGCTTTTGATGAAAAATCATTACCTAGACCTGCTCATACACAAGGCTTAGAAGACAAACCGCAGTATGTTAGCGTACTAGAAAATGACTCAAAATTGGTTGCAGATGCAATCCGTCAGGTTATTACGCCCAAATAGCGCCAAAGTGTGTTCGCTACTTGGTGTTTGTGATATGCTAACAAGAATAAGATGAGATATTCTCAAATTTAGACTGTTTTTATGGAATGTAAGATTATGATGAAACGTACTTTGGGTGTGGCATTGACTGCTGTATTAGCAACAGTATCCATGTCAGCGCTTGCCAATAATCCGCCACCCACCATCAAGGCAGATGCGCCTAATCGCTATGTGGTCAAAAAAGGCGATACGCTTTGGGATATTTCAGGTAAATATTTACAAGCACCACACCGTTGGCGTGAAATTTGGGCAACCAATAAACAAATCAAAAACCCACACTTGATTTATCCTAACGATGTATTAATCCTATGTATTATCAAAGGCAAAACTTTGGTGGGTGTGGATACAGGCGAGGGCTGTGCAGGCATTGAAAAACAAATGAATACTGCCCCAACCACGGTAGCAGTGACTTCTACAGAATATAGCATTCCTGCCATTCCTTTGTCTGCTATCAAAGTGTGGCTAGATCGCTATATGGTAGTAGCGCCACAAAACTTTGAATTAACTCCTTATGTATTGGCATCCAAAACAGGCAACTTAATCACCTCTGTGGGTGACAAAATTTATGCCAAAGGCGCGCCTTTGATTGTAGGTCAGCGTTATGGTGTTTATCGCAAAGGTCAGCCTTATGTAGATGGGCGTACAGGACATGTGGCAGGCTTGGAGGTAAACCAAGTTGCAGCAGGTGTGGTCACTGATGTGAATGCCAATGGCGTATCTAGTATTCAAATTACAGACACCTATGGTTCAGAAGTGCGTGAAGGTGACCGTGTGTTTGTGGAAGTGGATGCCCCTGTACCATCGGTCTTTTATCCTGCGCCTGCCCAAGTCAATCGCGGTGGCTTGATTGTGCGAGTGATGGGTAGTATTGGATCTGCTGCCAAAAATAGCGTTGTGGCAATCAATTTGGGCGCAGTAGATGGCGCGCAACCTGGTCAGGTACTGGATGTGTACAAAAAAGGCGCATTAGTGCGTGATGCACAAGACAATAACACTCCTGTACGCTTACCTTCAGAGCTGTCTGGACAGCTGATGATTTTTAAGGTGTTTGATAACATCAGTTATGCTTATGTGTTAAATGCCGAATTACCATTAAACGTGGGTGACCAGTTATTGCCCCCAAAATTTTGATGTGATGGTATGACCCTAACTTCTACCCAAAGCGCCAGTTTGACGCTTTGGTATGTGGTGAATACCTCCTTATCTGCTTATTATAAAGTTATAGAGCACTTTGGTGGCGCCAATCAGGCGCTTCAGGCACCTATTAGCGATTGGCAGAACTTGGGTATTCACAAAAGCCATATTGCACGCCTTATAGATGACTCATCTACTAAGGCGTTTTTGCGTGAAATAGAAAAATCAGTTGCAGCGGGCTTGTATTGTGTATTGTTTGTTGAAGATGATTGCTATCCAACGCTATTAAAACAGCTATACGATCCACCACCTGTCTTGTTTTATCGGGGTAATGTAGCGCGTCTTAATGCACCGCAAATCGCGATGGTGGGTAGTCGTAATCCTAGTGATTATGCCATCAAGATGACCTTTGATATTGCTCAATATTTGGTACAATGTGGCTATGCTATCACCAGTGGACTGGCACAAGGGGTGGATGTCAATGCGCATTTGGGAGCTTTAAAGCAAGATGATCCCAAATTTTTTGGACAAACCGTGGGGGTGATGGGTACGGGTATTGACATCTGCTATCCTAAGAATCATCGTGGACTGCTTGATGAAATTATCACGATGGGCGGATGTTTGGTGACAGAGCTATTACCCAATACACCAGCCAGTAAACATACCTTTCCAAGGCGCAATCGCTTAGTGGCGGGTTTGTCTTTGGCAACGATAGTAACAGAAGCGGCGCTGCAAAGCGGCTCTTTGATTACTGCTCGTCTTGCCAATGAACAAGGTAAGCAAGTTTTTGTATTGCCTCATCGTATTGATAATCTTAACGCAGAAGGGTGTCATCATTTAATCAGAGAAGGGGCGACGCTTATTTATCATCCTCTACAAGTGATAGAAGATATTCAAAATCAATCAGTTGTTTTGCCCAAATCATTTCGTCAAACACACAGTCTTTTTGTGCAAACATCACAACCAACGTCCACACCAAAATCACCTTCAACGTCATCAAATGAGGTAGCGAATATTCCTAGTCATTTGGTAGCATTATATGCCAATCTTAGCCAAAATTATCAAGATGTGGACAACTTGGTCATGCAAACGCAGCTGACCACGGCAGATGTGTTATCAGGGCTGATTGAGCTTGAGTTATTGGGATTGGTGAATCAAGTTGGGGGACGTTATGCCAAATCATAAGCCAGTATTTATGACAGATGATGAAAAGCTAGCAGGGAGCTGGGTGATGGGGGGCAAAATTTTGGCATATCCTAGTGAAAGTGTGTGGGGACTAGGCTGCAATCCTTTTGATGAGCAAGCGGTGCTTAGATTGCTAGAAATTAAGCAGCGTCCTAAGGAAAAAGGACTGATTGTGGTGGTGGCAGATGAGTTATTGATAAGCAGATTTTTAGATGAGCTACCCTTAAATAATCAAAAGCACATTTTAGAGAGTTGGAATAACATAGACAATCAACGAACACAAGCAACCACTTGGCTATTTCCCATCCCCAAGCAATTACCCATTGGCATTCCTGATTGGGTGATAGGAGATCAAACAACCTTGGCGATTCGCAAAATTGGTCAAGTAAATGCAGCTAAGGTATGCCAAAATATGATTTCTATAAGCAATCCTTATGGATTTTTGGTCTCTACCAGTTGCAATCCATCACAACACCCTCCTGCTAAGACGCTATCAGAGGCTTATCACTATTTTTTTAATATGGCGGATGTGGGATATCTACAAGGTGATACCACAGGCTTTAAGATGCCTAGCCAAATTCGCTGTGCGCTGACAGGACAGGTGGTGCGAGCGTAGAAGGTTATTTGGCTTGTGATTCACAATCAAGCGACTGCAAGTCATCATTGACCAACTCCATTAGTATGGGCGCGCCTTTGTTATTTACCTTAAGATGAGCATAAGTAGCACGCTGATAGCATTGGGCTAGCCCTTCAGCAAACAAAAAGCTGTTTGCTGCTGGATAGAGTGATCTCATGTAATTACTTGGGTTTTTGACGATTAAAGGTCGGGGATGAACCAAATCATTAGCGTCAAAAGCGCTTTTGGTAATTCTTCCTTGTTGGTCGGTTTCTACCCAAATGGTAATCCGTGCTTGATTGTAAATATGGCGTTGATTGCGTGTCAAGGATGTTTTATTTATTTCCCAGTCTTTATCTGCCGCCTCTAGATTAATAAAAAAGAGTTCATAATTAAGCGCCATATAGTCGCCTTGAATTAAAGAGCGTGGATCAAGTGGGGAGAGTTTGACATAGATAGAATCACCTGTGGTAAGGCGATGATGATGGTAGATGATAATACAAAACACCCCAATACTGATAGCAGCAAGAATCATAGGTAGCCAGCGTTTAGACAGAATCATTGGCGCTCTCCTATTTTGGTGTGCAATAAAGCTGCCCATCCCAAACAAAACAGCCCTAAAATAAAAATGGTAGCGCTTTTTGCCAAAAAACTCATCTGCAAACTATAATACAAATACCCCAAAAATATCGCCAACCCAAGCACGTATAAGCCATGCAACAGTTTGTCTTGATGTGTTAATGCCCATATTATGCCCATAACAATAATAAAAATTTCAAAATAACCCAAAAATGTTAATAATAAGGCAAATATTAACAAAACAATAAGATGAACATGGGGTGTAAGATGGCGAAAAAATACCATCGTAAAGCCAATGGAGGCTATAAGCTGTAATAGCCATACCCAAGTTGGCAGTAGTTGGTCAGGTGTTTTGATTAATAATATGGATTGCAATAAATGCAAAATCATTACCCCAAATATCATCACCCAGATGCCACGAGCGTATCGCCATGAGGCGGGATATTGTAGGCAAAATAAAGGAATAACCCAAATCAGTTGCAAAGCGGACAAAGAAACCGCGCTGGTTAAGCTGTCATAACCTGCACCATCATAAATAACATAAAGACAGGATAAAAGATACAAACCCATACCTTGTATGGCAAGTACACTCCAGTGGGCGCGCATATACCATAAAACACCTGCAAAAACACATTGTGCCAACAGTGCAGGAAGTAAATTATCACTTTTGATGCCCAAATGAACCAAAAATGCAATCTGCCCACATATCATAAAACAATAAGACAAATGGCGCACAAAGATGCGTTTTGGTGTGGCAGTAGCAGGCAAGGTGTGTAATAAAAAAACAGCACCACCAAAGCTTAAGGCGCCAAGCAACATAGAAAAACCTTCCCAGTAGGTCAAAAATGCCATTGCAAAAATAAGCCCTGCAATCCATGCGCCGACACCGATGGGGATATGATGAAATTTGCCTTTGGGGAATAGATTGATAATCATCATTCCTAAGGCAAAAAAGCATAATAATACCACCACTCCCAACAAAAAATAGCTGCCCATACCAATAAAATCATAATGATACAGTAGCCATATAAAAAAATTAACCGCTAGGGCGCATAGCATAAAAGCAAGGGGGATTTGATCGCTATTTTTCCAAAATCGCCAACTGGCATACAAGGGCAGTCCAATAATACTGGTGATAGCAAGCAGGCTTGTACCAAAAGATAAAGGGCTGTAGCTGTCTTCTAATAAGATTACCCCAAAAAGTGATACTCCCCAAATAAGAGCAATAGCCCCATAACGAAGTGGCAGATACCAACGCAAACACCCCAGCAAGATGACAAGACTAATACTATTAAGAGCAAGCAAGTAAATAGCAGACTCTGTGCCATAAAAGTTCTGCTTAAAAAACAAATATAGTGCCAACAAGCTGGTCATGCTTAGCATGGCAAATACACCAATATTGTGCCGATACAACCAAGGTATCAATAGAGCTGACCATAAGGTGAATAACCAAAAACTATCTGCCCCTGTCTGATATATCTGCCCTATCACCGCCAAAGACAATCCAATCATCAGCGCGCATAGCGTGTGCAAAGTCTGATTAACGGTATTAGATAAAGTCATAATGCTGCTAATAAAAGCAGTGATGATTAGCACCCCCATTGGCAATCCAAGACGCACGACATCAGGAAGAAAAAACCAGTGAGAAGCCAATAAATACAGCAGACTACTTGCAATCAAAGCTGTGCCTATCAAGCTTAGATGACGTAAAAAGCTAGGATGAAATACATTAAAAGCGGATAAAGAAACATGGGTAGTCATACTTATCCTTATGGGGTGAGTGGAATTTTTACTGTATCATTTAATGCAGTTATCATCAAGAAAAAAATAAGCCATCAAATGATGGCTTATTATTAAGGTCAAGCAGTAGTTGTGATTAGCCACGCTTATCCACAGGAACAAATTTACGGTGTGTTTCGCCTGTATAGCGCTGACGAGGACGACCGATTTTAAAGGCTTCTGAATGCATTTCTGTCCAGTGACTAATCCAACCAACTGTACGCGCCAAAGCAAAAATAACAGTAAACATAGAGGTTGGAATACCAATGGCTTTTAGAATGATGCCAGAATAGAAATCAACGTTTGGATATAGTTTACGCTCCACAAAGTATGGGTCATTTAGGGCAATTTGTTCAAGTTTCATCGCCAACTCAAGCTTAGGATCATTGATACCTAGTGCGCCCAAAACCTCATCGCAGGTTTCTTTCATAACCTTGGCACGAGGGTCAAAGTTACGATAAACACGATGACCAAAGCCCATCAGTTTTACTTCTTTGCGCTTGACTTTTTCCATAAATTCTTCAACGTGCTCTACAGAGCCGATTTCATCTAGCATGGTTAGTACCGCTTCGTTTGCGCCGCCATGTGATGGACCCCATAGTGCTACAATCCCAGCAGCAATACACGCATAGGGGTTGGCACCTGTAGAACCTGCTAGACGAACAGTAGAGGTAGAGGCGTTTTGTTCGTGGTCAGCGTGTAGGGTAAAGATTTTGTCCATGGCTTTGACAAGTACAGGATTGACCTTGTAGTCTTTGTCACCAGGAGTAGCAAACATCATGTATAGGAAATTTTCAGCATAGCTGAAGTCTTTGCGAGGATACATAAATGGCTCGCCAATGGAGTATTTATAGCTCATCGCAGCCAATGTTGGCACTTTAGCAATCAAATCTACTGCGGTATGATCGCGGTGTGCAGGGTCTGAAATGTCTAGATGATTGTGATAAAAAGCAGACAGAGCGCCAACCACACCCACCATAATTGCCATAGGGTGAGCATCACGGCGGAAGCCTTCAAAGAATTTACGCAGTTGGTCGTGTACCGCCATTTTGCTGCTAACACGGGCATAAAACTCTTCTTTTTGGGCAGCGGTAGGTAATTCACCATAAAGCAAAGCATAGCAGACTTCTAGATATTCAGCATTGTCTGCTAAGTCATCAATGGAATATCCACGATGCATTAATTCACCTTTTTCGCCATCAATATAGGTGATTTTTGATTCAACTGGTGCAGTTGCCATAAAACCAGGGTCATAAGACCAAAAGCCTGCCTTGGCAATAGCAGAAATATCCAATACAGGACGACCTAAAGTGCTTTCCAATACAGGTAGGTCAAATTCCTTGCCGTCTACCACAAGCTTTGCAACATTTGACATAATTGAGTTTCCTTAATCGTTGCTTTAGTTAAAAAAATACCATCTATAAGTATGATGTGTGGCATCATATGCTTATCTTACCAGTTTTTTTTACAAATGCAAATTGTGTAAATATTAGTTTTGCTGATAATTCTTACCAAAATTAAGCAAATTAAATTTGGTTTGTGTACAAATGTCTTATATAAAAAACAAATTATTATGAAATGTTGCTTAAAAAGCATTTTTTGCGCTTATTTTTGAAATATAAAGATACATTTATCCACTGTGATTGAGTGTGAGCAATGGGTTGGCTGTATAAGTTACCTAAAATCAATGAACTATTCATTTAAACAATAATGAATACTAAATGATAAGTATTATTGTTTATAATAATAACGGTGTGATGAGTTATGTAATAATAAATTGCTGTTATTTTTCAATTTTTATTTGTAATTAACCGCTAAAGTTTTTATAATTATAGGGTTATATTTTATAGTAGGGTTTTGGCAGGTTTGTACTTATATGATTGGATATAAGTTTTTAAGCCCACCAATGGTTTTTAAGGAATTTTTTCGTGAAAAGCAAGCGACCGATTAACCTAGATTTGGGACAAGTGCTGGCGGTCAATGCCAAGTCGCCGATTGCTATGGCGTCTATTTTGCATCGTGTCTCTGGGATTGTTTTATTTTTATTAACGCCTGTTTTGTTGTGCGTTTTGCAGGCATCATTGTCATCACCAGAAGGGTTTGATGGTGTGATGAATAATGGTCTATTGCGCTTTGTCGTATGGGTATTTGTTGCCGCGACCGCCTACCATTTTGTCATGGGATTAAAGCATTTATTTGCTGACCTTGGCATGAATGAAGAGCTAAAATCAGGGCGTACTGCTGCTGTGATAAGTTTTGTGATTGCAGCAGTGCTAATTGTGGCTTCCTTTGTATGGGTGATGTTCTAATGGCAAGAAGAAATAATTCAGGCATCAAAAGTGCCACAGGTCTGACTGGGTCGGGCTTGCGTGACTGGGTATTGCAACGTATCAGCGCTGTGGTATTGGCAGTGTACAGTGTGGTCATGGTAGGATTTTTCCTATTTAATGAAGTGACGTTTGAGCGTTGGCAGGGTTTTATGATGAGTCTGCCAATGAAGCTGTTTAGCCTTGTGGCGGTATTGGCGTTGGTGGTGCATGCCTGGGTAGGTATGTGGACAGTACTGACCGATTATGTCAAATCCTCAGGATTGCGTTTTGTCTTGCAATCAGCAATTATCATCGCTGTTTTGGTGTATTTGTTCTGGGGTGTGATGATTTTTTGGGGCTAAGCTCTTTTGAGTTTCCCCAAAAAATCAACCATGAATCAAACATGATACACCCATTGAGTTTAATCATACGGTGATACATAACAGGAACGTATAAAATGGCAATGAAAAATTTAAACATTAGTAATATCAAAACCCTAAACTTTGATGCGGTCATCGTAGGCGGTGGCGGCTCTGGTATGCGCGCCTCTTTGCAGTTGGTTGAAGGTGGCATGAAAGTTGCGGTATTAACCAAAGTATTCCCAACCCGTAGTCATACGGTTGCAGCTCAAGGAGGTATTGGTGCTTCTTTGGGCAATATGAGTGAGGATAACTGGCATTTTCACTTTTATGACACCGTCAAAGGTTCTGATTGGCTAGGCGACCAAGATGCTATTGAATATATGTGTCGTGAAGCACCAAAAGTGGTCTATGAGCTTGAGCATATGGGGATGCCTTTTGACCGTAACGCAGATGGCACCATTTATCAGCGTCCCTTTGGTGGTCATAGCTCAAACTATGGTGAAAAGCCTGTCCCCCGTGCGTGTGCTGCTGCTGACCGTACAGGACACGCGCTATTGCATACCTTATATCAAAAAAATCTAGAAAAAGGCACACAGTTTTTTGTTGAGTGGATTGCCTTAGATTTAATCAAAGACGCAGAAGGCAATATCAATGGGGTGATTGCCCTTGAGCAAGAAACTGGCATTGTGTCGGTATTTCAAGCCCCTGTGACTGTCTTGGCAACAGGTGGGGCGGGTCGTATTTTCCGCGCTTCTACCAATGCCTACATTAATACAGGGGATGGCTTGGGCATGGCGGTGCGTGCAGGCATTCCTTTGCAAGATATGGAATTTTGGCAATTCCACCCCACAGGCGTGGCAGGTGCAGGCGTACTTCTGACTGAAGGCTGTCGTGGCGAAGGGGCGATTTTGCGCAACAAAAATGGTGAGCCATTTATGGAGCGTTATGCACCCAAATTAAAAGACTTGGCACCGCGTGACTTTGTGTCTCGTTCTATGGACCAAGAAATCAAAGAAGGTCGTGGCTGTGGACCTAACGGTGATTATATCGTGATGGATATGACGCATTTGGGTCATGCCGAAATTATGAAACGCTTGCCATCGGTATTTGAAATTAGCAAAAACTTTGGTAACGTGGACATCACCAAAGAGCCTGTACCTGTCGTACCAACCATTCACTATATGATGGGCGGTATCCCAACCAATATTCACGGTCAGGTGACAGTGCCTAAGCTAGATGGTCATGTAGATGAACAAGGGCTATATACTGAAGGTCGTGTGGTCAAAGGCTTGTACGCAATTGGCGAATGTGCGTGCGTCTCTGTGCATGGTGCAAACCGCTTAGGCACAAACTCATTGCTTGACTTGGTGGTCTTTGGACGCGCGGCAGGCAAGCACATTATTGATGAGTTCCACAAAAATGAAAACACATATAAGCCATTAAGCCCACGCGTACTGGATTTTACATTGGCGCGTCTAAATAAGCTACAAGATTCCACAAGTGGCTATAATGCGCAAGAAGTAGGCGATGAGATTCGCTCAATTATGCAAAACCATGCTGCCGTCTTCCGTACACAAGCCATGATGGATGAAGGTGTTGAAAAAATCTTGGCACTAGAGCCTAAAGTGAATAATATTCATTTGGCGGATAAATCACAAGTCTTTAATACTGCTCGCATTGAAGCGCTAGAAGTGGCTAATCTTTATGAAGTAGCCAAAGCCACCATGCTGTCTGCTGCATTGCGTCATGAGTGCCGTGGAGCACATATGGTGCTAGACTATGAAAAGCCTGAAGATGACGATTATGCACCACTAGGACGTAATGACCATGAGTGGATGAAGCATACTTTGTGGTATTCAGAGGGCAATCGTGTGGTCTATAAACCTGTGCGCAAAGTTCCCTTGACTGTAGAGTACTGCGAACCTCAAGTTCGTACTTTCTAATGATGGTTGTGGAGTGTTGATGGGTGTCATCACTCCCCTTAAATGTGTTACAAAAATTTTGTATGGAGAAAATCATGAGTCGAGGCACTCGCATTATAGAGATTTATCGCTACGACCCCGATAAGGACAAAGCCCCTTATATGCAAAGCTATAAGGTGGAATTGTTGGATTCTGACCGTATGTTGCTTGACGTGTTATTGCGTCTAAAGCGTGAAGATGAAACTTTGACATTCCGCCGTTCTTGCCGTGAGGGAATCTGTGGCTCTGATGGGATGAATATCAATGGTAAAAATGGCTTGGCGTGTTTGATTAACATGAATACCTTGCCTGAAAAAATTGTCGTGCGTCCATTACCAGGATTGCCTGTCATCAAAGACTTGGTGGTGGACATGAACCAATTTTATGAGCAATATGAAAAGGTTCATCCGTATCTCATTAATAACCAGCCAGCGCCACCTACCGAGCGCCTACAATCACCAGAAGACCGTGAAAAAATGAACGGATTGTATGAGTGTATTTTGTGCGCTTGTTGTTCTACGTCTTGCCCATCATTCTGGTGGAATCCTGATAAATTCTTGGGTCCTTCTGCGCTACTTAATGGCTATCGCTTTATCATTGACAGCCGTGATACAGACACACAAGCACGCTTGGCGCGCCTTGATGACCCATTTAGCTTGTTCCGTTGCCGTGGCATCATGAACTGCGTATCAGTCTGTCCAAAAGGGCTTAACCCAACGAAGGCGATTGGTCATATTCGTAATATGCTGCTTGACCAAGCAGGCTAGTTACAGGCAGTTGACATCAATCAACCGCATCCTAAGGGGTGCGGTTTTTATTTTAATCCAAAAACTGGACAGATTCGCTTTTTTTTTTTGCAGTTTGGTGTTATTATTACTACACAATCAATTAAATTGTATAGGCATTTAATCAAACAGGAGTTATCATATGGTGAAGTTAAATTCTTATCTAAACTTTGATGGTCGGTGTTATGAGGCTTTTAGCTTTTATAAGCAAGTCTTTGGTGGAGAGTTTGATGTGGTGGCGTTTGAAGATGAAGAGGCAGATGACAAGCAAGTAATGTATATCAGCTTGCCCATCGGTGCAGATACCTTGATGGGGTCGGATTGTGCAGAAACGTTGGTACAAGGCAATAATCATGACATCTTTATTACCACAGACACACAAGAGGAGGCTGACCAGCTGTTTATTCGCTTATCTGACAAAGGCAGTATTAGATTGCCCATCGGTGAGCAGCCCTTTGGCTATGTGGGGGCATTGACTGACCAATTTGGCATTCATTGGACGATTGAATGGCTAAAAAGTTAAGTGGTGTCATAAACCGTGCCTTTGAAGGTACGGTTTTTGGTTTGTGTCTTTGGGGCGGTTCTGTTAAGATAAAGGTATTTTAGGATAATCAAGAAAGTGCCATGATTAAAACAGAGACTATCCAGACTTTGGTTAAACCCACCACGCTTACTCTTAATCATATTCGCCTAGAGCCCTTAACTTATGCTCATGCCGAGGGATTAAAGAGTGCAGTGCAAGATGGTAGGCTATGGGAGCTGACGGTTACTAGCGCACCCACACCTGATGGAGTCATGGCATATATTGATAAGGCGCTATCTGACCCTTATCGCGTGGCATTTGCGGTGATAGATGAGACAACAGGTGCTGTACTTGGCACGACAAGCTATCATGATATCATAGCAGAAATTGCTCGAGTGGAGATTGGCTATACTTGGTATAAAAAATCAGTACAACGCACCCATGTCAATACCACTTGCAAGGTCATGCTGTTGACTCATGCTTTTGAGACCTTGGGGTGTGCGGTGGTAGGGTGGCGTACAGACTGTTTGAATTTTGTCAGCCAACAAGCAATAGAGCGTCTAGGGGCAAAAAAAGACGGCATTATCCGTCATCATGCCAAGCGCCGTGATGGTACAGTGCGTGATACAGTGATGTATAGTATGCTAGCTGATGAATGGGCAGATAACAAAATCAGGCTACTATCTAGGGTACCCTGATACTTCATAACACTACTTGTAATTTAGCAATCATTTAGAAAAAAACATAGTGTTTTTGCCTTGCCTGTTTGTTAAAAAGTGGGGCTAACTCTTCGTTTTCATCGTCAAACTGCTTGTTGATATATTTATATCAACGGCGCAATTTTTACTGAAACGTCTGCGATTTTTCTTGAGTTTAATGGCAAATACGAAATATCAGGATGTCCTAGATATAATAGCGCAGCGCACCAATTATAACTCACCCCTCAAAAGTCAGACAAGCCTTTGAGAGTTGGTTTAATTGATGCGCTTTTTTGTTTTAATGATCAGCGTGGATTGCCCCTTGTGCGATAATCCAGTCACACAAAGCTTGCACCTTTTGTTCAAGTAAGGGTTTATCACCTACAGTTTCTACATTTAAGCGAATTAAAGGCTCTGTGTTAGAGGCGCGGATATTAAAACGCCATGTTGGGAAATTGACGGATAATCCATCTAGATAATCAATGGTTGGTTGTTCACCATCAGCCAAAAATTCTAATTCATTTTGTAGTTTTTCTAAAACTTGTACTGCAGTAATATTGGTTAGTTTAAAGTTAATTTCGCCAGAAATTGGGAAGTTATTAATCATTTCATCAACCAATGCAGATAGGTTTTTGCCAGTTTTTGCTAATAATTCAATGGTTAATAACCAAGGTATCATGCCACTGTCACAATAGTTAAATTCTTTAAAATAGTGGTGGGCAGACATTTCGCCACCGTAGACTGCACCACTTTGACGCATGATTTGCTTGATAAATGAATGTCCAGATTTGCTAATCACTGCGGTGCCACCTGCTTGTTTGATGACATTTTTTGTATTTAAAATATTTCTTGGGTCATAAACAATGCTGGCTGTAGCGTCTTTTTGTAAAAAGGCTTCGGCAAGTACGCCCACCAAATAAGTCCCTTCTAAAAAACGTCCTGTTTCGTCAAAGAAGAAACAACGGTCAAAATCGCCATCAAAGGCAATGGCTAAGTCTGCCTGCTCTGCTAATAGTTTATCACGGGTAACGGTGCGATTAGCCACAATCATTGGGTTGGGTATGCCATTGGGAAAGCTACCGTCAGGGGTGTGATGTAGTTTGATAAAGGTGATAGGGGCAGAGGCTTGTTTAAAACGTTCTTCTAATAAATCAACCACAGGACCTGCACTGCCATTGCCACTGTTGATGATGACTGTTAGGGGCTTAAGAATAGATAAATCAATGTAGCTAATCAGGTGGTCAATGTAGGCAGTTTTGTCAAATTTTTCTATTAACTTGCCTTGTTTGGTTGGTGTGATAAATTCGCCATTTTCTGCAATTTTTTGAATATCGGCAAGTCCTGTATCTGCACTGATGGGGCGAGAGTTTTCTCGTACAAGTTTAAGTCCATTATAGTTAATGGGATTGTGACTTGCGGTGACTTCAATGCCACCAATAGCGTCATAGTGGCTGGTGGCAAAATAGACTTCTTCTGTGCCAGTCATACCAAGGTCGATGACGTTTACACCTGCATCCAAAATACCGTTGATGGTGGCGATTTTTAATGTTTCGCTACTTGGACGAATGTCACAGCCAATGACGATGGCTTTGTTTTGGCTGGCATCAGGTGCGGGGTTTAAAAATTGGGCAAAGGCTCGCCCTATGCGATAAGCGATGTTTTCGTCAAGGTTTACGCCAAGTTCGCCACGGATGTCATAGGCTTTGAAGGAGGTGATGGCAAGATGGGAGAATGCTGACATGATTGAAACTCAACTAAAAAAAAGACTAGCTAAATTGTAACAAACCTGACACCAAAAAGCCATGAATCTGTAAGGTGGGTTAGGGTGTGTGATATCGTAACACATCCTAAATGCTCTTAATAATGATGCAATATCAACATAGTATTCTTGTTGTACTTCTAGACTGGTGGTGCTGTCAAAATTTTCAAAAATACAGTAAAATGGGTATCTTTATTTGGTAAACCGACTATGAAACCTACTGCTAATTTTGCTGACCTTTTGACCTTAATGGCGCATCTGCGTACAGAGTGCCCATGGGATGCCAAGCAAACCAATCAAAGCTTGTTGCCCTATGTTTTGGAGGAAAGTTATGAGCTGATAGAAGCGGTGTCGTCAGGTGAGTTGATGGACATCAAAGGTGAGCTTGGTGATGTGCTGTTGCAGGTGGTTTTTCATGCGCAGCTATATGCCGAAAAGCAAGCATTTGATATGGGTGATGTGATTTATCATCTGCAAGAAAAGCTGATTCGCCGTCATCCGCACGTTTTTGACAAAGACACTCTAAAAACTGATGAAGATGTCAAGCAGCGCTGGGATGAAATCAAAGCACTTGAAAACAAAGACAAGCCAATACGACGCTTAACCGATGTCAAGGCAGGTTCAGCCTTGATGATGGCGCAAACTCTACAAACACAAGTAAGTAAAGTTGGCTTTGACTGGGATGTGGTCAGTGGCGCTATGGATAAGCTAGATGAAGAGATTGGTGAGCTTAAACACATTCTACCTACCAATGCGACAACGCTGAATGATGAGCAAAAACACGCCTTAATGGATGAGCTAGGCGATTGCTTTTTTGCGCTTGTTAATGTTGCAAGAAAGCTTGGTATTGATAGCGAAATGGCAACCTTAAGCACTGTACAAAAATTCAAGCGCCGCTTTGCCTTTATAGAAGATGAGCTTGCCAAACAAGGTAAAACACCGACCCTTGCAAGCCTTGGCGAGATGGATGAGCTTTGGGAATTGGCAAAACGCTATGAATAAAAGTAAACTTATAAATAGCACAAAAGCACGATGGAAAGCTATGTGTTACATGGCTTGGTTGCTTACAGTCAGTACTTATGGATATGCCAACACCAATCACTCTGCGCCTAGGCAATGTTTTGCTCATGCCAAAGATGCTTATGCTTATCTGATACAACAAGAAAAGACAAGCAATCACACCACCACAGTGATTAATATCAATACCGCCAGTGCTGGGGAATTGATGAGTCTAGATGGCGTGGGTGTCAAAACCGCCGAAGCCATCGTGCTATATCGAGAGCAGATGGGGCGGTTTGGTCATGTAGATGAGCTAACCAATGTTAAAGGTATAGGCAAAAAAACCCTTGAAAATAATCGTCATCGCTTGGTGGTTGAGTAGGTGCATGGGTGTTTAGGGTTATAAGAGTCTGTATTCACAATAATACGCCATTCATATTGATTGTAAAAGCAAACACTAAATTTTTCGCTTTTGCATAAAAACTAACCAAATCTTGCTTTTCTATGTCAAAAACTTGCTTAATAGAATGGCTATCAAGTTGCGTTTTTTCTTAAAAAGTAGGCAATTTATCTAAAAGTTTTATTGCAAAAATGGTATGAATACAGGTTCTAAGCGTAGCATAGCCGCCAATTTCAAGAAACCAAACCATCAGTCATTCCACCAAACAGACAGCTTATGCTTGTGATAATGGTAACGGAGCGTAAATAGGTTCGCTTTTTTGGGCATTTGACGGTAAAATAACTTTTTTTTGGCGAAAATCTTGCAAGTGATTCGGGGACACTTGATGGTGGGTATGTAACCCAAAAGATACTATTTAGGAGAAAACGCGTGGCGATACAGTCAGCCAAGCAATTAGGATTATACAAACAAAGCTTACCTCACAGCATTATTGAGGTGGTAGCAACCTTAACGCGCGCAGGGTATGAAGCTTATGTGGTTGGTGGTGGGGTGCGTGATAGCTTGCTTGGGCTTGCTCCCAAAGACTTTGATGCCGTAACCAACGCTCGCCCCACAGACATCAAAAGCGTGTTTGGGTCGCGCTGCCGTATTATTGGACGGCGCTTTCAGTTGGCGCACGTTTATTCAGGGCGCGAGATGATTGAGGTGGCAACGTTTCGCGCACCCCCCAAAGACGACACGCATACCACCGAAGAGGGCATGATTACTCGTGATAATGTTTGGGGTGATATTACCCAAGACTTTGCGCGCCGTGATTTTAGTATCAATGCCTTGTACTATCAACCCATCAAAGGTGAGGTGCATGATTTTTGCGGGGCGCTTGATGATATTCAAAACAAGACGTTGCGTTTATTAGGTAAGGCATCCAAACGCATTGAAGAAGACCCTGTGCGCTTGCTGCGTGCATTGCGATTTAAGGCAAAATTAGGCTTTAAATTTAATCCACAATTATCGCGCCAATTTCACAAAAAAAACTGGGCGTTATTGGAGCAGGTTTCTACGCACCGCCTGTATGACGAAACCCAAAAAATGTTTTCGGGTGGCTATCTTGCGCCGCTATTACCGCTATTGTTTGAGTATGGGGCAATGAATAGTTTGATGGCGGAGGCTGGCGCAAGTCCAACAGCATTGATGACTTATATTGCCAAAACCACAGATGAGCGCGTGGCACAAGGTCGGGGCGCTAACCCTGCTTATTTTTATGCGGTGTTGTTGTGGCAAGATTATTTGACGCAATTGGCAACATTCAAAAACAAAGGCTTGCCGTTTTATGAAGCCCAAAACAAAGCAGCCGCCAAAACGCTTGAACGCCAGCGCCAATATACCGCCATTCCTAAATTTGCCGAAGAATTTATTGCGGCGATTTGGCTGTTGCAACCAAAATTAACCCAACCCAAAGCCAGTGATATACCCATGCTTATCAAGCACCCTAGGTTTCGTGCGGCTTATGATTTTTTGGTGGCGCGAGAGGCGGCAGATGACTCTGTTTTGGCAGAATCAACAGCAGGCATGGGGGCGTGGTGGACGCAGTTTCAGTTGTTTGATGATGCGGCGCGTCAGAGCATGATTGAGCGTCTTGAAACAGGGGGCAGACGTCGCCGAGTCAAAAAAACGCCCATCACCGATTTGGCACAAACCCAAGCAGAGCTTGAACAAATTCATCAATTGTCTTTGCCTCATGCGCCTAGTCATGATGCCAAACCCTTGTTTGATACACCCATACCCACCACACAAAAAAAGCGCCGTACCCCAAGCGTGGCAATCCCTTTGCCTGTCTTTTCTAAAGTGGAGTATAGTGAGGCAGACTTTTTGCGTCTGTTAAGCGCTTGTGATGAGCCCTTTATTCCTGCACGCCGCCGTCATCGCAAGCCCAGTAGTACACTTAGCATACAAGAGCGACAAGCAGGTGTAACAACACAAAAAGACGCGCTTGATGACACAAATGCATCTGCACCAAAACAGTCTGACCAAAACAAAACGTCTGTTGCAAAGGCAGCAAATGCTACCAAAAAACCAAAAAGCAGCCCCAAAAAAACTACCAATAAGACAACGGTTGATGACAGCCCCACGCCTAAGCGCAAACGCAAATCCAACGCCAAACCAAGAGCGCAGGACTAAAGGCAATTAATAAGGAAAAAGCAATGAAAAAATGTATGGGATTGATGATGTTGTCTTTGATGGTGCTGGGCATTCATAGCGCCAATGCTCGCCCATATCCTGACCGTTTGGGGATTTGTTATGTGTTTGTGGGTGATGAAGTCTCACAAAAATCACCGTGTATCATCGCTTCAGGATATGGGGCAGGCAGCAGTTATGTTGGTTTGGAATTTAATCATAAAAACTATGTGTTTGAAACCAGTACCATGTCAGAAGACGGCAAAACCACTTACGAAGACAAACCCGTGCGCCAATATGTGCGCCACGCAGGATTTTATCATGTCATTGGTGATGATGAGCTAGAAAGCGTTGAGCCAGATGATATGTTATATTGCTACCGTACCCGTGATAAAAAACTGGACATTTGCCACAACTAAACAGCCAAGCCATGACAAAAATTTTTGACCACACACCAATCCCCATTTATATTGGACTAGGCGGTAACATCGCCAATGAACACGGCACGCCCCAATCGCATATCAAACAAGCGGTACAAGCCTTTATTGACAGTGATGACTTTATGGACGTGGCGGTGTCGTCTTTGTACCAGTCTCGGGCGTTTGGCGTTACCGACCAGCCTGATTTTTATAATGCGGTGTTGATGGCAAAAACACGGCTAGACCCGTTGCAATTACTGGACTTTTGTCAAGCACTAGAACAAAAAGCAGGTAGGGTGCGTTTGCGGCATTGGGGTGAGCGTAGCCTTGATGTGGATATTTTGCTTTATGGCGATGAAGTGATTTGTCATGAGCGGCTGACTGTGCCACACGCAGGGCTGTTTGAGCGAAATTTTGTGGTCATTCCCCTGCTTGAGCTTTCACCCAATTTGGTGGTAAAAGGGCAAAGTTTGGCAAAGCTGCCCATCGCTGATGACTGGGCGGGACTTGAAAAATTAAAAAGCAGAACAACTTAACACTACACCTATAGTGATTGACAAAAGACCAACTTTCTTTACCAATTTAAGATTGAGAATGCTATGTATTTAGCTCAAACACAGCACCCTAAAGCCCCCATCACCTTATCCACCTTGACCAAATACAAAAAACAGGGCGAAAAATTTTCATGCCTGACTTGCTATGATGCGTCTTTTGCTCATGTTATGCAACACGCTGATATTGATAGCATTTTGGTGGGCGATAGCCTAGGCATGGTGGTGCAAGGACACACATCAACACTGCCTGTAACGGTGGCGGACATGGCGTATCACACCGCCAACGTGGCACGAGCCAATAGCCATGCGTTTATCATGACCGATTTGCCGTTTATGAGTTATGCCACGCTTAGTGATGCCATTAACAGCAGTCGTGCGGTCATGCAAGCAGGGGCACACGCCATCAAGATAGAAGGTGGCAGCGAACTTGCGCCGATTGTGGAAGTTTTGACCAAAAATGGCGTGCCTGTGTGCGTGCATTTGGGACTGACCCCGCAGTCGGTCAATGTGTTTGGTGGCTACAAAGTGCAAGGCAAAACCGATGCTGCAGCGCAAAAACTGCTTGATGATGTACAAATCCTACAAAAAGCAGGCACAGCGCTGTTTTTGCTGGAATGTGTGCCGTCTGCCCTTGCCAAAGCCGTTACCGACAGCGTGTCTGTGCCTGTGATTGGTATTGGTGCAGGCGTGGATACCGATGGGCAGGTGCTGGTCATGCACGATATGCTTGGCGTTTATACCAAAAAACCTGCCAAATTTGTCAAAGATTTTTTAAACGATGAAAACAATCAAACAGGCGACATCATCGGTGCGTTTGCAAACTTTCATCAAGCGGTCAAAGCAAAAACCTTTCCTAGCATAGAACATACTTTTTAATTAACCAAGCTTTACATCTATGACACAGATTTTTTATACCATCAAAGACTTACAAAACGCCCTGACTTCCCACAAAGCTGGGGGGCAGCGCATTGGGTTTGTGCCCACCATGGGCAATTTGCACGCAGGACATTTGTCGTTGGTGGAGATTGCCAGTCGTCATGCCGATGTGGTGGTGGTGAGTATTTTTGTCAATCCCACCCAATTTGGCGTGGGCGAAGATTTTGACAATTACCCACGCACTTTAGAAGACGATATTGCCAAATTACAACAAAGTCAATGTACTTATGTATTTGCCCCCAGCATAGAAGAAATGTATCCTGTTTATCCGCCAAACGTCCAAGTATTAAGTGGCGACATTACCAAAATTTTATGCGGTAAAACTCGTCCCACGCATTTTGATGGGGTGGGGTTGGTTGTTGGTAAACTCTTTAATATCGTGCGCCCTGATGTGGCGGTGTTTGGCAAAAAAGACTATCAGCAGCTTGCCATCATTCGCCAATTAAACCATGAATTAAATTTTGGTATTGAGATTATTGGTGGCGACATTGTGCGAGATACCGATGGACTGGCGCTGTCGTCTCGTAATGGGTATTTGACGAAAGAAGAGCGCGCGCAGGCGCCTGTGATTCATCAAACACTGCAAGCGCTCGCCAAACAGCTTCAAGTGGCAGCTTTTGATGAATTTACCACTTTAGTGACGCAAGCAGCGCAGTCGCTTAATGCCCAAGGATTGCGTGTAGATTATTTAGAATTATTAACCGATACCTTGGCTGTACCCACACCAAAAGATAAACAGCTAGCATTACTGGCGGCTATTTATGTTGGTCAAGCAAGATTATTAGATAATATAAAAATTAACTTATAAAAGAGACAATCATGGCACTACCAACAGAACAAAGTTTTATAGACAGCGCCCAAGAACAGTTGGGGTGTCAATTTCCAACATGGCTCAATGATAGATTGTTGCAAGAAAATGGGGGCAGTGTCTGGGCGTTTGATGATGAATGGCAATTATATTCGGTATTGGATAATCGGGATAGCCGTCATTTAAAACGTTCATCCACAACCATCCTCCAAGAAACCAACACTGCCAAGCAATGGGATGGTTTTCCTGATAATGCCGTGGCGATTGCTGGCAATGGTACAGGGGATTTGTTGATATTATTGCCAAAAGACAGCCATCAGTTGGGCGATGAGGTGTACTTGTGGTGCCATGACGATGATGACTTAGAATTGGCAGATATAGAATTAAATTGATTATGAAAAATAATATCTCAATTATTATTATCTCTGGACGTTCAGGGTCTGGAAAAACTTCAGTGCTAAACATCTTAGAAGATTTTGGGTTTTATTGCTTGGATAATTTGCCCTTATCTTTGGTGCAGGTTGCAGTAGAAAAGCTTACTCAAAGCCAAGTGTATAAAATTGCTTTGGGTATTGATATTCGTACGCCACAAGCAGACTTATCCAATTTTGAGTCGGTCTATGAAGCACTGGTAGCTCACTATGGAGAGTCATCACTCAAGATTCTTTATACTACCGCCCAAGAAGCGACTTTGGTAGCGCGATTTGATGCAACACGGCGTGTTCATCCTTTGATGGCAACAGGTTTGGCACAAAACCTGCCAAGCGCCATCAAAAAAGAAATTGACTTACTATCGCCAATTGCTAAGCTATGCGACATCAAGATTGACACCAGTCAGCTCAATATCCATGAGCTCAAAGAGCAGATTCGCCATCATTTGGGCGTGGACAATGTAGTCACCGTCAATGTGCTGTCTTTTGGATTTAAATATGGCTCGCCTATTGATGCGGACTTTGTCTTTGATGTGCGTATTTTGCCCAACCCTCATTGGCAGGTGGAATTGCGCAAAAAAACAGGGCTAGATGATGAGATAAAAAGCTTTTTTGTGCAGTATCCTGAAGTGGACGACATGGCGCAAGATATTGGCAAATTTTTGCAGCGTTGGTTGCCTAACTTTTTGCACAACAATCGCCACAGCGTCACTATTGCGATTGGCTGCACAGGAGGCAAACATCGCTCTGTGTATGTGTCTGAATATGTGGCACATCACTTGGCACAAGTGCTGCCGTCTGCCATGCAAGTAAAAGCAAAACATCGCGAAAAAAGCCGTTGGCAAACAGATTAGCGCATTGACAGTTTGCTGTGCATAAATAAATCGCCAGTTTTTTGGTGAATCAACATAAACAGTTGAGCATATTGGCAAGTTTGTTAATAACAAAAGGCAAGAAAAAAGCGGACGTTATCAGCAGCTTTAAACAACTTAAGTGATGGTTATGAATATTGATTTTAACACCCTTGATATGCGTGTATCACGCACAGAGCTCAAAAAATCCCATGAGCGCTTACAAGCTTTGGCAACGCCTTTGGTCGCTGTTCCCAAAAAAAAGTGGGCATCATTGCCTGTCAGTGAGTATTTTTTGGATGAGTTAAATCAGCTTGCCAAAATCACAAGCGCCGCTGCCAAAAACCGTCAAATCAAACGCATTGGTAAGTTGATTGTTGAAGAAGACCGTCATGCGCTGACAAGTGCTTTATTTGAGCTTAAATTTGATGCAGCACAGCGTGCCAAGATTGAACCGTGGTTGACGCGCCTGAATCTGCAAGATGACAGCACACTCAAGCAGTTTGTCAAACAGTTTAATGCCAGTGAATACAACAGCATCTATCAGTTGTTGCTATGGATTGAATATGCACGCCATCAAGGCGATGAGGAATTGCTTGCTGAAAGTGAGCAAGACTTGGTGAGCTATATCAAAGAAGTGGCGATTTTATCTACTTAGGTAGAAGACTGGTTATGAATTGACAAGATTGAAAAAAGAGCGATTGCGCTCTTTTTTTGAGCATATAACCTATACACTCAACATACCTTTTGTTCAGCTCTATTTATGACAATTTGATTTTGTGATAAACTGATACAGTTGTATTGCAAGCTGTCTATAAGATTGGTATTCTAGCGGCGACTTACTCAAAATGGGGTTTTGGTGACTTACAGCAAGTGAGTTGCATAATTGGCATCACCTAAATGTCAATTAATAGGGTTTCAATTTTTTTAACAAAATTTATTGTCAGAGCAAGGAAATGATATGCGTCAATATATAAAACCTTTTGCCATTGCTGCGTTTGGTAGTAGCTTGCTGTCAGGCTGTATTGCCACCAGTGCGCTATGGGATAACATGCCTGAACCTAGTGAAGAGGCTGTGTCTGTTCTAAAAGATGAAATTATTGCCTTAGGTGTGCCAAAAACACCTCTTGCACAATATCCTAACGCCATGGCAATGGTTGGGACAACAAACGATTATTTGGTGATGTCTGCTGAAGATGACAATGCCATCTTACAAAAAATATTTACAGGGCTAGACACTCAGTCCTTGCACCTACTAGGCACCTCTGAAAGTGGGCGCTACCTAAAACAAAATGCCATCTATCAAGACTTCTTTTTGGGCAATACCTACATTGATTTTTATGCCAGTAATGACATCAAGCGCAAGAAGGCAGCTAAAGCTGCTTTGGCAAATTCAGAGATGGCTGCCAGTGTTACTATCGCCTTTTTAAAACCTGCTAACAAAGTTGGTCGTCAAGAACAAACCAAGCTTAGTGAATTAGGTTTTCAATGTATTAACGATAAAATGCGGCGCCAAGACAATGAGGCATCGCTTGACACCTATGTAGAAGATCCAACAGTTTATACCTTTTGTTATAGACCTACTAAAGTAGCGCTGACTGTTGTGCAAAAAACCACCGACAATGCCACTTTGCCCCATAAATTCAAACGCCCTTTGCATATCAATGCCGCCTATTATCCCAGTACCGCAGTGGACGAGGCAGTTTTAATGACGGGTACAGCGCTTGTAACGCCCATTGCACTTGCTATTGATGTTGTGACATTGCCTTTTATGGTTGTGCTCTGTTCTTTTGCATGGTGTTCTGGTGGCTTCTGATTGCACCACGATGATACACCTTTATGCTTAAGATAAGGGATGTGGTATTGAGCTTGCTCAACTGATTGAGGCTTTGGGCTAGGGCATGTTGACATCTCACACGCCTTAAGAAAACGATGTTGGGTGTTGGGGCTTTAAACGTGCTTTTGGTGAAAAATAAACTTTCGCCTTTTGTTATAAATAACCTTGTCAATATTATCATATTGTCTACATTGATTATCCTTAAAACTGCAAAAACCCCTTATGGTTAAATAAGGGGTTTTTGGTTGGCAGGTGAGTTATTTTAAAACTTCCGCCATCGCATTGGCAACGTATTCTACGTTTTGGTTGTTAAGCCCTGCAATGCACATACGTCCATTATCCACCATATAAACGGCAAATTCAGACTGCAAGCGTGCCACCTGCTCGGCGGTCAGCCCTGTAAAGCTAAACATACCACGCTGTTTGGTGAAGTAGCTAAAATCACGCTCGGGCAATTTGGCGCTTAGGGTGTCTTGCAGTTTTTGGCGCATATCACGAATGCGATCACGCATTTCATACACTTCACCCACCCATTGATTATACAAGGTTTCATCGTTCATGACGATGTCCACCACATGGTTGCCGTGTGAAGCGGGGCTTGAGTAGATGCGGCGAATGGTGAATTTTAATTGACCGTGTACACGGCTGGCTTCTTCTTTGGTGGGGGCAACGACAGACAGACCGCCAACACGCTCACCATACAGTGATAAGTTTTTGGAGAATGAATTAGAAACAAACACAGGCAGACCCATTTCTACCGCCTTTTTGATGGCGTAGGTGTCGCCGTCCATGTCATCACCAAAGCCTTGGTAAGCGATGTCCATAAAGGCGATGAGTTTTTTGTCTTTGATGATTTGTAGGACGCTGTCCCATTGCTCGGCGGTCAAATCCACGCCTGTGGGGTTGTGGCAGCAAGGGTGTAGTAGCACCACGTCATTTTCGTTGAGCGTGTTAAAAAAGGCGCACATTTCATCAAATTTTACGCCGATGGTGGCAGGGTCATAGTAGGGGTATTTGCCCACTTCAAAGCCTGCACCTTCAAAGATACTGATGTGGTTGCCCCAAGTGGGGTTTGATACATAGCACTTGGCGGTGGGGAACCATTCGTGAATAAAGTCCGCCCCAACTTTGAGTGCCCCTGAACCGCCCAGCGTGGCAACGGTCGCTACTCGTCCTTCTTGTACGGCTGGGTTATCCGCCCCAAATAAGAGACGCTGACAGGCACTGCGATACCCTGCCAGACCGTCCATGGGCAGATAGCCACGGGGTTTTGGGGGGTTGGCGATTTGACTTTCGGCGGTTTTGACACATTCCAAAACAGGCAATTTGCCATCTTCAGTATAATAAACACCCACGCCCAAATTGACTTTGATGTCGGTGCGTGGGTCATTGGCAAACTTGTCCATCAATCCCAAAATTGGGTCGCCAGCATAAGGGGTAACGTGTTCAAACATAAAGTTTCCTTAATGAAAATAAAGTATTAACTAAAAAAATATAGACAATGATGTCAAAACAACACCATTTCCCCAACCCTTTAAGTATACGCCAATCCATATAAAAATAAAGGGGTTTTTGATAAAAAACCCCAAAAAATTACCCCAATACTTGATTGAGTCAGTGATTAAACATCGCTTAGGTTTAGGGTGGGTGTTAAGCTGTCTTCATTAATGCCTGTCAAAAATTCATGGCTGTTTTGGGTGACAAATTCTTGAAATGCCAAGGCAGCAGGTGACAGCGAGCGGTTTTTGTGAGTATAGAGCAAAAATTTACGCTCTACCACAGGTTTGTATAAGGGGCGCATGACTAAGCCATTTTGATGCACCCATTCAGCCGCATACAGCAAACACAGCGTCACCCCAAGCCCCATGCGCGTCATACCAAGGGCGGTGGACAAAAAATTCACCTCAAAATCAGGATTAAAAATACGGCTAGAGATGTCCGCAGGCAGCTGGTTTTGAAGCGATTTAATAAAAGGACCGTTGAGTGTGATGAGCTTTTCTTGCAATAAATCTTCCCAATAAACCGTTTTGCGACTGGCAAGTGGGTGATGTTTGGGTAGTACCAAATAAAAAGACGATTCAAATAATACTTCTGCCTTGACGTCTTCAGAATAAGTGCGTTCAGGGGCAATGCCCAAATCGGTGGCAAGATTTTCTACTTGATGCACCACGTCATCAATAGAGCAATCCACAAGGGTGACTTGGATATTAGGATAAGTTTCACAAAATTTAGCGATAAATTGAGGCATGGCGGCGGCAGCTAATTGTTGTGATACTGCCAAGCGTACATGACCTTGGTGCAAAGATTTTAATCCTTCTACTTTTTCGCCTAGCACAGCCACTTCATTGAGTACCCGTTTGGCTTGTGGCAGTAGGCGCTGCCCTGCATCGGATAGGTGCATTTTGCGCGTGGTGCGGTCAAATAATTTAATGTCAAGATTTTGTTCTAATTCTTTGATAAGTCCACTTAGTGCTGATTGAGTGAGCATCAAGATTTCGGCAGCTTTGGTAAAGCTGTTGTGTTCAGCGACCAAAACAAAGGCTTTGAGTTGTCGTAGAGTAACGTTCATAAGTGCCTTGTGATAAAACTTAAAAAATTATAGAGATATAACAACAAACTTTTATTATAACAAAAATTAGTAGGGCTGTTGTGATTTTTATAAAAATGGCACGATTAAAAAAACTAATAATAGATTTTTGTTTATAAAAATAAGGCTGTCACTTTTTGCGCTTATCAGCATAACAATAAGCGCGCATCATTTTTCAATAATTAAGCCTGAAAAGTCTAGCAGGTGACAGCCCTAAGTGAATGTGAGCTGTACAAGAGGTCTTAAGCGTTGTCATAAACAACTTAAAATACTACATCACTAAAAATTAAAACTCAATAATGCATTAAAAAAATGCACAAGAACGCTAGGTTCAATAATAATGGTGGCAATCACCCCAAAGGCTGCACCGTACAAATGTGCCGAGTGATTGATATTGCCACCGCCACGTCTATCAGCATAAATACTATAAGCAGTGTAAATGACTGCAAATACAATGGCAGGAATAGGAATGATGGCAAATAACCAAATCAAACTCCAAGGCTGAAATAACACAAACGCAAACAAAACAGCAGAGACTGCTCCTGATGCCCCTAATCCTAAGTAGCGAGGGTTGTTTTTGTTTTGTAGATAAGTGGGAATGATGGCAACAATGATTGCTAGGACATAAAATAGAACAAAGCCCAAATTGCCAAAGCGATGGATATAAAAATCTTCAATCACCCGTCCAAAAAAGTACAGGGTAAACATATTAAACAATAAGTGCATTCCGTCAGCATGAATAAATCCATGGGTGACAAAACGGTCGTATTGCTTAAAACGAGTAATGGACAAAGGATCAAAAATCAAGCGTCCCATCACACGCTTATCCTGCCAAGCCAACATGCTAACAATGACAGTGATGATGATAATGACTGTGGTATGAGTAATGGCAAACATAAGAATGATATCATGTCAAAATAGGGTGTTAGTATATCATTTTTGCACCAAGTAAAGATAAGTCTTTGACAAAAAGTTGCCTTTTGGGTCAAAAAATTGCACGAGTATCAAAAACTTGACCAAACCACAAGCCAGTCTACAAAAATTCAGGTATAATATCAAAAGGGTTTACTTAGCTTAACTTGATGACAACCAAAGGATGGTTTGGGTATCATCCACACCCTGTGTTGGTATATTCACAAACCCCATGCCAATTATTTATCACTTATCAATCCAAGACACTTCATGAACACCATTCTTACTACCATAATTAATAGCGCTCGTTTTGTGCAAGCTGATGGCTTGTGGGCAGAGGAGCTGGGTGAGGCAGTATTGACACCCTTTTTTGCGTGTTTTGTTGCCAATCTATCACAATCACAACCTAGCGCATGGTATCAGGATTTTATTCATCGTACTCGCAATAACGCTACGTTGGCGCTACAAAGTCATGAGGCGATGATAGGTAGCGATGCTTATTGGCAAAACACGTTTCATGTGAAACTAAAAGAGCATTTGGCAAAAGATACGGGCGCTGATGAAGAGATGCTGTATGTTATTTTGCCATTAGCCACGCACACAGGCTATGAGGCTTTGTCTGTGTTAGCCAGGCAACAGGGGATGTCTGTACATGAGTTGGCGCAACAGACACTCCCTGATATTACGCCCCAGTTGCCTATTTGGGCGCATGAGGTGGTTGCAAAAGAAGCCTTGGTTTATCTCAAGACGCCAGAGCTACCTGTGCTGACTAGGGTTGATGAGTCATTGCAACTTGAGTTGGACAACAATGAATTGAAGGCAGATACAAAGCATGAAAAATCTTTGTTTGCACAGCCGATGGTGTTTGGTGATTTGGAAGAATTGGAGCCTAAGCTTGATGAGGCATCACCACAGTTGATGTTTGATGATTTGGACTTGATTGTACCTGATGAAGGGGCGGTCAATGACACCATAGGCAATGATAATGAGATGGGCAAAGGCAGTGATGGTGATGTACGCTTGTCATCTTTGAGTGACAATCCATCTATTCAGCCATCTATTCAAAAATCTACCACACAACAGAATGCAGGCGTGGTAATGAGACCGCCTGTGACCCCACGTTCAAAAAAACCCAAGCAACGCGCTATTTTGGCGGGATTAGGTGCAGGCTTGGTATTGGCAATGGCAGGCGCGGGTGTGTGGTATTATAAAGGTCAAAAAAACAGCGAGCCAGTGACAGCCCCTACTGCTACATCACCTGCACCAGTGTCTGTTGCCAATCCATCGCATCTTTCTATTACGGTAGGGCAGGCAGGGGAGCTGTATGCATGTCAAGCCCAGGTTGGCACAGATGCGCTGTCATCTCAGGTGCTAGAATTGCTGCAAAAAAACTTTGCCAATACGGTGTGTGTGATTGATATCAATGAGCAAGCCGCCCCAACCATGGCAGGATTTGAACGTTTAACCAGTGTCATTGCTTTGTTAAAATCAGTGCCCTTTGCTAGCATTGAGCTTAAGGGAAATACGATGTATGTTAATGCACCCAATGCCAGCGATGTGACACGATTGGTGCAGGACTTGGGGGCTTTGATGACAGGCACAGGCGTGAGTGTGGTTGTGATGCCACCTTTGGACAGAGCAAGCGCTATTAATGATAGTCTGGCATTGGCACAAGATGCCTTAACAAAGCTTGCCCAAAACAGTGACGATTATGCGTTGGCAAGAGCATTAAGCCTACAGGTAATGGACATGAGTCAAGGGGGTGTGCCAGAGGCTAACAAAGCTTTGCTACAACAAGCGGCAGAGTATTTTAAGAAAAATCCAAGCGCCCATTTGATGATTGTGGTGCATAGTGATGACACGGGTAATGCTACCGAAGCACGTATGCAAACCCAAATGCAAGCTGAAACCATCAAAAATCACTTGGTGAGCTTGGGTGTGGGAGCGCATCAGCTTAGCACAGTGGGTGTGGGCTTTGATTATCCCATTTCAGACAATCAAACAGAGCTTGGGCGTTTTAAAAATCGCCGTGTGGAATTTTTGGTATATAGTGATGCTGTGATGCAGACGTTGAGTATGCCACGACAAGCAACAACAGCCGAGGCTGTGCCTACAGAAACCTTGCCTGCAACATCGGGCATGGATGTAGAAGTACCCACGCCAGAGGCAGCAACAGCCGAGCCTGTGCTTGCACCTGCTCAGCCAATTTATGATGTACAAAATGGTCAAATCGTAGAACAAGGACAGCCCACTCCTGCGTCCACTACGCCGATTAATAATGGATTGCCCCAAGGCGTTGCGCCATCAGGAGGGATTCCTAATGACTTACTTAATCCAATCGGAGCCGACCCTGCTGGTACAGGGGTAAGTGATGGACAGGTGACCAATTAATAAGGGGAGATGATGTTAAACCTGCTTATTATTCTTGTATTAATCTTGTCATGCGCGTTTTTTTCGGTGGCGGAGATTGCCTTTGCAGGTGCCAGAAAGATGCGCCTTAAGCTGTTGTCTGAAGCGGGCGATGCACGCGCCGACCAAGTCTTGCAATTGCAGGCGCATTCAGCAGACTTTTTTGCCACCTCGCAGATTGTCCTAAATGCGGTGGGTATCTTGGGGGGAATTGTTGGTGAGGGGGCATTAAGACCCTATTTTGTGGCGCTGATTAGCAAGATTTATACAGGGGCATGGCTTGATAGTTTGGGGTTTTTTGCCTCGTTTGTTAGTATTACACTGGCATTTATTTTGTTTTCTGATTTGGTGCCCAAGCGCATTGCCATGATGAATCCTGAAAAAATGGCACTGATGATTATTAAGCCAACTTTGTGGATTATTCGCTTGTGCAAGCCCTTGGCATGGATTATCAATGCCTTTGCCAATATGATTTTTCGTATTTTTAAGGTGGATACTACCCGAGAGGACAATATCACCTTTGATGATGTGTCTGCGATTGTTGACGCAGGTGCAGAAGCAGGTGTGGTACTGCAACAAGAGCAGCACTTTATTGAAAACGTCTTTGAGTTAGAAGAGCGCACAGTGCCATCATCCATGACGGCACGCGATGAGGTGGTGTATTTTGGACTTAATGAGCCAGAAAGTAGCATTCGCCAAAAAATCGCGGATTATCCTTACTCGCGGTTTTTGGTGTGTGGAGAGCATATTGACCATGTGATTGGGTATGTGGATACCAAAGATATTTTGGTGCGCCTACTAAACCGCCACGCAGAAGCGCCACTACAGCTGCATGAATCTACCATTCGTCATGTATTGACCATTCCTGATACCTTAACATTGTCTGAATTGCTTGACCGATTTCGCGCCAGCAAAGAAAAGTTTGCGGTAGTAATCAATGAGTATGCCCTAGTTGTTGGGGTGATTACTTTGTCTGATATTATGATGACCGTGATGGGGGACTGGGTAGCGCCTATGGAAGATGAGCAACAGATTATCAAGCGCGATGAAAACTCTTGGTTGATTGATGGCAGTACACCAATTAATGATGTGCGTCATGCCTTGGGCGGGGTGGAGTTTCCCGATTGGGATTATTATGAAACTTTAGCAGGCTTTATTATGTATCGCTTGCGCAAATTACCCCGCCCTGCTGATTGGGTGGTGCATGAGGAGTTTAAGTTTGAGGTGGTAGATGTTGACCACTACAAGATAGACCAAGTGCTGGTGACGCGGGTTGTGCCCACCATAGAATAAAAAAGGTCTGTTAAGACCTTTTTTAATGAGGTTTTGGTACTAAGCTTTTTAGTGCTAAGCTTTTATGTCAAGCTTAGCCACGCAAATAATGCTCAAAAATAACGCCAAAATCATACTGACGAATGGCGGACAGACGCGCCAAGTATCCCTCTTCAAGTTGGGTAGTGGTTTGATTGATGAGGTCAGGTAGGTTTAAGATGGCTGTGTCTGGTAGTGATTTGAGCTGAAACATACTGGTGACTTTTTCAAAGGTAGCATCAAGCAGTACCTCTTGGTGGCGAATGCTTGCACAACGCTCGGCAATGGCGGTCAGTGCTTTGTAGATGTCACGAATTTGCTCAATTTGATTTTTGTCAATGTCAATGCTAAATGCCAAGTGATTGCCTGTTTTTTCATAGCTTGTGGGCATGGCGCCAGAGGTGGGAGATAGTACAAATTTAAGCTCGGCATCTAAATCCATTGTACCTGCAGTTTCGATGAGTACATGGCTTGGAGTAAAGTAACGATAAGGATAGCGCTTGAGGGTGCGTTTTTTGCTGACAGCGCTTTGACCATCAAGATGTAAAAACGCGACATTGGTAAAGCAATACTCATCAGACTTTGATTTAATAACAAAATAGATTTTTTCATTATCTTCATGAAAAATATACTCATCAATGTCGGTTTGATTAAACTGACTAGGAGGAATAATTTTGCCAATGTCACTTAATCCTAAGGCGTCTGAAGCAAAACTTTTAAACATGAAGAGTTCTCCTTGGTTGCTTGGGGTATTGATTAGCCTATCATACCAGATGTTCTTGGTCAATAATCTGTGCCCAAGTCAGTCCCCACTTCCCCAAATATTTTCTTAATCTGTCGCTGTCATTGACCGCTTTGCGGTGCTGTCTGGATTTATCAAACAGTGCCCGTCCTGCCGCCGCCAAGCTGTCATGCAAGCGACACACATCAATCACTTGTTGCAGCTGTAGTCTGTCAAAAGTATCTAAGCCATCTAGCACCGTTTGCACTTTGGTGGTGTAGATGGGCTGTTTGGCTTTGGTGGGTTCGTTTGGTGCTTGGTTTGATGCTTGGCGGTCAAGTGGTTGCCATTGGCATTGCAATCGCTGAATTTCTGCATGGACTTTGGGTGTGTCAATCAGACCATCTTTGGCAAGCGTGGCAAGGCGTAAAATGCTGGCGGACAATTCTCTAAAATTACCTTGCCATAGCGCCTTATCCGACAAAGCAAACTTTAAATACAGTCGCCACGCTCCCCGCTCAAATCGGCACGTTCGCCCAATTTCGCTGTTTGCCATCGCCAAAATATACGCCACGCTAGGTTCAATGTCTTCACGTCTGTCGGCAAGGGCAGGCAGGCGATACTGCCAAATGTTAATGCGGGCGTACAAATCACGGCGAAATTTACCATCTGCCACCATCTTTGCCAAGTCCTGATTTGTCCCTGCAATGAGCATAAACTCACTTGCCACCGCCGTATCACTGCCCAAAGGATAAAAGCGTTTTTCTTCTAGGGCGGTCAGTAGCATGGCTTGTTCGTCCGCCCCAAGCTCGCCAATCTCATCAAGGAATAATACGCCTTGATGAGCGGTTTTTAGATAGCCTGTGCGAGCCGCCACCGCCCCTGTAAATGCTCCCTTACCATGCCCAAACAGCGCCGACATCGCCCCATCGCCCTTGAGCGTGGCGCAGTTTACGTCCACAAAATCTCCATAAATCAGATGACGGGATTTTTTAAGCTCAAAAATTCGCTTGGCAAGCATCGATTTGCCCACGCCTGTTTCGCCCGTCAATAAAATCGGCAAATTTGACCCCAGTGCCACCTGCTCAAGTTCGGCTATCATGGCATTAAAGGCGACGTTTTGTGTGTTGATACCGCTTTTTAGATGGGTTTGGGCGGTGTCTCTTGCCTTTTTTAGTCGCCCTTGTAACACGTCATAACGAGCCAAGGTCAAATCAATGGTTTCATAAGTTCCTTTAATATCAATGGCTTGGACAGTGTTAGAATGCTCATCTGTGATGCGTTTGGGTGGGGCAGTTTGTAGCAGTAGGCTTGGGATTTGATGGCGTTCTACCAATAAAAATAGGCAAATTTGGGCAACGTGCGTGCCTGTGGTAATATGCGTCAGATACTCATAAGTGTCTGTATCAAAAGGATAATTACTCGCCCAGTCAGAGAGTTTTTCGTACACTTCGCTAAAATCCCAAGGGTTTTTTAGCGTCATCGGCACATGATTGACCTGCGTGTCGGGGCTGATGGCGTGAATGTCATCTTTGATGACATTGGCAAGTCGCTCATATTTGTCGCTGACAAACAGTTCCACTTGAGCGATGTCAAGCCCCTGCTGATGAATGGCGATGTTGGGTCGCCATTTATGACGGCGTTTTTTGCCAAAGCCTGCGTCTAGCACCGTACCAAGAAAGCTGATGACAATGCGTTTTTTGTGCTGATTTTGTTTTATCATAAAATATATCTAATTTTCTATAATCTATCTCATTTTATAGATAATTATCATAACATAAAGTGGATAAATTTTTGATAATAAAAATTAATTTGATTAATTTTCAATAAGTTAAAATATAAATTGACAAAACAGCAGTCTTTGGCACAGCTTTTGTATTATCCAAAGTACGGGCATGTTGGCACATAAGGGACGCCACCGCCAAAAACGTTTTGGTTCTTGGGCGGCTTGAGTAAAATCAGGTGTGATAGACAAGTGGGTGCTTTGGCACGGTTGCGGATTGCAGGTGCTGGCTGTGGCAAACGGTCAACCACTGGCGCACGTTTCCAACGAAGTTTCTCGGCTGTATGACTAAAAACGACAGTTATCACATTGTTGCGGGTTCGACTCCCGTCATGTCCACCAAATGAATTTAAAGATGAGTGAATGAATGTAGGAAAAGTTATGCAATTATTTATATTACTTCGTGGTCATCAAGGGTCGGGTAAGTCCACCTTTGCTCAAGAAAAAATGGCAGAATTTAAACAAACTTATCCAAGTGCCACCATCATCCATATTGAAAATGACATTTTATTAACGGACGAACATGGCGTATATACATGGTCGCCCGAAGCGGTGGATAAAGCCCAACAAATAGGGCTTGCCAAAACCAAAGAAACATTAAAATTAGGTAAAGCAAATCCCAATCAGGATATTTTGATTGTCAATTCCAACACCAATCAAAAATCGTCATCATGCATTCATTTATTACAAATGGCTCGTAAACACGGCTTTAATACCGAAGTTTATCGGCTACATAACTTTTTTGACAATACTCATAATGTCAAAGAAAAAGATGTATTGGCGGCTTATATCAAGCTCAATCACAATAAACTGCGTGATGAAATTCATGTTACGCCCATCAAACCCATGAGCGATGAAATAAAGGCTAAGATTGATGCGATGATGAATTTTGACAGTAAATCATTGGCATTTGATGAAACGCAAAATACCTATATCACCGCCGAATATTTGGCGTATGGCGGACGTAATTTTGTTGCCAAGCCATCAAAATCCTATCCAGCTTTGCGAGTATTAAAATACGCCCGTAAAGTATTTTATGAAAATCGCTTTGATGATGCCTTGCTTGAAATGCGTGGGACGGTGATTGATGACCATCATCGCCTAATTGTCCGCCCATTTAAAAAAGTGTTTAATTATAGCGAGCGTATCGCCAAAAACAGCAAATACCCCATTGATATCAGCGATGATAAAAAAGTCAATGCCGTGGTAAAGGTCAATGGCTTTTTGGGGGTGTGTACTTATGTATCTTTAGATGATACGCACCCAAGTTATGGGGCGGATTTTGATAACCAGATACTGTATTCTACCACAGGCTCACTGGATAGCGATTTTGCCAAAATGACTAAGGCGCATTGCCAAAAGTACGAAAAGCTATTTAAACAATATCCCAATCATACGTTTTTGTTTGAAGTTACCGATGAAAGCGATGTTCATATCATCAAAGAAAACTTTGGCGAGACATTCATTGGTTTAATTGATGTGGCGACAGGTCGGCAATATAGCGAAGATGAATTAGACACCATTGCCGATACCTTTAATCAAAAGAGCGATATTAAA
>JBHBMT010000172.1:0-26945 GCA_041773075.1 Moraxella sp.
CACGACTGACCGTTGCGTGGTTCACAGCGTCCATATGTACCGTGATGATTTTGGCATGGGGGACAGCTTGATAAGCATGAGCCACATCGTCCACTCCCATAATCAAACTACCATCAAACCCTTGCAGCTGGGCATAGCCTGTATTTAACACCAGCACATCAGGACGATAGTATTTTAAGGCACTATTGACCTCATCATTCCAAATGGTATCACCCACCACATACAGCGTTTTTTCGCCACGAGATTGAAAAACAACGCCCATCGCATCACCTGCAATTTCTGCAACTTGTGGAATGGCATACATGGCATCTGTACCATGCTGTCCGCCAGTTTTGGACAATAAGACATCGCCAAATTGCGTATTTTTGCCCAAAACTCTGACATCTTTAAAGCCTTGTTCGCGAATAATGCGAGCATCACCTGCATTTTGGACAAAAATCGGCAACTCTTTTGGTAAGCGGGTTTGGGCGACTTCGTCCCAATGGTCAGCGTGAGTATGGGTAACAATAATTGCATCGACACCTTTAATCACTTCATCAATGCTTTGTTTCATATCAATCAAAGGATTGCGTTTTTCGCTATTGACCGTGCCTTCAAATCCTGCATAACGCCCTTTTTCTGCCAAATATGGGTCAATCAAAAAGGTTTTGCCTGCATATTCAATTTTAGCGGTTGCATTACGAATATGTTGATATTCACTACTGGTTTGAGTGCTTGCTGTTTTGGTCACAACCTGATGTGATGTCGCTTGACAAGCAGTTAAGCCAACAAGGCTTGCTAACATAAGACCTAAAGTGAATTTTTTAAACTTAACATTTTTGATAAACATAGCTTTCTCCAAAATTATTCAATGGTGTTGATGGCGTCTATTTTATCAGCCTAAAAATTGTGCTACCATTGACCTATTTATCAAATAACGAAAGTTTTGGGTCAATTATGCAAAAACCTTATCGTATTGGTTTGATTCTGTATCCAGAGATTAGCCCTTTTCATTTTTCAGCACCATTTATGGTGTTTAGCCATTGTCAAGAAAATAATCAAGCTTTGTGTCAAATTCATATCATTGCCACGCCCAGTAGTTTAGCGAATCAAAATAAATTTTTGATACAAGCCGATGGTGATTTGGCATTGCTTGATGATTGTGATATGGTAATTATGTGCGGTTGGCATGATATTCACACACCGCCTGATGATGAATTGGTACAAGCCTTACAGCGGTTTTATGCCAAAGGCAAGAAAATTGTTGGGCTATGTTATGGCACTTATGTGCTCGCTTATGCAGGATTGCTAGATGGTAAAAAAGCAACAACGCATTGGTATCAAAATGATGTATTTAAAACCTTATTTCCCAACGTACATTTAGATGAAAATGCCTTATATGTTGAAGATGGGCAAATCACAACATCGGCAGGTACAGTTGCCGGGCTGGATTGTTCGCTTGCGATTGTGCGGTCATTGTTTGGGCGTAAAGTTGCCAATCATGTGGCTAGGCTTTTGGTCGTATCACCACACCGATTGGGCGGACAGGCTCAATATATTGAAGAGCCTGTTTACGAGCATCATCAAGCAATGGGTGAATTATTGACACATATCCGCCAAAATCTCACGCATTCCTACCCGATTGATGAGCTGGCAAAACGCCTAAATATGAGCCGTAGTTCCTTTACTCGGCATTTTCGCCGTGCGACGGGACAGTCGTTTCATGATTGGCTGATTCATGCACGGGTGCAACAAGGGCGAGATTTGTTAGAAAGTCATACGCTATCTGTTGAGCAAATCGCTGAACATGTCGGATTTGGCACGGCGACGGCTTTTCGTGAACAATTTAAAAAGATTTATCAAGTATCGCCACAAGCCTATAGGCGGCAGTTTTTGGGGGAATAGGCACTAATTGGCATCACTTTTCGGACACACCCCAAAATAGCGTTTATATTCACGGCTAAATTGGCTTGGGCTTTCATAGCCGACCTGATGGCATACTTGTGTGATTGGCAGATTTTCTTTAATAATTAATTTCTTAGCCTGCATCAGTCGCAGCGATTTTTGGTATTGTAGCGGTGATAAGGTCGTGATTTGTTTAAAATGATGATGAAATCCCGACACGCTCATACCGCACAGCTTAGCTAAGCTATCCACGGACACCGTTTCACGATAGTGGCTTTGTAGATATTTGGTGGCTTTGGCGATTTTTTGGGTATTGGAGTTGATGCTGACCATGCGTTTGAGTTTGTTGCCGTGCTCGTCGATGAGTAGCCGATAATAAATTTCTTGCTGAATCAGCGGTGCAAGAAAGGGGATGTCATTTGGAGTTTCGTGCAAGAGCAATAATCGCTCAAAGGCATTTTTGAGTGCATTATCCAGTTGCCATTGCCCAAAGCTATCTGCTGGCTGTGATGATGGCGCAAATTCCACTGTATGATTGAGTAAAATCTGATGCACCGCTTGCCTATCAATTTTCATCGATAACATCACAAACGGCTCATCGGCTGTAGCATGGCGAATATTGCCACACATCGGCACATCCACAGGGCAGAACATAAACTGCTCATCGCCAAACACAAATACCTGCTCGCCGAGCTGAATTTCTCGCTCGCCACGAATGACAATGCAGATGCTTGGCTCTTGGATGATATTTTCATAAGAAAAAGGCTTATCGGAATGATGAATGATTAAGCCTGTGATGGCGGAATGATAAGTTTGATTGTGCGGGATGATGTGTAATAAGCGAGTTAATTGGTTATCTGTTAGCATAAGTGATTATCTAAATATCATAAAAATTTGTAGAAATAGGCAAGTATTTTGCAGTAATGATATACCGCTTATCGCCCAAAATCAATATAATACTCTCATCAACAGTCAATACAGAACTAATTTTATAGCAATTAATCTTTAAGGTGAATTTATGAAAATTTTCTATCATACATCAGCAACAGCAACTGGCGGTCGTGATGGTCATACCCAAGTTGATGATGGCTCAATCGGTTTTGATTTGGTCGGTTTCCAAAATGAAAGCGGTAAAGTTGGCACTAACCCAGAACAGCTTTTTGCCATGGGTTACGCCGCTTGCTTTGACAGTGCGATGAATCACGTTGCCCCAAGTTTGGGAATTAAGCCGACCAAATCTAGCACGACCGTTGGCGTGGGTATCGGTCAAAAAGCGGACGGTGCATTTGCCCTAGATTTGGATATTACCATCACCGTTGAAGGCTTGAGCGTGGAAGATGCCAAAACATTGATTGAAAAAGCCCATGCGGTTTGCCCTTATTCTAATGCGACTCGTGGTAATGTAGATGTGCGTCTGCACGTCAATGTGGTGCAAACTTTTGATTTATAATCGTTAAAATCATCGTATGCCATTTGTGCTATGCAAATGGCATATTTTTTATTGGAGAATATCAATGTTATTTGTGGCAAAAATTGGCGTATTTTTGATAGCGATATTACATCTATATATTTTGGTACTAGAGATGTTTTTATGGGACAAACCTGCAGGTAAAAAGGCGTTTGGGCACAATGATGAATTTGCCAAAACTACCAAAGTACTGGCAATGAACCAAGGCTTATATAATGGCTTTTTATCCGCAGGGCTTTTTTGGTCATTGCTGTCGGTTAATTTTGTGTCATTGGCGTACTTTTTCTTGGGCTGTGTGGCAGTTGCAGGCGTATTTGGGGCAATGACCGCCAGTAAAAAGATTATCTTGTTTCAAACGGTGCCTGCGGTCATTGTGATGGGATTAGTGGCTCTATCTTAATGAATTTAATGATTTAATTTCTGTTCTTTTAACCATCTTTCCATTTCATTGGCGACTTGGATAGTGTTCAATCATCCATCTATTGACAGTCTAGTCCAAGCTAATTATGATTACCATGTCATTTAGCCAATTTGAATAACCAAACTTAAGGAAATCATCGTGAGCCATCTGCCCCAAGCCCTGTGCAAACTTCCGCTCATTGCTTTGATAAGTGCCGTCTGTTCTGTCCAAACTGCATGGGCGTGCGAAAGACCAGAAGTGTCAGAAGCAACCGATTATGAGTACATTGATTGTTTACATGAAGATTTAGCAAGGGTCAAAAAAGATAATCAATGGGGTTTGGTTAATCAAATAGGGGAAATAATTGTTCCCTTTCAGTATGATGATGTTGGTTATTTTAATGAGAATTTGGTAGTAGTTGAAAAAGATGGCAAATACGGTTTTATTGATAAAACAGGCAAGGTGGTTATTCCTTTGCAATATGATAATGCCGTGATCTTTAGAGAAGGCTTGGCGATGGTTAAAAAGGAAAATAAATGGGGCTTTATCAATACAACAAACAAAATTGTTATTCCTTTGCAATATGATAAAACTTGGCATTTTAGTGAAGGCTTGGCAGCAGTTAAAAAAGACAATAAATGGAGCTTTGTTGATAAAACAGGTAAAGAAATTATCTCTTTAGAACAATATGATGACACTTGGCAATTTAAGGAAGGGTTGGCAGTGGTTGAAAAAGATGGCAAATACGGTTTTATTAATCAAATAGGCAAAACAATCGTTCCTTTGCAATATGATTATGCTGATGACTTCAACGAAGGCTTGGCAGCGGTTAGAATAAGCAGTAAAGATAGCTTTAATAAATACGGCTTTATTGATAAAACAGGCAAGATTGCTATCTCTTTGCGGTATGATTATGCCGATAGCTTTAGAGAAAATTTGGCAAGGGTTGCAAAAGATAATAAATTCGGTTTTATTGATAATACAGGCAAGATTATCATTCCTTTACAATATAATTATGTTGGCAATTTTCGTAAAGGCTTGGCAATAGCTCAACAAAACGGTGAAACATTTTATATAAACAAACAAGGTCAGCGAGTGGACTAATTTTGTTATCAGTTTTTAAGCCCCAAAAATATGTGATGTTTTTGGGGTTAAGTTTTTTTACATTTGGCTAAATCAAAACCGATGACAAATACACCATGAGTTTGATTTTTATACATTATTTATCCAGTTTTTGTTCTTTTAATTATCTTGCTATCTCATTGGCGACTTGGACATTATTTAAATCACTAAAAGGGAAATGGGTATTGCCTTTAATGCCGATTTTTGGCAGATGAATGACTTGTACATTGCCCCCATGTTGATTGACCACATTAGCCCATGTTTGGCAAGGGTCATACGAGTGTACCATTGCTCACCGCCTTGGGTGCCGTCCAATCGTTCAGGAATAAAATCTCCAAAATAAATCACAATCGGCACACGGGTCAATTTTTTAAATTCATCAAGGCTGACGGTCATTGGAGCAACATCACCAAATTTACTTTTTTGAATGGCAGGCACTTGTCCTTGTGGAAAAGGAAAACTCTCCGGTTCATACGCCACAATGCCTTTGACTTTGTTGCTTGCCATGGCGGTTGTCCAGCCAATCACGCCACCGCCTATTTTATCAAAGAGTTTGACCATGCTATCGGCAATCACTTTGACATCAAATGCCCCTGTGCTTGGTGTCATTTGGCGGAAAAATTGTTCTTGACTGGCTTTGTCCTTGGGAAATGCCACGCCTGCATTCATGTTAGGGTAAACGCCAATGCGAAATTGAGCGTACCAAAATTGGTCATCAGGGGTAGCACTAAGCGTTTCGGCAACGGTGCTTTGCCCTGCTTGTCCACGGCGTGGCTGGTCAATCAAATAAATGCCATAGCCTTTACGCAAAAATAGCGTATCAAAGCCTTCTCACCCATCGGCTGTAGTTTGCCAACTGCGTGCCGATTGTCCATGACCGTGCAAGAAAATCAGGGGTGTTTTTTTGGCATTGACAGGAATTTGATAAAAAACGCTGGCATGGTCGCCATGCAAAGTCATTCCCCCTGCTTTTACGGACGCATTATACACATTCCAAAAGTTATTACTGTCCTGATTTGCTATCTCGTTTGGAATAGGCGTGTAAGTACCTTCGCTGACTTTAACACTACCGCCAACTGCAAAACTGCCTTGTTTGGCAATACTTAATGTTGATGAGTTTTGCGGTAAGGTGCTACACCCTGAAAGTACAGCCACGCTCAATAAAGTAAATGCAAAAAATTTGTGGTTCATAAAATTATCCTAATTTCAATATGTTAAGAAATATCAGTTGTCATGATTAAAAGTATCAATGACTATTTTCCTTCAAGCACCCTTCTTGCATTATCCGCTTTTTCATCCCCCAATATCCTTTGCACGCCATCAATCACCCTATACAAATCTTGTTTACTCACCCCTAAATTTTGGGTATTTTTAAGATGAGAACTTAACTGGGCATTGACATTACCAAGAGCCATCAAAGTTGATAGCGTTACTAATTGACGATTTACAGGGCTAAGATTTTCACGGCTAAACAGATAACCAAATAAATGGGCTTTGAGTGCATAATCCGCACCTGCCACCCCTGCCAAAACATCAGGGGGCGTGCGTCCTGTCAATAGGGTTAAATTTTCTACACCTGTTTGATAGGCTTGCTCACCATCAACAAACGCCACTTGTGATTGTCCTTGTTTATCAATAATACCTTGATTTTGAAGGTTTTTAATAACCGTTTGTAAGGTATTAATGCCATTTAACGCCCTTGGAAAACCTGCATAGGCATATTGATGGATAAAAACTTCTTGAATTTCATCAACACTTAACCCTGCACTTAGTCCATGTTCAATGGCAACGCTCAACTTATCCAACTCCCCCACCGCAGATAAACTGGCAATCGGTACTATGGCAAGCTGTTTGGCGGTTAAAGGCGTATTTTGTTTAAAACGGTCGGCATTGGCTTTGGCGTTTGGCAAGGTGTTTTTGTCCACCGCTTCTAGCCACGTTACCTTGTTATTGCTGGCATTGGGGCTGATAACGATATGCGACATCTTGCTATGAGCGGTTGCTCCGTGCCAATGTTTGACATTAGGCGGACACCAAATCATATCGCCTTTTTTGATGGTTTGGATTGGTTTGCCCCATTCTTGGGTCAGTCCTTCGCCTTCGGTAACGATTAAATATTGCCCTTGTGAATGGCTATGCCAATCGGTGACAGCCCCTTTATCAAATTGTACAATCGCATGACCATCAAGGCTTGTGGCGATATTGGGTAAGCGTACAAACTGTGCCTGTCCGCTAAAATGCTCACTTGGTGCGGATTGATAAGCCAAATCCGCTTGATGGGTAATGGTTTGATTGGCAAGGGCAAGTGATGTCATGCTCATCACCCCGACCATCATCAAATAAGTCTTAAACTTACTCATGGATTAATCCTTAATCGCTCGCTCGCCAAGCCATTTCACCATGACAGGGTCTCGATGACTAAAAAACAGCGTGCTATTGCTATCCAATCCTTTGATAAGTGCCATATCATCATCACTTAAATTAAAATCAAAAATATCAATATTTTGTGCCATACGTTCAGGATTGACCGATTTAGGATTGACAGGAATGCCTTGTTGTACCAACCATCTTAAAATCACTTGAGCGACTGATTTGCCATAGTTTTCCCCAATTTGACTTAGGATAGGATTTTGAAAAATATCATTTTTTCCTTCAGCGAAACTTGCCCACGATTGTAATGTAATTTGATGTTCTTGATGAAATGCCAATTCTTCAGCCCGTTGATAAAATGGGTGCATTTCAATTTGATTGATGGCAGGTTTGATTTCAAAATGGGTCATCAAATCCATCACACGGTCATTATGAAAATTACTGACGCCAATGGCTTTAATTTGTCCTGCTTGATACAATTCTTGTAAGGCACGCCACTCCCCAAAGACATCGCCCATCGGCTGATGAATTAAGTATAAATCCACATAATCCGTGCCTAGACGCTGACAAGATTTTTCAAAACCACGCATCGCCCCATCATAACCATTGGCACGAATCCATAATTTTGTGGTCAAAAACAACTCTTTACGCTCAATGCCACTGTTTTTGATGGCTTGTCCTACCGCTTCTTCATTTTGATAGGCTTCGACAGTATCAATGGAGCGATAGCCTGCTTGCAGGGCATCTAATACCGCTTGTTTGGTTTGTTCTGGGGCAATTTGGAAAACGCCAAAGCCTACGCTTGGCATGGTTAAGCCGTTATTTAAGGTGATGGTTTTCATAAAATATCTCCAATTTATTAAAAATTATAAAGTTTTATCAAAAAATTGCGTTAATTTGGTGCTAATTTGTTTGACATAGTCAGGCTTCCAATAGGTTTCAATATGGCTTGCTCCATCAATCAACACCAACTCTTTATTTTGAGTGCCTGTGGCTTTGGCAAAGGCTTGCTCTGTCATATAGCGAGTATCGGCACTTGAGCCTGCAATCATCAATAACGGCTGGTCAATCAATTCGGCTTGGTCGGTTGCGTCCCATGTCATCAAATCCAATAAACTTTCTGTGGTGTAACGTGGCGTTGAATTGGGGTGAAAATGCGTTTTACCATAATATTCAAACCCATCACGATATAGACCTGCGGGCATTTGGGCGATTTGTTCATCGGTGATTTTAGTTAAATCAGCATTGGCTTCGTATTGCACTTCACCTTTTACCAACAGATTGCGTGCTTGACTGGCTTTTGCCAAACGCTCTTGAATGGTAGCGACTGCACTGTCATTCATACCATTACGGCGGATTAATCCTGTATTAAATAGACTGACCGTTGCCACGCTTTTAATGCGTTTATCACTTTGGGCAGTCGCAAAGGTATAGCCACCACCGCCACAAATGCCCAATGCACCGATGCGATTGGTATCTACGCCCTTAAATTGACTAATAAAGTCCACCATGCCATGAATGTCATTGATACGATTAAATGGTTTATCAGTTTGGCGTGGCGTACCACCGCTCGCCCCTTGATAAGCGGCATCGGCTACAATCGCAATATAGCCTTGTTCAGCCAATTTTTGGGCATACAAACCTAAAGGGCATATTGTCCGCATTCAACCGCAAGGGCGGTTTAAAACCAATCAAGGCTTTTTACATCAACATTATGCCTTAAATGGCTTGGGGATTATGTGGACACCGCAAGATGTGATTCAACAGGAAATCGCAAACGGTAAATTAATTCCGATTTTAAGCGATTGGAATATGAGCTACGAAGGTTATCATCTTTATTATCCTAATCGGCGACAAAATTCGCCATTGCTCCAAGCGTTGATTAATTATTTGAAAGTATATAAACATTAACCCTATTTTTATTATATTAAAATAAAAGCCCTTCCCTATTACATTTGTTTAATCAACATACCAAGTGCAATCGCAATCATCAATACACCTGATACACGACTTATCACAGTCGCAAGCCTTGGGTGACGACGTAATGTAAGACCTGCACCAATACCCACCATCGGATAAATCAACGCACAATTGACAATATGTATTAATCCTAAAAATAGTGTTTGATTTGCCATTGACCATTCAGCTTGTGTTGTTAAAAATTGCGGAATGATTGCCAAAAACATCAACAATACTTTAGGATTTAACCCGCTAATGGCAATCCCTTTGATAAGCCATTGTTTGGCTGATTGTTCTTGGATATGTCCTTCGTCAATTGTGGCAGGTGAACGCAAAATTTACACCCCCATCCATATCAAATACACCGCACCAATGATAGTCAATAACGATAAAAATTTTCAGGCACAGCGACTTTTTGGTGAGCATGATTATATTTTGCATATTGTTACAGCAGATTTAAATGCGTTTCAAAAATTGTATGATGAGCAGTTATCAAATTTACCTGCCATTCATCGGCTAACGTCTACTTTGGTGATGAAAGAAGTTTTGCCACGCAGGGGGTTGCCGATTTAGATTGCCAAATAGGTTTACATTACATATTGAAATAACCTGTATCTATTTTAAAAATACAGGTTATTTAACAAACTTCAAGATAATTTATCTACTATAGATTGCCAATGATGTTTCGGTAATGATTTTTTTATCGCACTGGTTACATATAACCAATAGTCTGAATTAACCAAAACCCGTTTTGCTTGTTCTAATGGCGTATCATCATTAAAATCACGCATATTTCGCAATTCAGGCTGCCGTTTTAACAACATTTCTACAGCATACATATTACCAAATTTGGCTGCGGTATGAAGTAACGTTTGTCCATCTGCTGTTTTGACGGTTAAATCGGGATTGACTGCTAACATCAAATCTAAACATGCTTGTGAATGGGTTTTGATAATGGCATGTAACGGCGTCATACCTTGATAATCCAACGTATCAGGGCGTGAACCTTGCTCTAACATTAATTCAATCAATTCATAATCTGCCCATTCAGACGGAAAAATAAGTGGATTTTGCTGTTTAAAATCACGATTATTTAGACTTTCAGGTGCATATTTTACCAATAATAAAACTGCACGTCGCATCGCAAAAATCATTTTGCTGATTTCTTGTTGATTGGCTATATCATGATGATTTTGTAATTGGCTAATTATTTTGAGTGCCATCATTAGCAGATTACCACCTTCTACATTTGTTAATGATTTTACTAAAATCTTTTTATGTTGCAAAATCCAATCAATTGCTTTTTGTTCGTTAAATGGCTCATCATGAGTTAGTTTGATAAAAGTTTGGATAACAGTTTTATCATTTTCATCTATTTTCATACTTTGATTTTCAAAACCATAGTAGGGTTGATAAAGTGTTTCCCAATGATTACCTTTTAATAATAATTCATCTACTGCATCTTCTAATGAATTAGGCAAATCCACTTTTATAAAACAATCAAATATCCCACCTGCCAGCATATCACGATAATACGTTTCATGATTATTTGGCACTAATTTACGGTCAAACGTTTCCAATGCCAATAAATCCAAGCCAACACGTCCACGCCAATCGCCATAACAACCTGTTTTAGAAACTTCCAATGCTTGACGATAAAATTGCTTGGCAGCCTTAAAATCATTACGTGATAACGCATCTCGTGCTTGGTAATTCAATATTTGTGCTTGTGAAAATTGAGCGCAAGGATGTTGCACTGCTTTTTCTAATAATTGTTTGACACGTTGTTCAGCCTGTTTATCATTACGCCGTTGGTCTGTATATAAATAGCGGTGTAGTCTTGCTTTTATTGTAAATAATTCATCATCAGGCGTTTGGCTTAATTGTTCGGCACGTTCAATTAATAAACGGCTAATTCTTTTATGGTGTAAAAACAAATTGCTATCTAATAATCCTTTAATTACCGTTAAACTATTGTAATTGGTAATCACTTGTTCAGGCTTTTTGAACGTACCCAATGCTTTGGCTATCATAGGATTAAGAGCCAAACTAAATGCCAAATATGCTTTCCCATCACGTTTATATTGTTGGTAAATCGATATTCTTTGTTGCTGTATGAATTGATTGGTTTGCGGTTCAATATGAAAGAAATCAAGTAACGGTTCGTCCCCGTTTAATGTCATTAAATAACGGGTTAATGATTGGACATTATCTGTCGTATTAGCTAAATTATCGGGTAAATCATTGAATTGAGATTTTACCCATGCCATGACTTCATCATCGTCATTACTTGTTAAAACACTGGCGAAAACAGCTTTACCATAATCGCCTAATTGTTCATCAAACCATTGATTAGCACGATGTTCGTTTGTAAATTTTTGATATGAAAATAACGTTAAATCAAAAATATATTTACCGATATAAATTAATTGCCATGCTTTATTTTCATGCAAATCTGATGAAGTTATATCAGAATTTGGAGAAAAATACGTATGTGCTTTTTGAAAGGCAGCCTGAATTAACCGAGCCATCAAAAATCATTGCCGAATTTGACGCATGGTAGGTGGGTTATCACTTTGAAAAGGGAGTTGCCATTTATCAGGAAAATATTCACGAATGGTGGTGGCATCAGGTAATTTACCTGCTTTCCAATGGTGTAACGTACGCAATACACTCTCTTTTTCTTTAAAATGTTGATGTGGGAATTGCTCACAACGGTCGCTTGCCAATGCGTCAATACTGTCGCCATAATGTTCTAATAACCAATTCATTGCCGAAACAACAGGCATAATTAGACATTGTTTTTGTGTATCATATTTAGGCAATAATTCGACTAAATCCATTGGTAACTGCTCGTCATTCATCAACAAAGCACACCATCTGCCCAATTGTGGCAAATGAAAACGAGCCAAGACTTCCCAGTTTACCTGCTGTTCATTTGCACGGTAGCTGTAAATTTTTTGGTTAAATCCATCTAATTGATGGGCAAATTGCAGAAAATAAAACTGAAAAATTTCAGCTTGTTCCGTTTTCCATTCAAATTGTTCTGTAAAACCAGCTAATAATTTTTCAAAAAAATCTTTGTATTTAACCAGTTGCATATCATGAGAGATGAAACGCTGTTTAATAGCACTTGCTTGTGATGGACAGCCTGCCCATTGGTAAAAATGCAATAATACAGTTTCAGGATTAGGTAAAAAGCTCATTTTTGTCTCCATTTAAACCAAATAATTGGCTAATTGTTGGCATACCGTTTGTTTGTGGATGTCATCAAAACCTTGCAAATCACGGTATACAAATATTGTAAATAAAATTGTGTAAGGATTTTTCATTTTTTGGGATATTCCGTTTAGGAAGTTTTTGATAACATTTTTGTATCTTAGGAAACAAGAGATGCTCTAAATACTCCAAAATAGGGATACGTTTTTTCTTATTCTCTTGAATACCTGTTATTTGAATACATTGAAGATTTTTTGTTCGCTGAATACTTTTTATACTAGATTGAAGGCGATAGTAGGCAATTAAAACATCAAATCCCTTATCTTTAGAAACAATGATTATTTCAGATTGGGGATAATCTTTAACCAGTTGCCCAATGTGAGTGGCTAAAATAAAATCCAACGCATTTTTGCCCGTTTTTGGTGCTTGAATAATATGAAATGAATTGCCAAATTTTGTTTGTGCCTGCATAAAGCTGACAGGCAATGTGCTTTGTTTTTGACCAATAAACAACCAAATATGGCAATTTTTAGGATGAAGTTGGTTAAAATTTTCAGGTTGGATATTTTCGTAATCAATCAGATAGTGTTTCATCATGCTTTCCTATGAAGTTTGTCAATGGACACATCATAGAAAAAATCAGTAAACAACAAAATGAAATAGGATGTACACCCCTCTTTTTCGCCAAGATAAAACGGTCAATTCCACTATTTAAATCGGTAAAATTGACCGTTTTTTATTGACTTTTCAATTATTTACTTGCTACAGTAAAACGCTTGTGCAAATGTGCTTTATTTTCCACATCATCAGCGATTGCAATCGCCAAATCCGCGACACTAATACCAGCAGGTACATCACCATTCATCAGCAAATCATCCCCACCTAAACGATATACACCTGTGCGTTCTTCGCTATACCCACCAGTTACACCTAATAAAGCAGGCGGTGAGATAAATGCCCAATTGACATCACGGCGGTCTTTTAAGTCATTTAATAAATTGCGTGCTGAGTTTGCCCCATCAAAAATCTCTTTTGGAAATGCAGGAGTATCAATTAGTTGCACATTTGGGGCAACAAACAAACTACCTGCACCACCCACGACCAATAAATACGGCACATTGGCGACTTTGCTCGCTTCCACAATCGCATTTGCCCCACGGGTAAAATCCGCCCCAATATTTGGGTTTGTCCACCCTGCATTAAAGGCACTCACCACCGCATCAAAACCTTGTAATTGATTGGCAAAATCCGCTGAATGTACATCAGCGACGACCGCTGTGACATTATCCGCTTGTATCGCTTTATTAATATCACGCACAAAGGCGGTAACTTCATGACCACGGTTTGCCAATTCTTTGACAACCGCTTGACCGACATAACCTGTTGCACCAATGACTGCAAATTTTTTCATAGGAAATACTCCAATTGTTTAATCAGTTAAAATCTTGCAAAATTGCTTGATGTGGCGTATTATAGATAAATAAATTATTTTTAGTAAGTACTTACAAAAATGTAAGTATGGATATTTTTATTATTATTTTGTAACCAATTGATTTTAAAGGTTTAAAAATGTCAAAAAGTTCATTTGATTTTAATAAAGGGCGAGTTTTGTCGGCAAATTGTCCTTCTCGTCAAATTTTACAGCACTTAACCAATCGTTGGGGCGTCTTGGTCATGCTTGTACTTGCCAATGGGACAAAACGCTTTAGTGAAATCCGCCGTGAGATTGAAGGCATTAGCGAGCGAATGCTAACGCAAACTTTGCAACAGCTTGAGCAAGATGGCATGGTGCATCGCAAATCTTATCATACCGTACCGCCCCATGTGGAATATTCACTAACAGCATATGGCAAACAAGCAAGCGAAAAAATCGCTGATTTAGTGAATTGGTTAGAAGAAAATTTAAATGGGATTTTGGCAAGTCAAAAAACTGGTTGAGCATCATGACATACATCCGTAATCAAGGTTACAAAAATAGAATGTTATGTTGTCAAAACATTGCCTTTACATTCATTCTTTCATCAAGTAAAGTAGGTTTGTTAAATCACACGCTTTTGTACGATGAGGAAATTTTATGAGTGTTGACAAATACACTGCCACCACCAAAGATGTTGGAGGCATTCCTGTGGCTCGCCTGCTACCACAAGCCAAACGCAAGACGGTAGGAGCATGGTGTTTTTTAGATCATGCAGGTTCAGATGAGTTAAAATTTGCTAATGACTCCAATGGCTTACAAGTCGGTTTACACCCACATATTAACTTGCAGACCTTTACTTGGATGTTACAAGGTGAAGTGTGGCACCAAGACAGCCTAGGTAATCGTAAGCTGATTCGCCCAAAACAAGTCAATTTGATGACCGCAGGGACAGGCAATCAATCAGGCATTAGCCATACCGAGCAAACGCCTGAGGGCATTAAAGATTTACACGCTGTGCAACTGTGGATTGCTTTGCCAATGAATCAGGAAATTGCCCCAAACTTTGAACATTATCCACAGTTACCCCAGTGGCAAAAAGATGGCATCCGTTATATTTTAACCACTGGTCAATATCAAGGCTACACCGCCCCCACCACACAATCTAGCCCATTACTTGGCGTAGATATGCAATTTGATGTAACAGGCAAATTTGATATTGAACAACAAGATAAGTTTGAATATGGCTTTTTAGTCATCAAAGGGGAACTTCGTATCAATGGGCAAGTGTATGGTCAAGATGAATTAGCTGTTTTATCCGATTGTGAAAATAGCGATGGCGAACTTGAACTTTGGGCAAGTGAAGGCACACACGTTATGCTTTTAGGTGGTGAACCATTACCACATCCAACAGTGATTTGGTGGAATTTTGTCGGTAGTAATGTAGAAGATTTAAAACAAGCGGTTGCCGATTGGAATGCAGGACACGCACGTTTTGGTGATATATCTTTAGAAGGTACAGCATTAAAACGTTTGGTTGCCCCACAAGTGCCAGAAACCCTATCAGTACGCTAAAACAATCCCCCCAAAGTCTCACTTTAGGGAGATGTTACTAACTTATGCTTTTAGCTGTTTTTCCATTTCATCATACGTTGCTACAATGTCAGCAGAAGGTGGTGCTGTCATCAGACTGACTACGATGGTTGTAATAAAACTAAACAAGAATCCAGGCATAATTGAATAGATGGCATCATTGGCAGGTTGTCCATTGATTTCAAAGCCACCATACACCCAAACAATTACCGTCAATGCCCCAACAATCATACCTGCCAAGGCACCGTTACGGTTCATGCGCTTCCATGTCAAACTCAAAATAACCAAAGGACCAAATGCCGCCCCAAAGCCTGCCCACGCGTGTGATACCAGCTCCAATACTGAACTGTTTCTATCGCCTGCCAAAAACACCGCAACAACTGCAACAATGACCACTGAAATACGCCCAACTAAAACTTGGCGCTCTTCTGAAGCCTCTTTGTCAAGAAACAGCTTATACACATCACGCGTCAATGAGCTAGATACCACAAGCAACTGACTAGAGATGGTACTCATAATGGCTGCCAAAATAGCTGCCAGCAAAAATCCTGATACCAAGGGATGAAATAAAATTTGTGAAAATACCAAGAAAATGGTTTCTGGGTCGTCTAGTTTCATGCCGTTTTTGTAGGTATAAGCCACACCCGTCAAGCCCACCATCAGTGCGCCAACAAGGCTTAAAATCATCCAGCTCATACCAATACCACACGCCACAGGCACATCTTTAACCGAGCGAATCGCCATAAAGCGCACAATAATATGTGGCTGACCAAAATAACCAAACCCCCACGCCATCAAGGAAATAATCCCCATGATGGTCACACCATTTGTCCAGTTAAACATCTCCTTATTTGCTTGTGCTGCCAATGACAATCCTTCAGATAAGCCACCCACATCACTAAGCGCCACAATCGGCACAAGCAGCATGGCAATTAGCATAATCACTCCTTGCACAAAGTCTGTTAAGGAAACTGCCAAAAAACCACCAAACAATGTATAGGCAACCACCACGCCTGCAGTAATCCAAAGCCCTAGCTCATAAGAGGAGTTAAGCGAGCTTTCAAACAGCTTACCACCTGCCACAAGACTTGCTGCCGTATAAACCGTAAAGAATACAATCACCACCACCGCAGACATAATTCGCAGCATATGCGAGGTGTCATTAAAGCGGTTGGCAAAAAAGTCGGGCAAGGTGATGGCATTGTTTGCCACTTCAGTATAAACACGCAATCGTGGTGCCACAATGATATAGTTTAAAAACGCACCAATCGTCAACCCCAGTGCAATCCAAATACTAACTACCCCAGAAGCATACATATATCCTGGCAGTCCAAGCAGCAACCAACCCGACATATCCGAAGCGCCTGCCGATAAAGCCGCTACCGCAGGTGATAGATTGCGCCCACCCAGCATAAAGCCTTCAGAATCATTTTCTTGCTTAAAATAGGCATACACGCCAATCAAAAGCATAGAAATAAAATAGATTGCAAGTGAAATCCACACGCCAATATCAATACCATTCATTTTCTTCATCCTACAAGTTATTTTTGCGTTTGCTTGATTGGAGTATTTACCAAAGTTGCAGATTTATTTAACCTGTTTTTTACTTTTTATGTCAAAAATCCACTGTCTATGGTTACTGGTAACAACTGTTTTTTGTAGAGCGATACACTCTTAAGCTCATCTACCAACAACCTTATGATTTGTTTTATTTTTAACAACAAAGTATTTAACAACAAAGTACTAATGCCAAATACCCCTTAATCTTGAAACACATTGAAAATAAATCACACCCCATCAATATAAAAATAATTTTCATGATTAATGATATTAAGGATTTATTTACTATTATGTAACAAAACAGCAAACTTGCGCGCTAGTATACTCCAATTTTTAGTATTATGCTAATTTTTGTATAATCATTAACAAAAGTTTTGTTAAAAAACTTGGATTTTTTGATATTTTTTAGTAGAATAATCGGCTGTTTTTTGTTGCATTCACTACATATGCAAGCAAAGATGGGCATATTGGTCGCAAATATGCCATTTTATTCACTTTTTATTAAGGTACTCTTATGAGCCAAGAATTTACCCTAAACGCAGTTGTGCGTGCTGACAACCAGCAGGGCAAAGGTGCGAGCCGCCGCCTGCGCAAAGAAAACTTAATCCCTGCCATCATCTATGGCAAAGGCGAAGCAAAAGCCATCGCTGTGCGCAACAATGAGCTAATCAAAGCACTAGAAAGCGATGAGTTTTATTCTGCCACCACCACATTGGTGCTAGAAGGTGGCAATGAGCAAGTTGTGATTCAAGCCCTACAACGCCACCCCTCAAAAGGCGTGCCACTACACGTTGATTTTAAGCGTGTTTAATAAATCAACAGACACTTTTAGTCAATCTGCTTGATTAAATCATAAAAGCCAATGGGTTTCCTGTTGGCTTTTTGAATGTCAAAACAACTAGGTGTAACGATTCTCATGCTAAAATTAATTGTTGGATTGGGCAATGTTGGCGATACTTACAAAGACACACGCCATAATGCAGGATTTTGGTTTGTACAAACTTTGGCTGAAAAATTTAACATCGCCCTCACGCACGAAAAAAAATTTCATGGTATGGTGGGGCGCGGTATGATTGCTGGGATGGATGTGCGCCTATTAATGCCTGATACCTTTATGAATCGTTCAGGACTTGCGGTTGCGCCTTTGGTGAAGTTTTACAATATTAATACCAGTGATATATTAGTGGCTCATGATGAATTAGACATTCCTGCAGGCGCTATCAAACTAAAAACAGGGGGTGGACATGGCGGACACAATGGCTTAAAAGACATCATTCCCCATACAGGGCAAGATTTTCATCGGTTGCGCATTGGCATTGGCAGACCAGCGCATAGCTCACAAGTCAGTCAATTTGTTCTAAACAAACCTACGATTGATGAGCGCATTTTAATTGACCGTGCTATTGAATGCGCCATTGACGCGCTGACATTTTTGGGTCGCAATGAGCTTGACAAGGCACGCAATCAAATCAATGGCTTTAAAGCGCCCAATTAATGCGTGACTTTTCTCTATACAGATGCAATCTTGGTCATTATCACTGCCAAGATGAGGGCGTGCTGACAACTCACACGCCTTAAAAACAATAAAAATAGCTAGAGTGTATGTTTATGGTTTGAGGTACACAATACAAAGACAGCTTAAAATTTAAAAAACTAAGCACTAACTATTTTAATAGTGTGTACATCCAATAACACCAAAACCCATGCATCTCAATTATTTAGCTTTACGCGCTTTTAGGCTAGCAAAAATCCCTTGATGATGGAACTTGGCAACACGAACCGTCAACGTATTTGACAATAAATCCTGTACCGCCAAACCACGGGCATTGACATAACAAAACAGATAGTTCAACAAAAATCCAAAAAATGCGCTTATCATTGCTGCTTTGCGCTCTTTGTACAACAAATATCCAACCGCAGCACACACCATAGGCACAATACAAGCACACAAAATACGCACAAAACTTTGCCACCAAGTCAATAGCTTGCCATCACTGGTAATAGTCTTTAATCGCCATGTTTGCATACCCAAAGTCTGTCCTGATTTGCGCCAAAACACCCCGTAAAACCACACAATCGTCAATACAAACGATGGCGACAACACCGCATTTTGGTACCATACAGGCAACACCTTGGCATCTGCCGCACTACTGCCTATCACACCAAATGCATACGTTCCAACAGACACCAGCACCACCGACACCAAAAACAACAGCGCAAGCAACAACATACCATCATAAACAATAGCAATAAGGCGCAGAGGCGCTGATGCCACAGCAATGGGAGCACCATCATGCGGATGAAGGGTGATATCTTTGGCATCAGGCAATTGAGTAGCGGATGGATTGGTAGGTTTTTTTGACATAATAGCGACATTAAGAAAAAGACTTATTGTACCACAAGACATCACATTCACTAAGAACCTGTTCACGATTAATTTTTTTAGGCAAAAATGGGATAAATCGCAAGCTTTCAAGAAAAAACTTGCTTGATAGCGGTTCTATCAAGCAAGTGTTTGATGCTTAAAAAGGTAAGAGTTAGCCATTTTTGACAAAAAAGCAAGTATTTTATAAAGCATTCTACAAAAATATAAAAGCGTAATTCATTGTGAACAGGTTCTAAGCACAAATAAAAAAACCACCAAGTTTTTTGGTGGTTTTTTGAAAATGGCGCACCCGGAGAGATTCGAACTCCCGACCCCTTAGTTCGTAGCCAAGTGCTCTATCCAACTGAGCTACGGGTGCGTGATGGGTGGCTATTATACACGGATAATTTGTGATGTCAAGCCATTTTTTCTTTTCTTTATAAGAAAAGAAATGGCGGTGAAGGAGGGATTCGAACCCTCGATACCCGTAATTAGGTATGGTTCCTTAGCAGGGAACTGGTTTCAGCCACTCACCCACTTCACCGAAACGCTGATCATTCATCAAACGTTGTGGGCGCTAATTATAGCAAACTATTTATGTTTTGCAAGTAGTTTTTCTATTTTTATAAAAAAAATTCTCAAAGCGTGCAAAAATTGCTAAGATAGCCTCTTGTTTTAAGACTTTTGACCCCCAACTCGCCATTTATCAAGGATAGGATATGACAACTTTTGCCATGCGCCCTACTGTATTATGTTTTTCTGGACTTGACCCTTCAGGAGGTGCAGGCTTACAAGCCGACATTGAAGCCATTGGGCAAAGTGGCGCTCATGCCGCCATTGCCTGCACAGCGCTCACCATTCAAAACAGCCAAACTGTTTTTGGGTTTGAGGCAGTCAGTCGCACACTACTTTTGGCACAAGCCAATGCTGTGATTGATGATTTGCCTGTTGCGTGTATCAAATCAGGGATGCTTGGCACCACAGAAAACATTGAAGCGTTGGCAGAGTTTTTGGATAACCACCCTCTGCCCTATGTTCTTGACCCTGTTTTGGTTGCCAATTCTGGAGGCAGTCTAGGTGATGAAAAAACATTGGCTGCCGCCTTTGGTGCTCTTATCAAAAAAGCCACACTTATCACCCCCAACACACTAGAGCTTAAGGCACTAACAGGCATAGACGACCCCAAAAAAGCCGCGCTGACACTACTAGACAAGGGTGCACAAGCCGTACTGGTTAAAGGTGGGCACGCTAAGACCAAAGATAAGCTTTATAATTATCTATATCAACAAGATGCAGTGCACTGTAGCGAAATGACTCGCCTACAGGGGCAGTTTCATGGATCAGGCTGCTCTTTGGCAAGTTATATTGCAGGGCGCTTGGCGCTTGGGGATACCATTCATCATGCAGTCACAAGTGCCGAAGCATGGCTATACCAAGCCCTAAGCACCGCTGACAGCCCTCATGCTGATGGTCAAAAAATCCCAAAAAGAGTTTAGGGTATGTTGATATGTCACACGCCTTAAAAATGTTGGATGTTAAATGATGGGTACGTTTTTGGTAAAAAAAACAAACTCTTGCCTTTTGTCATGAATAACCTTGTCAATAGGATGATATTGACTTAAGTTTATCACCTAAAAAAGATAGATATTTAGCTAAATTTTTTTACTCAAATTGAAACATTAACACGCCTAGATTGACAAAAAAAGCGTCCATCACAGACGCTTTTTATCCACTTTGGCAATGTGATGACAGGCTGTTTTTACATTAATAGCAGCTCTTGCGCCACAATCTCAATCACACGCGATGCCAATCCCAATGCCAACATCGCAATCAACGGTGACAAATCTAGCATACCTAAGTTGGGCGTGATTTTACGAAATGGCTCAATAATAGGGTCAGCCATCTCCAAAACGATTTCAACAATAGGATGTATTTTATTGCTTAGCATAACAATAAAACTTAGCACCACTGAAATTAGTATCAGCCAACGCAGCGCATCCAAAAAAGCAATGACAGCCCCTACCGTCCCTGCAAAAAAAAGCTCAATGGCAGTCAAGGGCTTGTTGAGTAATGCAGATATGCCTGCAAGCTCAATCAAGCTCAACAATAACAACAGTACAATTGCCGCCAAACTGATGCGCCCTTGCTTGAGAGTAGGAAAAATACGCGCAAATATGTCCACCACTTTGGTCAATTGATACGCAGGCGCAACATAGGGATGTTTTTTGTCAATACCTGCAAATTGCAATAAAAATCTAATAAAAATCAACCAAGTGGCAAAATTCACTACCACACCAAAGGCAATAAACAATGGGCTGTTCATCACCTATTGCCCCAATTCACGGCTGCGGTCAGCACACGCCTGCATTGCTTCTTGGATATATTTACCCACAGCATTTTCTTGCATAGAAGTGATGGCAGCGTGGGTTGTTCCACCTTTTGAGGTGACTTTGGCGCGTAACTGGCTAGGTTCTTCACCTATTGCCATTACCGCTGCACCATGCATTGTCTGTACTGCTAGCGCATGGGCAGTTTCTTTATCCAACCCCATCGCCACCCCTTTTTCAATCATCTGCTCTAATACATAAAAAAAGTATGCTGGAGCGCTACCTGCGATGGCAGTTACCGTATGCAAATCATCTTCATGCTTCACCCACTTGGCGATGCCTGAGGCGCTCATCACTGCCTCTGCAAGCTGTCTGTCTTCATCGCCAAGCTCATTGGCATACAGTCCTGTCGCCCCTATGCCCACCATTGCTGGTAAATTTGGCATGGTGCGCACAAGACGGCTGCTGCCTATCATGGTACTCAAGCTACTTGTGGACAGTCCAGCAGCAATAGAAATAATCAGCTGCTTATCAATAAATGCTTGTAGCCCCTTGCATACCTCTGCCATAACCTGTGGTTTGACTGCCAAGACAAGCACATCACTGCTTGCAATGAATTCACCCGCCTCCTTTGGCGTGACTGCTGTTACACCTATTGCTTGATAATCCGCATGACTATCAGTATTAGGTTCAGAAACATTTAAAGTAAATGATACTTCTGGCAGGTTTGCTTTGAGATTTATCAAACCCAAAATCAATGCCTTTGCCATATTACCACCCCCAATAAAGGTGATGGTTTTGTGATTTAATACCGTCACATTGCTCATAAAATGTTATGCTCTATAAAATAAAAAAAGTGCAAGCATTTTACCTTACTTTTGCGCATTCGCCAACTTTTCACCCTGTGTTTTTGCCACAAGCTGTACAAAAGGCATGGCGTGCACTTGACTTTCTTTGAGCGTCCATACCTGACCAATGCTCACAAGCCATACTCCATCACCATCGGACACCTGCCAAAGATAAGCTCGCAGATGAGGTGCAACACCTAGTGTCTGGTACAATTTACTACCTGCAAGCTGTTTGGTGATATTGATGCTCACTTTGGTGTGTGTTGTGATAAGCTTAGGCGCTTGACAATAAGGTAACTGAATATTTAATTCAAACGCTGCATTTTGATTGATTGAGATGGCACCTTGATGATTGAAATGCCATTGTGTTGCTGTTTGCTGACCATCTCTTAGCCATTGCCACACATCGGCACGATACCGATACAATACCTGACGATAGCGTACAAACACATAAGCACCCTCTTGCGTTCCTACTTTGGGCATCGATTGCCAATATAGTTGGCTTTGATGGTCATTGTCGGTACGCTCACACAATGCCAGCACCCGCTCACTAAAGCGCTTGGGGCTAGCATAGGGGCTGTCTCCTTGAATAAAAGCGTGCACCACCGCTTGTTTTAATGCTGGCGGATAACCATTCAACTGGCTAACATCTAGCGCTTGATACCATGGCGCTTGTGATTGGGTGGATATTAAACAATGACTTAAAGCACTTTTTATTTGAACCTCTAGATTTTGCCACGCCTGCGACAGTAGTTCTGCACTTCTTGCAATATTGACATTTACTTTGGGATTGATGGCAAATAACGCTGGCATAAGTTGGGTGCGCAATTGACTGCGCAAATTATCGCCATTGTCATTGGTTGGGTCATCAACATAAGATAAGTGATGGTGTGTGGCATAGTCGCTGATATGGGCTTTGGTCTGTTGCAACCAAGGACGTAGCAAATAAATACGCTTATCGCCCATCATACGTTGTTGCCATGGCTGAATCCCTGACAACCCCAAAAGACCTGCGCCACTTATCAAGCGCATCAAGACCGTTTCGCATTGGTCGTCAGCATGGTGCGCCAAAAGCAAGACATCATTGCTTGTCATGCTCTCAAAAAACGCCTGATAACGAGCCGTGCGGGCGCTATCTTCATCACTTCCATTAACATTGACCACATGCACAATGCAAGGCATGGCATAAGTTTTGGCAAAAGTTTGCACTTGCTGCTGCCATATACCAGCTGCTGCCTGCAGATTGTGATTGATATGAATCAGTGTTGGTAAATTGGGCAAATATCCTGCCTCATAAAGCTGAACGCAAGCAAATGCCAATGACAAAGAATCCCTACCCCCACTACACGCCACAAACAGGCGCTGATGGTCGTTGGGAAGCTGATAAAAAGACAATGCCTTGGCAAGACTGGCTTCCAAGGCGTGTAAGGATTGGTTGGCTGTATTCATACCCACTAAAGGTTAAGCAACTTCTTTATCAAAGCCAATATTAGAATCAAAATGCATCAATCGTGCATAGCGTTTTTCTAACAAAGTCTTTTGTGGCAATGTGGACAGCTCTGCCAATTGCTCTTTAATGAGTGTTTTTAGCGCCATCATCACAGGCTCAGGATTGATGTGCGCGCCCTCACCTTCTTTAATCACTTCATCAATCAAGCCAAGCTGATACAAATTATCTGCATTCAACTTAAGCGCATCTGACGCATCAGGTGCTTTTTCGGCAGTTTTCCACAAAATAGAGGCGCATCCTTCTGGAGAGATGACTGAATAAATGCTATTTTCTAGCATATTGACCTTGTCTGCTACGCCAATCGCCAAAGCACCACCAGACCCCCCTTCACCAATGACTGTGGCAATAATGGGTGTGCCAAGACTTGAAAAGACTGCAATACTTTCGGCGATGGCTTGTGCTTGTCCACGCTCTTCAGCACCCACGCCAGGATAAGCACCTTGGGTATCAATAAAACTAAGCACAGGCAACCCAAAACGCTCTGCCATCTTGACCAGACGAATCATTTTGCGATAGCCTTCAGGGTTTGCCATACCAAAGTTATGGGCAATGCGCTCGCGTGTGCTACGCCCACGATGCTGCCCAATAACCATCACAGGCTCACCATCTAAGCGCGCCAAGCCACCCAAAATTGCGCGGTCATCAGCAAAGGCTCTATCGCCATGCAATTCATCAAATTCAGTAAATAACGCTTCTACATAATCCAAAAATAAGGGACGGTTTGCATGACGTGCTAATTGCACACTTTCCCAAACTTTGCTCATAACAGTATCCTTTTTAATGGTTGCCGTGGTGTTTTGATACAAAACTGACGGCGCAAGATGCCAACCATCATATCATAAATTTTGTCATTTGCCAAAACAAATGTAAACAAATAACAAAAGTTAATGACTCTATCACACCATGCTCATTAAACAACCACCAACTGCACACCCCATTTGGCAAATTGCAGGGCATCTGCTTGCAATTGATGAATCAATAGCGCCTTATGATTGCCCTCACCAACACTCACCTGCCAAACCCCTGACTTGACTTTTAAGGACACCTTGGCACTATGGCGTGAACGCGGCTGATGCGCCAACACACCTAAACGTAGTAATAAACACAAATGCACCAGTTTTCTGCCGCCTAGATGCTCTACTTGTTCAACACTGCCTTGCTTTAATTTGCGGCGATGATGCAGCACCAAGGTTGCCAGCGTTTCCTGCTCTGCTGACGAAAACCCAAAAATATCTGAATACTGCAACAAATACGCACTATGGTGATGGTGATTGCTATGGCTGATTGCCAAGCCAATTTCGTGCAGTTTGGCTGCCTGTGCCAATTGCTCGCCATCTTCATTGGTCAAATTAAGCGCCTCTTTATTATGTCTAAAAAGACGCTCACAGGTATCCATCACCAAATTGGCTTGTTTTTTACTGACCGAATACCGCTCCGCTAGGGCTTGAATGCTGCGTTTACGGACATCTTCATGATTAAGCCTGCCAAGCAAATCATACATCACGCCCTCGCGCAACGCCCCATCAGAATAATCAATACGTTTAATTTCCAGCACTTTCATCAAAGCAAACAACTGCGCCACACCAGCAGCAAAGACCGCTCGGCGATGAGGCTTGACACCTTCAAGCTCAATTTTGTTGCTATCGCCCAAAGTGAGTAGATATTTTTTGAGTTTTTTGATGCCCTCAAAACTAATGCCTTTTTCGTCAAACCCAAGCTCCGCCAAAGCCAATGTCGCTGCCTTCATAGTGCCTGATGAGCCAATCACATTGTCCCAGCCTGTTTTTTTGTAGCGCTTGGCAATACGCAATAATTCCGTTTCAGTCGCTTTTTGGGTGTCATCAAACGCTTTTTCGGTAATCAAGCCATCAGCAAAAAACTTTTTGGTAAATGCCACACACCCCATCTGCAAGCTTTCAATTTCAATAGGGTCAAAACCTTTGCCGATAATAAACTCTGTAGAGCCTCCGCCAATATCAATCACAAGACGCTTGTCTGTCCCTGCATTGGTGTGTGAAACCCCCAAATAAATTAAGCGCGCCTCTTCACGTCCTGCAATCACTTCAATAGGCGAGCTTAAAATTTGATTGGCGCGGTCAATAAACACTTGACGATTTTCAGCTTTACGCAGTGCATTGGTTGCTACCACACGCACTTTGCTTTTTGGTACCGCATCCAAATACTGATTAAAGTTGGTAAGGCAGGTCAAGCCGCGCACCATCGCCTCTTCACTAAGCTCATTATTATCATCCAATCCTGCTGCCAATTGCACTTTTTCGGACAATGACACCACTTTGCGCACCTCTCCATGGTCAACACGCCCAATGGCAAGATGAAAACTATTAGACCCCAAATCAATCGCCGCCATCAGCTCATCTTGGGGAAAACGTCCCAAATCATCAAGCACTTGGGGATTAAAGAGCGGATTTAAGGTAGTGGCAGTATTAGGACGTGTCATGAGATTGCTCAACTTCAAAATCAAAGAACAAGAAAGAGGGTATTATAACAAATCTTGCTGCTTTTTTAAGCTAATGCACTGACTTTTATTCCACCTATTTTCTTGTAACAGATAGTTAAATATTAATTCTGTATTTATGATTTATTTTGAAATAAAATAATAGCAAATAGAAAGTGATAATTTAGGGCATCCTGACAATTATAAACAAAAGAAAAAACGATTTTGGTAAAATGGAAGCTCTGACCCAACCAAGGTACCAAAATCGTTATGACTCGCACCTTACTCATAGATGAACAATGGCACAAGCTAAAGATTATTTTACTGCAATTAGGAATCTACAACAAGCACAATCTAAGATTAACAATAGAAGGGATATTATTTCGTATTCGTACAGGTATACCTTGGGAAGATTTACCAAGTGAATTTGGTAAGTCTGATAGTATCTACC